>CAIMVM010000057.1 GCA_903844895.1 uncultured Pseudomonadota bacterium
AAAATGTGGCAGTAAAATGTGGCAGTAAAATGTGGCATTTATCAGCGGAACACTTGTTTTACTTAACTTGAAGAGCCCTGATAAGATATCTTCCGCCTATTCTATAGAACCACGGGACTATTTAGTAGGTTAAGATTTCTAAATTGTTTTCTGAAGTTTTAAATCTGCAAATAAGGGCGTAAAAACAGCGCCTTAAAGTTTAAACTAAAGAATTAGTTGACAATAACTAAGACCTTAGTTATCTTTTCAGTAAGAGGTCCATTATGAAAAAACTAGATCCATCAGAACGCCGACTCACAGATGTAGAATTTGAGCTTATGAGTCTTCTTTGGGCATTAGGAGAAGGCACAGTGGCAGATGTTATGAAAGAACTGCCAGACGGGCGAGACTTAGCCTACACGTCCGTCTCTACAATTCTACGTATACTAGAACAAAAAGAGATTTTAAAGGTTCGAAAACAAGGAAGAGGTCACGTATATATTCCAGTTCTTACTAAGTCTGGATATGAGGCTAGCGCCGTAACGGAGGTAGTGGATAGGGTATTCGAAGGAGCTCCTGTTTTGTTGGTCAAACAACTTCTCGACTCTGGCAAGGTCTCCGAAGCCGATCTTGCAGAAATGAAAAAAATCCTAGAAAACTTTGGGAGAGAGCGATGACTCTTCTCGAGTGGCTATCGACCTACGTGACTTTAAACTTCCTCGTTGCAGCGGCCTACTTGGGGTTTAGAATTTGCTCTCAAGTGCTTGGCTATTTTGGTCAAATTCAGTCCTCTCAAAATGAGCTTCGCACTCACTATTCGGCTTTATTTTTTATATTAACCTTAACCGGCGCCAGTTCTTTGGTGCCAAGTTCGGAATTTTTTGAACCCATAGCTAAAGTTTGGTCTGCACCTTCACTTAAGTCCTTTTCAAGTCAATTATCTAATCCTGAGTCTGGAGGGCATTTAGCCGTTGCTTTGGGTAGTCAGAAAGTATCTTTGAATGGCGACCTATTATCCTTATTTTGTCTTATTTTTTGTCTCTGTATTTTAGGCGTTGGGGTCAGGGTTTTCGTGAGAGAAATAAGAGGTCTCTTTAGGCTTAGAAGGAAGTCCTACCTTTTACGACGAATCGGTAAAGTGGCTATTTACGCTCACGACCAAGTTTCCGTACCTTTTTCTTTCTGGTTACCTGGGCAAAGAGGCATCATGGTACCTAGTCCCATGATAGCTCATCCGCTCCATTTCAGGATTTCCATTGCCCATGAACTTCAGCACCATAGGCAAGGTGATGTCCGCTGGATATACCTCATGTTGGGCCTCAGATGTGTGTGCGTTTTGAATCCCTTTATGTATCTTTGGTTTCGTCAGTTAGAGGATTTACAAGAGTTTGCCTGTGATGAAGCTTTGCTCGGCCGAAGTAAAGTGAAGTCATTGACATATGCGCGCTGCCTAGTAGAGGTAGCGGAATACGCACTTAACCAAAAGACGCCTTTTGTCTGCAGAACAGGAGTCAGGTTTTTGGTTGAGCAAAATTTACTAAAAAGAAGGATTGAAAAAATGAGTTTTTTGTCAAAGAAAGTTAAAGGTTCTGTTGGTTTTACTGTAGGAGGGGTACTGTTTTCACTTTTAGCCGCTACCGCTTTGGCCTCTAATGGTATGGTTGGCGATCGTCGTGTGACTATGGACCAGGCACTAATATGGAAAGAGCAAGCAAACTCTGGTGAGTTTCCTGTCGTGGTGAATGACTTAGTACTCATTGAGCTTAACCGCTACTTGGGCACTCCTGAAGGAAGGGAGTTCATGAACTCATCCCTAAAACGAATGGAAGACTATCGCTCAATTGTTGAGGGAAAGTTTCATGAGTATCAAGTCCCCCAGGAAATTATGGCCATCCCTATTGTGGAATCCGGTTATAAGAATCTGGAGGAACGGAAGAATCCAATGTACGGTGCAGGAATTTGGCAGTTTATTGGGCCGACAGCGGCGGTGTTCGGGCTAAAGGTCGATGAAACCGTTGATGAAAGACTCAATCCAGCGTTGGCTACAGATGCCGCAATGCGCTATTTGCTCAGTAACAAGCTGCGATTTAGCGATTGGCACTTGTCGGTTTTAGCGTACAACAGCGGCGAAGGCAGGGTGCAAAAAGCAATCGACGAACTGAAATCAAGAGACCCTTGGGTGATAGTGAGGCAGGGCTATGCAACTGATAAGAGCTATCTCGCTAAAGTCATGGCTGCAATTCTAATTATGAAAAATCCTCGTTCCTTGGACTAGAGCAAAAACGGGGCCTTTAGGCCCCGTTCCCTTTGGGTGTGGAATTTCTTTTGCCTACCGTCGCTAAATTGAAATTAAGAGTTGGGGCTACTAATTGCCTTTTTTCCTATCGCCACATTTTCATTTCAAAACCCGCAGAGAATGGCATATCAACCCAGGCCTGAAAAACTGTTTCCATGACTTCAGTATAGCCTGCTATCTCCTGTTCCTCTGGGGGGGGGAAGTTTCTGAATTGCCAAATTGGCAAGCAAGCGTTCCACCTCTCGGTCGGTTAGCTTGCTGCCCTCAATCCGGGTGGAAGATCCGACACTTTTAATAGCCGCTGCATGATGCAAAGCTTTCAGACTTTCGGAGGCAAGAGTACCCAAAGCACGCCCTCCCCATAAATTCATCTAGGTGCGAAATCAGTAGAAGAAGGTCTGATAGGAACTGAATCGCTTCAGTTTTGAGCATGTACTGTCCTTAGCTTATACGCCAAAAGAACACCCATAAGCACCCATAAACAATTGCAAGAGCTAGGCGTGCAGTATGAAGCCAAGAATCTTTTTGGGGAAGGAGGCTAGACCAGTTGACCAAAAACTTATGCTGACTAGATCATTAGTCTTAGGGGGGGGGACCAGGTTGAGCCTGTCGATTTCACCTAATTTGAGCCACCGGCCGACCGGACGAGGCGTTGTGATTTCACTCTGGCCCAATGTTTATCAAACTTGATCCTGCTCTATTTCCGCTTTTGCCGATATGTTTGCCCATAGATCCCCCGTTGACCTCAAACTTTCTGATATCATCAAAAGCAGCTACTAAGTTTCTAAGACGATGGTCAAAACGGCGTTCATCTGCTGGTCTTCCCGTCGATATTGAGCCTTCCTATTCAGGCATAATAGAATATCGAATCGTGGGAATAGGATTTTAGGCCTTACATTATTTTCGCTGAAAACACGGGGCCTTGTTTTAAGATGCCACAGCCCATTAGATCTTGAGGCCACTTTTGCTAAGTAGCCCCTTAGACGATGACTGCAAAATCTCAAAAAGTTTCAAAAAACCTTGCCTTAGCGTTCGATCAAGGTCTGAATCACTTCAAACAAATCCTTAGAAAGGCCTGGACGGGCTATCATGCCTTTTAGAACCTCGAGACCCTTAGCCTTTACATCCGGGGTGCAACGCTTATAGGGGCCAAATCCTCGAGCAAGTCGCGCTGCGATTTGGGGATTGCTTTGATCGATCAAAAGAAGCTCATCTGCAAACATGCGGTAGCCCTTTCCGCTTTCCTCATGGAACCAGGGCAAATTTGTCAGAGAAAATCCAGCAAGCACACTTCTTGCTCGGTTGGGATTCAGGCGATTGTAATGAGGATGATTCAAAAGATATTTCAATGTAGTTAGAGACTCTTCGGAATCTGAAGAAGCCAAAAGCCTAAACCAGGAATCCAACACGAGATCATCATGTTTAAATCTTTCAAAGAAGAGATCTAAATATTTCTGCATGTGTTTCATTCTATAGCCCACAATCACTTTAAGGCTTCCTAGCCGTTCTGTCATATTGGTGGACTGATCAAACTGTTCGTAAGCTAGAGACTCCCCTAAGTCCAGGCAGCCTAAATAGTTTAAAAGACAATTTTTGATGGCTCTTCCGCCTACTTGTTTGGGCTCGAATTGATAGTCTTTATCTGACGTGACAGATCTATAGACCCCAAGAATTTGATTTTTATATGTTTCAGAAAAAGATTTCATGATGATCTTGCGAGCCCGAGCAAGTCGCTTAAAGTCGATGTCTTTGACCCGTTGCTGAAGAATATCTAATGAGGGAAGCGTCAAAGCAAGAGCTCTAAAGTGAGAATCTAGGTTGGGATCCATCAATATGCTAAAAAGACCTTCAAGAATCTCAGATGAGGGCTCGAGCTTCTGACCCTCTGGCTTTAATTTTAAAGCCTCACTCAAGGAAAGGATTTCATCTATCAAAACCTGCTGAGTTTTATCCCAACGATGGAACGAATCACGATCTACCTTTACGAGAGAGAAGAGATCAGCTTGTGACATAGGATACTCGACTACAACAGGGGCAGAAAACCCCCTAAATGCTGAAACAAGAGGTTTTGAAGCTAGGGAATGAAATACAAATTCCTTAGCTTCTTGATTTAGCAATAGAACCACTTCTTGATCCAAATACCGGACAGCGGAATCCTCTTTAAGATTTACGGGAAGGACTGTTCCTTCTCGGTCTAATAGCCCCAACTTTACAGGTATAGGGAATTGGCAGGGTTTTTCGATCCCTTGGGAGTCTTTCAGAAATTGAGAAAAATGAAGGGAAAGGGTTTGGCTCGCGGCATCGTAATGCTCTCTCACGCGAACGATGGGTGTTCCGGCCTTTTCGTACCAAACCATAAAGGGCCTGACATCGACTCCCGAACCGTCTGATATTGCGTTCAAAAAGTCTTCTATGGTCACCCCTTCCCCGTCATGGCGAGAAAAATAGAGGTCGGTCCCCTTTCTAAACAAGTCAGGACCGAGGACAGTGGCGATCATCCGACAAATCTCGGCTCCTTTTTCATAGATGGTTGTCGTATAGAAATTATTGATTTCAATAAAACTGTTGGGTCTTACCGGATGGGACATCGGCCCAGCATCTTCTACAAACTGGCGGTTTCTAAGTTCGGAAACATCTCGGATGCGTTGAACGGATCTAGAATTGGTGTCTGAAGCAAATTCCTGATGCCTAAACACCGTAAATCCTTCTTTAAGACAGAGCTGAAACCAATCCCGGCAAGTCACGCGGTTTCCCGACCAGTTATGAAAGTATTCATGGGCAACGGTAGATTGAACATTATCAAAGGCGTCATCGGTTGTGGTCTCAGAAGACGCCAATATGGCGCTGGTATTAAATATATTAAGACCTTTATTTTCCATGGCTCCCATGTTGAAGTCCCCGACAGCAACAATCTTATAATTGGCAAGGTCACACTCAAGTCCATAGACCTCTTCATCCCACTTCAAAGACTGCTTGAGAGCCAACATTCCGTGATGGCATTTTGATAAGTCTGCCTCTTTTGCATAGACTTCAAGCTCTACGGGCTTCCCACTCTTGGTGGTCCATTGGTCTTTCAATACGCTTAAATTACCTGCAACAAGCGCAAACAAGTAGCAAGACTTAGGAAAAGGGTCTTCCCAACAGACATAATGCCTACCTTCCCCCAAATCTGACTGTCTGACGAGGTTGCCATTGGATAAAAGCTTGGGAAACTTTTTGACGTCAGCCTTAATTCCCACAACATAAGTAGCAAGCACATCTGGACGGTCGTAAAACCAAGTGATTTTTCGAAATCCCTCAGCTTCGCATTGAGTAAAATAGCTTTCCCCAGAAAGATAAAGTCCTTCACAACTCTTGTTAGATGCTGGAAATATTTTGGAAACCGTTTCCAAAATAAAGGATTCAGGCAAGCCAGAAACGATTAAAGTCTCGTTTTCCACTTGAAACTGTTTCCATACCTGATTATTCACTTTGATGGAAACCAACTCCAAGTCGATGCCATTGAGTACTAAATCTTCCAAATTTGATATTTGTTGAAGTTGGCTTCTCCTTTTGATTCTAAGCTTGGAAGTCACAAGGGTGTGGGCATCATAAACATCAAACTCTAAATCCACATGCTCAATCTGAAAGGGAGTGGGCTTATAGTCTTTTAAATAAATTGTTTTAGGAGTGTTTGTTTTCATAGCGGAAGTCCTCTTGGGGGGCAATCGACTCCATCTAGAAAACTACTTACTCGGCAGTCTTTGGAAAGAATCACTTTTGCCGAAGATTAGCACAAAACAATGTGACTTTAAAAGAAGCTAAAGACCATATATACTAATAAATTCTTGGGAGGGTTAAAGGTGTCAGAAATCATTCTAAATCATGAAGGCATGAGTGCCACAGTTTTGCCCATTAGAGGCGCACTTATTTCGAATTTTAGTGTGGATGGAAAAAACATCTTAAAATTGACTGAAGAATTTACCCCAACCGGGAGCGGCTGGCCTGCAGGAGGAATCCCTTTTCTATTTCCTGTGGCAGGAAGATCCTTTTCAAAAGGTATCGCTGGGCGATATAACGCTTTTGGAAAAGAATGGCCCATGCCTATCCATGGATTTTCCTATGGTCTACCTTGGACGGTAAAAAACCGCTCCTCTCATCAAGTGCATTTGGAATTATTGTCTTCTGAAACCACCTTGTCTTTATTCCCGTGGCATTTCAAAATTGACTATGAAATTACCCTTGAAAACAAGTCCCTGAATCTTAAAACGAAAATAACCCATTTAGGGTGCTCGGAAGCTCCTGGCACTCCAATGCCCGTTTCACCAGGATTTCACCCTTATTTTGACACAACTTCGGAAAGTCACTTTAAACCTCAAGATCTCGAAATAACGTTTCCTGCCACGTCTGTTTTAAGAGTTAGCGCTCAAGGGGGCGTTGACAAACAAACCGAATTCCCACTTCTAGATCGATATAAACTCGACCATCCCTACTTCGCCAATGGCATTTTTCCAGTGCCTAGCCCCGCGACTTTTAAGTTCAAAGGAGCTAAAAAGGAACTCAAGGTCACCTCTGCACAAGCAAAGTATCTCGTGTTTTGGAGTAAAAATAGTGATTCCTTTCAGTGCATTGAACCCTGGCTCGGGGTACCAGACGCTTTAGGATTTGCTGAAATTGGTTTAAATTCTAAGCCTCAGCATCCCTTTTCCGCTCACTTAATCTCTGAAAATGAGTCCTTGGAGTTTTCCATGTCACTAGAACTCACCTAAAAACCTAGATAGGCAGCTTATCATGCCCATCGTAAGCCATTAATTTTACTGACTTTAACAAAAATACTAAATTAAACCCTAAAGTTTCAAAACCCCCCGCCGACATGGAGTTGTATAGGGTGTTTATTTTTATCTAAATTATCAAAGGAGATCGCATGAAATTTAAAAGTAACCAAGGCTTTAGCTTGATTGAGCTCATGGTAGTAGTAGCCATCATCGGCATCTTGAGCGTGGTAGGTGTGCCTAAGTATCAAGTATTTAAAGCGAAAGCAATTGTTGCAGAGGCGAAATCAACTTTAACCGATATCTTTACTGTCCAGCAGGCGTACTTTATGGATAATGACACCTACAGTACCACTCTGGCGACAGTTGGGTATTCGGTGGCGACAAACGCTAAATACAGCTATGTTGCAGCAGCGCCCTCAGGCGGCAGTATAAACAGCGGATTTGTTATAACAGCAACTTACCCCAAAACCGGAACTCAGAAATTGTGTTCAGGTGCTACGAACACCTCCGACGTGAGAACCGTCAATCAGGACAAAACTTTTGCCACAACTACCGACGGCCTAGCAGGCTGCTAATTCCTTGCGAGCTTGACACTCAGGAAAGACCACCTCAAAAGGTGGTCTTTTCTATTTCTAGACCCGGGCTTTGGTCACTCGTCAATACCTTTAAATTCAACATCTTTATCAGTCACAACATAGGGCCTGGCAGCTCGGTCCGCCTTTGATTGTACTTCGCTGTCTAAAGCAGCTTTCTTTTTCTGTTGAACAGCATACAATTTAGCGGCTTCTTGTTTGCGCTTTTCCTCTTTGGCTTTGCTACGCGCCGCCGCGTCAGCTTCTTTTTGCTCTATATTTTTGAGCTCATTTTCTTTAGAAGCCATGGGGTCCACGACTTGAGATGAAGCCTGTACAGCTTTTTTTACTTCCGAGAAATCATCGGTGGATTCAATTCCCTCATCTACTGTCTTTGCGCCCATGTCCATTTCTGGGTATTCACTGGATTCCTGCTGCGTTGCTGGGACTTTATTTAGGGCTGGGCTAGATGGACTTGGTACTGCGTCCACTTGGACTTGCACTTGAGCTGCTTCCACTTTCGAAGGTTGATCTCTTTCTGCCTCAGGAACTTTGGCTTTGTGAACGACCTCGGAAGAGACGGAATCTCCAGATTTCAAAGGAATCACAAGAGACAGACCAAAGGTTTTCTCAGGACTTGCTAATGTGGATTTAGGGGAAATATTTCCGCCAACATAGGCTGTTAGACGGTAGTTTTTATAGACATAAGCCGTAACGCCTACTTCTGACGCTGATTCTACCTGACTCCGATAATCAAGGTAGCCGTTTGCTTGGGGTTTGGTCTCGTCTGCTACACGTATGCTACGACGATCCCATGAGAGAAAAGCGCCTACTCTAGGAGTAATGTAGTAGAGTCCAGAAAGTTTTGTGTAGATCTCATTTCCAATATAGATCGCACCCACTTCTTCAGCTTTTCGAGACCTGTAGCCTATATTTGCGGATAGAAGTCCTAAAGACTTAATAGCGTAGCTTCCCAGTACGGCGAAGCCATACTTGTCTTTTTCGGAACTGGTAAAACTTTGCCAAGCCTTTTCACCTGCAGCTCCCTCGTAAAAAAGAAGGCTCGCTAATTTAAAGGTATCCATTGAAAATACATCAAACTTAGAACTTAAAACCACACCATCAAAACCACCGCCAGTGCCGACGGTTCCTTCTCGGGAACCGTCAAGTAAGAAGTCTCGCCGTTGGCTGCTGTTAAGTGCTTCTGAACTGCCCCTAAGACCTAAATTGAACTCAATACGATTTGTGATTCCATAGCCGACAAAAAGCCCCATGCGATGGACAGATTTAATTAACTTTTGGTCCCCGAGCTTCTTTAAGCCACTCGCCTCGGAAGCACTTCGATCCGCAGGCAGAAGTTGAGCTCCGCCCTCATATTGAGAAGCGCCTTTTAACTCACCAGCTTTTAAAAGTTTGGTCGCTGACACTTTGCCGGTTGAAGTGGTATCCAGGCTTCCTACTGGCAAGATGTCTGCCGCTCTTGCAAGATCATATAAATTGCATCCTAAAAATAGGAAACAAAGTGCTTTGAGTTGATTCATACGATTCATGACTGGCTCCTCCCGTATTCTTAAGCTTCGAGAGATCTTTTCCAAAGAGCTCCCTCAATACCCATACGCAAGTTCTATGCCTAAACAGCTACCTCTCTATGCCATGTATTATCAGGCACTTACATCCAAGCTTGAGCAGATAATGGAGCCTATTTGATAAAAAACTAGACCGTTGTCTAGTTCCTGTTCACCCATTCTGTTTACCTAAATTGAACAAAGGAAAATGACATTCTTATGACTTGCGCTGCCTTAATGCTTTCAGCCAAACGCAAGAAATCTCACCTGATACCATTGGAAAACCGGCATCTGGGAAGTCCCTTTTTCTAAACTTACTTTCCCTTTTTGGGCCGTACTGCAGGATTTCGCTGAACTTCTGCATGAAAAGACCTCATTCGAGTCTATAGGTTAGATTTTTTTGCGGCTTTCTAGTCTTTAAGCTCCCATCCAAGGAGGAAAGTGTAAAATGTGTTGAAACCTAGCGCGGGTAAAGGTAGGACATAGTCCAATGCTTTCCCGAAGCTGGGAGGGCGGCATTTGCAACTTTAAGGATAAGCCATGCCAAAAGTAGAAATTACAACGGACAAACTCAACCTCGATGTTAAAGAGGGATATGCTCTCATCGATATGTGCGAAGACCATGACACCTCCATCCTTTTCGGCTGCCGAGACGGAGCTTGTGGTGCCTGTATGATCAAGGTTTTAGAAGGTGCTGACAAAATCAGTCCGATGCAAGACGATGAAAAAGACTTTCTAGAGACCATGGCAGCCCTCCCTAACGAGCGCCTTGCATGTCAGTGCCGGATTTATGGCGATGTAAAAATTGCCGTCTCCGAGTAAGGCTCTTAGCCCAGGACCCAAGACTCTCACGAAGAAAGCCCTGAAAGCATTTGCTGAGCAGGTGCTTTTGCGTTTTCAAGTGGCCATGCCAGACGCTAGGTGTGAGCTTTTTTATATCACCCCTTATCAGCTCCTTTGCTCCGTGGTGCTCTCTGCCCAAGCCACCGACAAACAGGTCAATAAAGTCATGGAGCCCCTCTATCGTGCTGGCTTTACCCCAGAGGGAGTGGTCAAAAATGGGGAAGCTGCCCTTTTAAATCAAATCAAGTCGATCGGTTTAGCTCCCACAAAGGCTAAAAATATCGTAAAGTTGTCTAAATCCCTGCTCCAAAACCATCAGGGCCAAGTTCCGAGCACTCGGCAAGATTTAGAGGCCCTCGCTGGAGTCGGCCGTAAAACAGCGAATGTCATCCTTGGAGAGCTTTTTCAGGAGCCTACCCTAGCAGTAGATACCCATGTATTCCGTGTGGGACAGAGGCTCGGCTTTCACCATGAAAACACCCCCGAAAAGGCAGAACTCAAACTTCTCGAGCTGATTGACTCCACCTATCTTCCGAGAGCCCATCATTGGCTGATTTTACACGGTCGCTACACATGCAAAGCCCAAAAACCGCTATGTGAGGGTTGCCTCCTTTTAGACTTGTGCCCTAAACCTCTATCCCCCCTCATAGATGAAATCAATTCCTAGGTTTTTAGGTCTCTGAGGAGCGTGCTTCCTCGAGAAGATTAGACTTCGACTTCCCAAGGTCCTGAAGGATTTAAAAGAGGATTGATACCAATACTTCGTAAAAGCTTTAAAAGGTCGGTCTGGGGGAGGCCCATAATGGCAGAGGTGTCACCCATAGGGGGATTAAATAACTGGGATCCGCGGTTTTCCGCTTGATAACAACCCACAACCCCTTGCCACTCCCCAAGGTCTAAATATGCTGTTATTTCTGCATCTGTGAGGTTTCGCATCCGCATAGGAACATCGCATGTCAAAAATCCGAAGGTTTTAGAAGCTCCCGCTACCGCACTCACCAGACAAATGCTGGAATGCAGATAATGAATCGCCCCAGAGAGGCGCTTTAAATTCTGAAATGCCTCCTCACGGCTAGAAGCTTTTTCCAGTCCCTGCCCCTCAAAGGAAAGGGTCTGATCGGCTCCAATAATCAAACCTGAAGGATATAGAGGGGCTAAAAAATCAGCTTTAAGCTGGGCTCTTTCAAGACTCAAGTCTCTGATATTTGCAGAATTTATAGACTTTTCGTCGGCTCCAGAAGCGACGACCCGAAAGGAAACACCGCAAGCCTCAAGGAGTGCTTTTCTATATTTAGAAGTCGATCCTAAGATGATTTCCTTGATGATAACGCGCTCTCCCATTGGACAAACCCCCATTTCCTATGTTACATCCTGCCGGCACGAGTCTTATTAAGAAGGTGACATGGACAGGGAACGTTTTAAAAAACTTTTAGATGATCATCATACTTGGCCTGGGCCCTACACCTTTAAATTCATTGTACCATCGTCCCAGCTCGATGAGCTAGAAAAGCTCTTTTCTAAAGAAGAACGGATCCTAAAGCCCTCGGCGAACGGCACTTATACGTCTTTAACAGTGACAGGCATTTATGAGTCTTCTGATGACGTAGAGGCAATCTATCAAAGCGCCTGTAAAATCGAAAAAATAATCATGCTTTAAGAGCCTAGAGTATGCAAGAGAGTATGCAAGAGAGTATGCAAGAGAGTATGCAAGAGAGTATGCAAGAGAGTATGCAAGAGAGTATGCAAGAGAGTATGCAAGAGAGTATGCAAGAGAGTATGAAAGAAACTGACTTTGACATCGACAGTGCCCCTTCCCTCGTCCCTAATGAGAATAGGGATAGCAATGCGGACGGCTATGATGAATCCTTTATTAACTTGGGTATCAAGCGTTCCAGTGTGACTGCTTTAGGGGCGGATGCCTTTGGGGTCTCGGTTTCTACATTTACCAATTGGCGCTGGCAAATGGCCAAACAGATCAGAAACCTTGAACAAGCTCAGACGACTCTCCCACTCTCAGATTCTGAGCGTGATGGATTCAAGAACCTGGAGACGGTATTTCATGCTGGCGTAACGCCCTACTACATGTCTCTCATGGACCCCAAAAATGACTCTTGTCCCATAAGACTTCAGGCCCTTCCCCGCCTTGAAGAACTGAGCGATCGACTGGGAAAACCGGATCCTTTGAGTGAGGTCGATCACTCCCCCGTGCGAGAAGTAGTGCATGTCTACCCAGACAGGGTGGCCTTTTGTGTGGCGCAGCTTTGCCCTGTCTATTGCCGGTACTGCTTTAGAAAGCGCCGTGATGACGAAGAGGGACTCCATTTCAATCGTGGTATCATCGATCGCGGGATTGCCTACATCAGATCGAACCCTGCCATACGTGATGTCCTCATTACAGGTGGCGATCCCTTTATTGCGAGTGACGAAGCCCTAGATCGCCTCTTAGCCCGAATCCGGGAAATCCCTCATGTGGAGGTCATCCGATTTGGTACAAGAACTCCCGTCACACTTCCTTATAGAATCACAAAGAAGCTTTGTAGCATCCTTGCGAAGTATCACCCCATCTGGGTAAATACCCATTTCAATTGCGCCAGCGAAGTCACAGAAGAAGCTCAAATCGCCTTAGCTAACCTTGCCAATGCCGGCATCCCCATTGGCAATCAGGCTGTTTTGTTAAAAGGCATTAATGACTCCCCCGAAGCCATGTTGCATCTTTGCCGCTCCCTCATTAAAAACAGAGTTCGACCTTATTATATTTTTCACGCCCACATGATCGCGGGCACCGAGCATCTTCGTGTCCCCGTAAATAAAGGACTCGAGATCATGATCTTTCTTAGAGGTAGAATTTCAGGCTTTGGCATCCCTACGTTTGCTCTAGACACCCCTAACGGCAAAATACCTTTGCTTCCAAGCCATATACTAGGTGTCGATGGAACTGATTTGATCCTCCAAGACACCCGAGGCGAAATCCACCGGGAGCCGGATGCATGGAAAACTTCCTATTGACCAAATGAAAGATTATAAATGCTTTTGCTAGCTGGAAATTTTCTAACACGAATATCTCTGAAATAAACTTTACTAAGAAAACCATCTGAATTCCCGCTAAACCAATCGACTCAAAGCTTTAAACCTAGAGGACTAGAATGGACGACGCCCCTAAGACCCTCAACTGCCTTCGCTTGAATATCGCCGCCATCGACAGCGAGATTCTAAGCCTAGTGAAGCAACGTCTCGATCTATGTCGTGCTATGACTCCTTTAAAAACAGAAAATAAAGTCCCCCTAAGAAACACAGACCAGGAGCAAATCGTCCTGGATCGATCTGCTTCTTGGGCTCAACAGCAAGGGGAGGACCAGGGCCGAGCCCAGGCCTTCACTCGATTGCTGATGGAATGGGGCCTCTTTGTTCAAAAAAAGTGACTACTTTCCTGGGATGCAGAAATCAATTCCTCTGACTCATGGTTGAAAGTTAGAAACAACGATCGACTCTTGGTATACATGATTCCTTGACTGGAAAAGCAATGCGACCATCGAGTTCCTTTATTCACGCACCCTTCTATAAATTTCGTCTTGTCAAGATTCTTAGAAAGCCGTGTCTAAATTTAGGACGTGACATCGCGGGCAAAGTTTGAAAAAACAGATAGGCTGTATAAGGGATAATTTTTAAATCTACCGTTATTCTCAAAGTTGCGAGTGGAAAGTCGAGTGAGGTTGCAATGAGGATAGCGCTCTCCGAAAAGGCTTAAGCTTTTGGAGCGTAAGTTAACTCCGGACTTAACTTCCAAAGGCAAGATCTGAGTTTCTTGATGAACGATAAAATCCACTTCGGCGCTTCCGGAGCTTGTCCAGTAATAAAGTTTAGAAAATCCATAAGAAATCAATTCCTCAGCTACAAAACATTCCGCCAAGGCTCCTTTAAATTGACTAAAAATTCCTTCCTGTTCTAGTACCAATTTTGCTGGGACTTCTAAAAGGGCACCAAGAAGGCCGACATCTAGAGGGTAAACTTTAAAGGTGTCTTCATGGGCATGACTTTCCAAAGGTAGATCGATTTGAGAAATATTTTTAACTTTGTGTACCATGCGCACATCCATGAGCCACTGCAGCGCTTCTGAATAGTCCCTTGCTCTGGCATGGGTACCTATACTTGTAAAAGAAAACTTTTTATTTTCTTTTGCCAGAAGCTTGGGAATCTGCTGAAAAACTGCACCTATTTTTGATACTAACTCAGAGGGCGCATGTTTGGCAAAATCTAGCTGGTAGGATTGAATAATTTGATTTTGAATCGACCGAACCGCCTCTGTATTGTTAGGGGCGGTCGCGTAGGCGGCCACTACCTCGGGCATGCCGCCAGTCCAGCAATACTCCCTTTGAAGCCTTGAAAGGCTAGTATGAATACCTTCATTCATAGGGGAGCACAATTTGGTTTCCGCCAAAAACTGAGCCATTTTCTTGTGCCCAGTAAACTCTAAAAATTCTACGAAATTTAAAGGGTGGATGTCCAAAAATTGAACTTTTCCAACCGGGAAGCCCTTTTTACTTCGCTTAACCCCAAGCAAAGAGCCAGCTGCCATGACTTTAAATCCAAGAGGAGATTCCGCAAAGTACTTGAGGCTGTTCAAGGCATCCTCACATTCTTGAATTTCATCAAAAATAAAAAGAGCCGATTCCGGTTTTATATCTTTATCCAGGTAAAGGGTGAGATTCTGGAGGATTTTCTCTGGATCTAGTGATTCACGGAAAAGAAGAGCTAACTGCTTGTCTCGTTCAAAATTAAGGTAATAATATTCCCCAAAAAAGCGCTCCGCAGCTTTAAGCATCAAGTGAGTTTTACCTACCTGCCGCGCTCCCCAAAGAAGGAGTGGTTTAGGCTTCTGAGACTTCGCCCAAGACTCTAGTACGTTTAAGTACCTGTTTCGATTGAGTTCCATATCCCCTCCAAGCACTAAACCAGCGTAAAACGTGACCAGGTTCACATTTTACCATGGTATTTTGTGAAAACAATCACATAATGTCGCAATAGAGCCATCATTTGGCAAGCCAGGACCCAGGAACTTTACGTAACCCAACCGCCACCTGTGCGAGCCTACATTTTTGCAGACTGAATTTCGGCGACGAACGAATGAAAATCAATCATGTGCGTTGTGATGACCGCCCAGATTATGGACCAATCAATCTTTTGATATTCGTGAACAAGAATGTTTCGCAGGCCTACCGCCTTCTTCATCTTTTCGGCGGTTTCTTTGGTGATTATTTTTGCATGAGCCAATTTTTCAAAACTATCTGCCATGGTGATGGGCGCTGGAAGCGAAGTATATGCAATGATGTGCGAGGCAATGTCAACGCTCGCTTGAATGGCTCGCTCCAAGTTAATCATGATAATATCTTGGCGATCCAAATCCGCGGTTAGTTCCGCCAGAGACGTGGGAGTCTTTTCTCGCACACGTTCCAGACAACGAACCATGGAATCTAGCTTTTCAAAGACTAGGGTTTGGTTTGGTGTAGCCATTTATGAATCCTTTCTTTGGTTGTCTTTGCAGCAAAGCGTGAATCATCTTCCTTTTCCATCAGCATCCGTTTGATAAGTTTGTCGTAGAGCGGGAGATTCCGCTTTATCACGCAAATCCCCCGTGTCAAAATCTCCTGAAGAAGGGCACCGTGGGCGGTGCTTAAATCCACGAGATCCACCTCACAGTGAAATTCATGGGACAGTGCTTCGGCAAGTGCGAGTCTTTCATCTACTGTAAGCCCCCCACTGGTAGCGATGGCGATATCGAGATCTGACTCAGCGTTCGCTTTTTGAACGGCGTGGGATCCGTAAAGAAATGCAAGGTCCACGTTTGCCTGCTGCTCTAAAAGTATTTGGAGACGTTTGATCATTATAAACTTTCTGGTTTCCATTTTTAGCTTCAAATAAGCGAACTTCGTGCGATCATTTCGACAAAGTCAATACCTCAGAAGGGAAATCCATCAATTTTGAGTTTGAATCAAATGCTGCCGAAAAACAAGTGCTGACCACAGCCATTCTGTAGCAAATGAGTCCATCTCGTTGAGATATTCCAGGGGAAAGGCACGGCTTTAGGTTTGCGGATGGGTTGCCACGGGCAAAACTCCCATATCTGGGTGCAGTAGCTTTCACATTCCTGCCATGTAGGTACTATGTAAACTTATCTGTCTGTCTGTTTTTAACACAACAGCTATTTCTTCAACAGGCGATTTCAGAGCTTTCATGCGTCATCTTTTTAAAGTCGCCTTCGTTCGACAAAAAATCAGAGCCTGACAAATATAATGAGCAGAGAATTCTTCGGCAATTCCCGACACTAAAAAGATCTAGCACACAAACCAGCCGATGCGAAAATCCTAGCCCGTTTCCCATGGCTCCCATTAGATAACGCTGCCAATAGAACATAGAAGACTTCGATCGTCGATAACCTCTGGCGCAATCGGTTGCGTAGAGAGAAAAACTATCTTTGAGTTGGCTTCTTTTTTCAAAAAACTACCAGCGGATCTTGTCTGGGACAGACTTGGTCTATTTGTATCGACGACAATAATACCTAGAACACCTTTTTCTACTCGAATCACAATTGGTACTCGGGCGTGATCACGAGTCATAAACGACTCAAAGCTGACAGCCTTATCTAATGAATAAAAAAATTGCCCTCTTATGTTCCGATACACTGCTGATTCTGCTTGCCTTAAAGACTCGGCACTGTTGGCGCTGTAAACTAGCTCTTCAAGCTGGTCTTCCAGCAAAAAGCATTCCTTTTTTTTTCCAGACATTTGAATTCGACGTATCAAAAAAATTGACTCCATCGCTTCCCATAGATTTTTTTGGGTTTGTGGTGCCCATCCAAGAAGTCTGCGCACCTGCGAGGCATTATAGGGCTCGGATATATTCTGAGAAATATAGCTGAGCAGCTTTTTGATGGTTGGCAATGGTATACGCAAGTCGGAAACTAGACGTAAATCTCTTGAAAGAATAAGATCATGGAGATCTTTGAAAGCATTAATTTGCAACTTGTGGTTTCTAATAAAACAAAGACCAGGGAGCCCTCCATTGGTCAGGTATGTGTCAAAATACTTAAAAAAAATTTTGACCTTTTTGGGTGGATTAGGTGATGAAAGGTGTCATTTGAAAACTTCTTAAGATCAAGCAAGCGATTTATAGTAAGGCAAAGGGGTTCCTGTAGAATCTCGCTTACAGAGAACGGCAGCATTTCTGCCATCACCATTCTCCCTGCAAGAGACTCCCGGATGGCTTGCCGACTGGTAAATCTTACAGAGCCACTTAATACAAATTGACCCGGCCTTTTTTGGGTACTAACCCACTCTTTTAAGGTCAAGAATAGCTTGGGCTCCAATTGGCATTCGTCTATAGTTCCAGGATAATTTTTATATGAGCTAATAAAGCGTTTAGGATCTTGGCCCGCCAATTGAAGTTCCTCTACATCGTCTCATGTTCAGTACTCTTTTACATTTGCGGCTAGAAACGTGCTTTTCCCCACTTGGCGATGGCACAGAAAGCCTAAGACAGGACTAAAGCGCAGAAGGCTATTGAAAATTTCCGTAATATGACGTGCGCGTTCATAGGCCATTTAGAACTAACTTTCTTGATGATGTTATTTTTATGGGACCTACGCTGACTCGAATTCTTAGATAGAAGTATAGTACTTAGACATAGATATCAAAACCATAATTGCAATATTTACGGTGAACGTATTTATTGCAATTAGCTCTTCTATATGCCGTTAAAAGAGGTTGAGAAGGCTTAAAAACCTTCCTAACGACTCGCCATCAACAGCCGACGCTACAATCGTCTTCCAGGACTTCTTTGTTTATTTTCTTGTGATTTCATCACACAACTAAAGTCCTCTCTTAAACTTGAGAAGGGCCTGAGAAAGGAATCCACTTTGTAAAAAAATGAGGCTAACACCGGGAAGGCTTCTTTTCCATCACGCTCTCACCACTCTCTTGAGCTTTCATGAAACTCAATTTGCCTACCTGCTTCAGCCCTGAAGAATAGAAAAATAGGAAGATGTTGGAATCCCAACCAACGAGCCGTTAGAAAACTCCCAGCAGGAAAGATTTGACAGTGCCTACAGAGAGGGCCTATGAGGCTTTCTTTCCCAATCCAAACACTCAAGCATTTTACCGGGCTGCTCTTTAGAGCTTGGCTAGCTTTGCAAACATTTACCAAAAAGATGGCTCAGCATTTTTTCATTCAAGAAGCGACTTAGGATAAAACATCTGTGGGTGCCGAAGTTTGAGAGCTCTTGATGGTAAGCTTTGGGAAAGTGGACTCCAGATGGCTCTTTCCGCCAAGAACATCCACCAAACTGAAGGCCATTTCTAATGCCTGGGCTTGATTGAGACGCGGGTCACACCAAGTTTCATATCGCAAATCTAAATCCTGATGTCCAAGCCTCGCCAAACCACCAATACACTCTGTAACATCGTCTGAGGTCAGCTCAAAGTGAACCCCACCCAAGGGAAGTCTATGATCATTAAGGGCCAACACGGTGGTTTGCAGTTCTGAAAGTATCTTAGAAACGGATCTGGTTTTCTTCCCTGAAGTGCTCATTTCACTATTTCCGTGCATGGGATCTGAACTCCAGACCACTTGATGGCCAGAGGCTTTAACCTCGCGGGCGAGCGCATGGATGCCTTCTGCCCTGTCTGCACCAAAACGCGTGATGAAAACAACTTTACCAGCTTCGTGATCTGGATTGAGTTGATCGAGCATCTTAACGACTTCTGAGCCCGAAAAATCAGGGCCGATCTTTATTCCGATGGGATTTGCGACACCCCTAAAAAATTCCATATGGGCCCCATCAAGGGATCTCGTCCGCTCACCAATCCAAAGCATATGAGCACTTAAATCATACCAAGAGCCGTTTGACCTTCGGGTCAAGGCTTCTTCGTAATCCAAAAGAAGGCCTTCGTGGGAGGTAAAGAACTCAAGACTGGAAATAGCAGCCGCATCAACGCCCATGGACTCCATAAAACCCAAAGCACCCTTAATGTCCTCCATGGTCTTTTGATAGGCGGAAACAACAGCGTGTGGAACTGAGGGAGCTAATGGAATTGTTTTCGAATTTAAAAGATCAGAAAATCCTTGCTTGCTTAAAGTTCGCATAAAATTAAGGGTCATCGAAGAAAACTGATACGCCAATCCCAGCCTGGCTGGATCATGAGTCCTTGCGCCAAAACTTGGATGAAAGTCATTCACAGCGTCCCCGCGATAGACCGGTATTTCCTGCTGAGCGCATAATTCGAACGCCTGAGAGCGCGGCTTTCCGTATTGTCCGGCGATACGGCCCACTTTTATGACCGGCTTTTCCAGCCCCCAGCCTATGATAAGGGCCATCTGCTTTAGAATCTGAAGCTTGGAAGCAATAACCTCTGGGGTGCAGTCCCTGAATCGTTCGGCGCAGTCGCCTCCTTGAAGCAAGAAGGCCTGGCCTTGAGCTGCCAAAGAAAAATGCTGCTTTAAACTCTGGATTTCTGGAACACTCACAAGACCTGGCCAAGAGGAAAGGTTTCTTTTGACCTCATCAAGCTTTTCACCACAGGCGTAGCTAGGTTGCTGAAGAGCAACCTTTTTACGCCAACTATCTGGTGACCAACCTGTCATCTTTCCCCCGCCGTCAGATGGGAGGGTATTATGACTGCCGGCCTTTTCGCAAGGATTCGTTTAGAGGTATTTAAATTTTGGTATAGGGTTTACAATTCAGATACTTACCCTATTTATTGGTAAAACACATATGGGAATTTACCCGATTTCAAGTTAAGGTAGACGCCACCTCAGAAGGGATAAACATGGATCTGGCCATATATGCTGGCAGAATAGGTCTCGTGGGCTTCGCGGCTGCAACGATCCTTTTTGCTACGGAAATTAGAGACAAAGGTCCGACTAGGGCCCTAGCTTTCGCCATGCTTGCAATTGCCACAGTGGCCACATTAGGCACTTTGGCCATCGACTTTGTGGAACACCAACGGATTCTTCACGCCGGAATTCTTCTTTCCGGACTTATTGGTTTTTCCGCTTTAATTTCCGAAACTAAATTTAGGCTACGATTTGCGGGTCCCATAGCCTCACCTCTTGCGACTCTTCTACTTATTTTCGAACTGATTAAGGGCGAAAGCACCAATGTATTGGCGCCTGACACTCCCCTTTTCCTTTCGCTCCATGTAGGGGCAGCTGTTCTTGGGGAATTGGCAGGAGTTGTGAGTTTTATTATCGCCGTCATGTACCTATGGCAACAAAGATCTTTAAAACAAAGAAATCTAAAAGTTCTCTCAAATCTTCCCTCCCTCGAATTGCTTTCGGCTTTACTGCACCGATCCATCATAAGTGGTTTTATTCTTATTAGCATTGCTTTAGTAAGTGGAGCTGGGTTTGCTACAGAGTCTACTAGAAACGTTGGCACCCCCAAACTCCTTTGGGCCATAGCTTTATGGTCCTGGTATCTTGTCATCATGATTTCCCGCAACTATCTTGGTAAGTCTATAAAATTGCAAGCACAGTGGGCTATCATTGGATTTTTACTCCAATTTGTCGCTCTCTATGCCCTTTTGTAGGATCGCTTTGTATGAAGCATCATATTTACAATATAGGGGCCAGCCATCGCAGTGCGAATGTAGAATTCCGAGAAGAGATCTACATTGAAGAGTCCCGCATTCAAGAACGACTTCAGGCGACAAAAAATGCATTTCCGATCCAAGAACTTCTCGCCCTGTCGACTTGCAATCGCGTGGAATTATTTTTCGTAAGCGAGGCCTCAGATCATAATCTCGGTGCTCAAATTCTTTCTTTTTTTGTGAATAAAACTTCCGTAGATGCAGACAAAATTATGGGAAGCTCCCATTTCTTTGCCGAAGCAGAGGCTGTTCATCATATGATGAAGGTCACATCTAGCTTGGATTCCATCGTAATTGGAGAAACCCAAATCACAGGCCAAATCAAAGATGCTGCGGAAATCGCCCGCAGCACCAAATGCCTCGGCCCCATTCTTGGTCGACTCTTTCAGGAAGCTCTGGCGGTAAATAAACGTATCCGAAGTGAAACTACTATTGGCTCCAAAACGGTTTCTATTAGTCATACCGCCCTCGATCTCGCTAAAATGATTTTTAACGATCTTTCAAAAACTAAGATTCTCATCATCGGCTCCGGAGAAATGGCTCGTATCGCTGCCAAATATGCGTACAGTTACAATCCTGTGAGCCTCACTCTCTGCAATCGAACTCTAGAAAAAGCAAAAGCCATTACCTCAGAAATCGGCGGCGGCAAAGCCGTAGCGTTAGATCAGTTAGACCAGGAACTGATGGCTGCAGATATCGTTATTGCAGCGACCTCTTCCCCTCAGTACATCATCTCGCAACAAAGGCTGGGAGCTATCGCTCCCAAGCGAGGACACAGGGTCCTCTTTATGGTCGATATCGCTATTCCAAGAGATATCGATCCAGCGATTCGCCTGTTTGATGACATCTATTTATTTGATGTTGACGACCTAAAGCAAGTTGTGGATGAGAATTTGGTCGAGCGCAAGGAAGCCGCTAAAAAAGCCGAAGTTATGATCGATCAATGCAGCTTGGAGTTTCAAGACTGGTTAGCCAAGCTTCACACAAAACCAACCCTTGCTGGTTTTCATCAGTACGTAACTGATTTGCTCTTAAAAGAATTGGAAAAAACCCTCTCCAAAGAAATTTGTAGTCAATTAAGCTCTGAGCAACGTCTCGCTCTCACGAGCATGATGGAAGCATCCGCCAGAAAAATAAGCTCACAAGCTGCCAAAAACATCCAAGATACTTCCTCCCTAAGTCAACGAACTGAGTTGACTGAGGCTTTGCGTCAAATGTTTTTAGAAAAGGAAAAATAATGAATACAGTCATTGCAAGCCGCGGTTCAAAACTTGCGTTATGGCAAGCTCACCACGTCAAAAAACTTTTAGCAACCTTGGGCCGAGAATCCACTATCCTAGAGATTAAAACCACAGGAGACAGGATACAAGATCGCTTTCTCCATGAAATCGGCGGCAAAGGAGTGTTCATTCGCGAGATTGAAGAGGCACTCCTGGCAGGCCACGCTGATCTTGGGATTCACAGCTTAAAAGACCTCCCAGCCGAACTCCCTAAAGGCTTTGCGCTCCCGGCAATTTTAAAACGCCATTCCCCCAATGACGTCATCGTTTTTTCGAAATCCGCCTCCGCCAGACTTTCCATACCTAAAGAAATCGTCACCCAACAAGATCTCAAGCTTTTTGGCACCCTTAAAATTGCAACTGGAAGCTTACGACGAAAAGCTCTCTTACAAGAGGCGAGTTCCAGCATCCAAGTTTTTCCTTTGCGCGGCAATGTCGATACAAGACTCAGAAAGCTTGAAGAGGATGGCTATGATGCCATTATTTTGGCTGAAGCAAGTCTGGATCGGCTCTCTTTAAAAAGCAACTTTACCGCACGCCCGATTGACCCGACCTGGTTTGTGCCGTCTCCCTCCCAAGGAGCACTGGCTCTGGAAACCATTACTGGGCATCCTCTCGCAGACTCCCTAAAGACCCTTGCTTGCGAGGAGACCTCTTACCTCGTCCAATTAGAGCGAATGATTCTAAGCAAACTTGGAGCCGACTGCACCTTACCAGTAGGCATTCATTTTCAATGGGAGTCTAGGAACAAAGGCCGAGTCCTTACAGGAAGAGCCGTTATTCTGTCCCTTACGGGTCAATCCGCACGGGCAGAGATTTGCATTCCCGAGGAGTACCTTATCCCTGCAGATCAAATCGCGCAAGAAATGCTCGCCAAATTGAAAGCAAATGGTGGGGAAGCTGTCATGAACGCTCTCCAGCTCCAACAGCCCCTTTGGCCTAAAGAGAGTGTCTTTTTAAAGAAGAATTTCTTTTAAAGACACTTCGCCGAGAAACTCCTACCAGAAAATGGAGAAAATCTAGGGACCATTAATTACCCGGCGTAGACCCACTTAAAACCGAGTAATGGTTATTTTGAGTAAATCTATTTCCATCCCGAACTTGATTCAGAGACTTGGACTTTTCGGGATAGCTAAACTTAGGCCGTTTTACCATCAGCTCCCCCTAGAATTAACCTTAAGGTTTTCGGCTCATCCGGTTCGTATCAGCCCAATCAAAAAACACTAACGCTAAAAAAAGGTTTGGCAAAGTTTGCTACACTTGCCGAAGCCCATCTTGGAACCTAACCCGTTCATGTTTGAGGGTTTCATTTTTTGGGATAATCTCGAGGCGCAGATGCTCGTTGATATTGCGAGTCATTGGAACTAACGGCCCATGGGAGAGCCGCCCTTAATCATCATTCCACCCGGAATCACAAGATTTGTTTCGTGATATGTTTGCAGTTCTGTACCTTCGCCCTAAGACCCTTAGGGATTAAATCTAGTTTTCAATAATCCATTCCCAAAGATAGGTGTTACTGAGCTCTGACAAGTACAAACAAGTCCCTAACACCGTCGGCTAGATTGGCACCTACATCGATTCGAATTTCCTCGTCGATAAATAGAGTTTCAATATATCCCTTAGCGCCAACTGGTCCATTGGGATAGCGACGCTCTCCTGGGAATTGAAACAAACCCTTGAGTTGGCCCAATTTCGCAGCTTCCACAAATGGAAATAACCCCCCTTGCTCGGATGATGCTTCTAGGCCACCCCTTCTTACCTTCAAATCGGTAAATTCAAGATTAAATCTTGGCTCCATGGCCTCGTAATTTCCTCGCAAGAAGCCCGTAAAGCGCCCTAAAACAGTTTGAATTTCAGAGACGTTATAAAAGACGCCGTCATCAAAAACCACTTGGTAGGTGTTGGTTCTGTCCACTTTTTGAAAGAAATTGTCTGCGCGCTTATCATCGGCATCGTCTGTCCAAAGTTGCTGCCAGACGCCAACTTTTAAGGCTTTTTCTTCCTCAAAAGTCTTGGTCTCTAAAGCACCTAGCTTTGCCACCAATGGATCTAATTGAGCACGCACATTTTCAGAGTTCTTTAAATTGGTTTGATTGGCCAGGGCAATGGCAACAATTTGAGATTTAAGATCTTTAATCTCTGACGCCACATCACCTTGGGCAATAGAAGATTCTTGTTCCACTTGAGTCGAAATCTGCCCATGGACCTCCATGGCTTGAGCTTGTCCAAATATCAAAAAAACAGCCGACACCAGGCATCGAGTCACACAATTTTTTTTCATAAGATAGGGCCCCCACTCGCGATAAGTCGCAAAAAGCTTGTCGCTCTTTTGTTTGTATTTGTCAATTATTTACTATGCAAAGCAAGTGCGAATACGCGTCCGCATCCTACCCCTAATCCCTGACTTCATGAATCATTATGGCCATTTAAGCCATTTTTCTGGCGTGCGCCGGACTAAAGTGACCCAACCACCCTACAATTCGTTCGCCACAAGAACCAAGTTGTGCTAAAATCGTCCTACTGGAGGACGAAATGTGCAGATATCTAATATAATTGACAAAATAAGATCGACTCAGCTACGCATGGGAACTTTTCTTCCGCACGACCTTCGCCCTTTTGTAAAAGAAAATTCGATTCAGAGCGCTAGAGGACGAATCGTTGTCGGACCTCGTGGAGTAGGCAAAACGACGATGCTTCTAAGCGAAAGCGCTAAAGCCAACCATTTATATGTCTCAGCAGATAACCACCTTATGGTCCAATTGCATCTTAGTGATTTAGCTGATGCTGCCTTTGCGGAAGGCTTTGAAGGTTTAACTATAGATGAAGTGCACCATGCTCCCGATTGGAGCATGCATGTGAAGTCTATTTACGATAGTTATCCTAATCGACGCATCTGGTTAAGTGATAGTAGCAGCTTGATTTTGCGAAGCGGAGCGGCAGACCTGAGCCGTCGTTTCCCAAAGCTTGACTTACCGTTTCTTTCATTTAGAGAGTACTTATTTTTGAAGCAGGGGACTCAGTTACCTAAATTCGACCCCTTCAACAGCTCACCTAGCTCCTTTGAAAATGCGCTTAAAGCATGCAACATCATGGCCCTTTTCAAAGAATATAAAAAAGAAGGATTTAGACCCATTTTTCAAGAGGGCGACTACCGACAAAAGATTCTAGGTATCATTGAAAAATCAATTTATGTGGATGTTCCCTACTTTTCTTTACAAACAAGCGAAAATCATCTCCGTCTGATGAATGCGATAATAGGTCATCTCGCAAGTACACCTATCCCTACCGTTAATATCAGCTCTTTAAGTACGGATTGGAGTATTGGCAAAGAAAAGCTGTATGAATTATTGGAGTTAATGGAGCGCATTGGGCTTATAAATATCATTCGTTTTAAATCTGACCACAATGTGTCGGGCAAGGGGGCCAAGCTTTTTTTTGCTGATCCATCCATGTACGAAGCCTTGGACGGCGAGACGGGGAATATACGCGAAGCGTTTGTTTCAACTATGTTTCGACAAATGGGCAAAGCTATTTTTGCATCTAAAAGCGAAATTCACGGCGATTTTATACTCGACAAGATGACTCTTGAAATTGGTGGGAAGAATAAAAAGCTGAAAGGCGCTGATTTTGTAATTCGAGACGACATGGAAATGCCTGGAACTCGCACCATTCCTATGTGGTCCCTGGGTATGATGTATTGACTTACAGCAGTGCCATGTTTCAAGACTTTGTAAAGTAAAACGGGCGCATGGTCATTCAGAAAAAAGTAAAATGCTCCGACTCCTACCCGGTTGTATTTTCCTAAAAAAAGGGGGAGGAATTTCCCTTTTTTGTGAAAATAGCTTGATACTTTGTTGAGTGGAAGTAATCTTAGCGCAAATAATTCAGAGGAACACATGATCAAAATAGTCCCCTATCAGGAACGATGGCCTAGCGAGTTTGCTAAAATATCCTCAAACATTAAGGATGCCGTTGGGGAGCATGTTCTTGCAATCCATCATATTGGCTCCACGAGCGTGCCTGGCTTGTCTGCGAAAGATACTATTGATATTCAGGTCACTGTTGAGAATCACCAAGCCCCATTGGACGAGGGGCTTGCCGGAATTGGATTCGAAGCCACTCAAATCACAAGCGATCACTGTCCTGCGGGAATGACGCTTTCCGCAGAAGATTTCACAAAGCGATACTTTCGAACACCCGATCGACGCGTCCATTTGCACGTTCGAAAACCTGAAACATTCAATCAAAGATATCCCATACTGTTCCGAGACTTTTTAAGAACAAACCCGCTATCCCGAGATGCGTACGGAGAAATCAAGAAGCAATTATCTCGCTATTCTTCCGACAATGTAGATGCTTATTACGACATTAAAGATCCCGTTTGTGACCTCATCATATCCTCGGCGTTGCTTTGGGGCGAAGCAACCGGGTGGAAACCCGGGCCATGCGAGGCGTGAGGATCCGCCAAGACATCTCATTACGCAGGATGTGAGTGATGAGGAGGTGATCAGAATTGAGAGTGATAGCGGCTTGAAGATCGTTTTGTGCGACAGCAAAAAGTTCTCCTGCAAATTCTTTTTTAAAAATTTTATCTTCAAGCACTTCTATTACCTCCAGACTGGCAAAAGTGGGAAGTAAACAGGATAACAATCTAATCACGCTTTGTAAAAGCGATATACTTTAGCGCGAAGACTGCAACATGACACCTATGCTGCCTCAGCACGCAGGCTTGCTGTTCCTCTTCAAGTTCTTCGGAATAATGGCCTTCCTTAAGTGGAATGATAATTAAGTTTTGATTGGACATTGTAAATCACCCATTGTCAAACCTATGTAAAGGCAAAATTCTAGAAGTAATTTCAGGAACATTATAATGCGATTTTTAGTCCTCTGGGAGACCAAAGCTAGACTCTTGGACTGATGTTCTGCAGACAGAGAAAAATCAATTTCTATTGTTAGTGAGCAAATGGCCACTGCACCAAGGCTTCGCCCAAATCTACATTCAGATCCATTAAAATATCAATTACCCGTTCAAGTCATATAGAAATTCTATAATCTAAAACAAGGACCAAATCTGCAAACTAATATTGTCAGACCTGGCTCTAATGGTCGTTTGGCCGGTTAAACTAGATGAAAGCACAAAATAGCAACTGCGTTGCTTCCCAAAGTCACAATTTAAGTCTATCCCTAGAGTTTCGTATAAAGTGGGCAAAATACGAGATTTTTGATTTCCTGCACGGCATGTATATCTTGCATCACAATTCCCCGCCCACCGTATTCATTGAGGTAGAGGTGCAAACTCTTGAGCGAACCACCCTTACCTGCTTTTACTTCCACGGGGCTCACTGCACCATTCCTTAAAACCAAGAAATCAACTTCTGCACTCGAACTTTTTGCATCTCTGGCCCAGTAGTACAACTGACCACTCTCTGAAGCGACCTCTGACTCTCCGATGAGTTCTTGGCCCACAAATTGTTCCGCAAGTAATCCATCAAATAACGAAAGGACGTTAGTTGAAGCCATGATTTCAGACGGATCCTTTCCTGCCATTCTTTGCCCAAGTCCAATATCAAAGAAAACAATCTTAAAGTTTTTTTCTTTTGCGCTGGATCCAAGCGGCAAATCAGAGGGAAAACCCTGTCGTACTTTATAAATCAGCAAGGCCTGACACAGCAGATCGATACTCTTTTTAGTGCGCTTAACATTATCGCCTTGGCCAAACAGAGTGTAATTAACTTGTTGTCCCACATAACCAAAGATGTTTGCCAAAAGAGAGCGAGTGTTCTCCATTTGTAAATCTCCCTTGGCGTATTTCCGAATATCGTCGAGATATGCCGTCACAAGATTATCATGGACTTTGACAACAGCGAGATAGGAATTGGTGTCCAAAAAAGCAGACACTGCTTCAGGAAGCCCTCCCACAATCATATAATTTTTGAATTCATCCGCAACGAGGTTGGCAACCGTCTCAGAAAAATCCATTTGAAGGCTGGACAATTGAGGCAAGTGCGCAAGGACTTTTTGGTATCCACGCGCCGTTAAGAACTCTCGAAATGTCAGAGGATACATCTGCATGAACTCAACCCTTCCTACAGGGAAAGAAAAAGTACCAAGCGCAAATTCAAGGAGGCTCCCGGCAGCAATCACCGCCAATTGAGGGGCTTCTTCGAAAAAGTATCGAAGGGCGGTGATGGCGCGAGGGCAATCCTGGATTTCATCAAGGAAGAGTAGAGTTTTTCCTTCCCTGATTTCCTTTCTTTCTAGAATCTCAAGTTGAGCGATAATCCATGATGGTGTTAACTCGCCATCAAATGCTTTTCGCATAGCTGGCTTTTTTTCAAAATTTATCTCTACAAGCTGAAGGCCTTGCTTCTCGGCAAAAGCTCGCACCGAAAAGGTCTTCCCCACCTGTCTCGCGCCCCTCAATATAAGAGGCTTTCTACGCGAGCTGTCAAACCACGCCTTTAGTTTTCCATCAATATTTCTAATTATTTCCATAAGATACCCCAGAACCCGAACTTGGTTGCTTCCTCTTGTCAAAAATACAAGGTTATTTTAGCTTTGCTATTACAAAAAAGAAAGGATGTTTAAAGAAAGCGACGCCCGCGCCGGAATTATTTGTAAAATTGCCAAATAGATCAGCAGTCTATTAGAAATAGGCCCCGTTACATTTTTTAAACTCTTTGAACAAGGGCCAAAAGTAGATTCCACGAGCTTCTCTTGGCGCCCCGGCAAGGCGTAAGTCGATTTTCTAGTGTCATGAGAAAGCCGCAATGAGAAAGCCCATGGATAGAAAGCCCTCAGAAAAACTCAACGCTAGTGGGCAACACGAGGCAAAGTGTCAGTTGGTTAAGTAAATGGAAAGCAACCTTCACTTTGAACTCACTGCCTGCAAAAAGTCTTTGTTCCCAATGACGTTTAGAAAGCGACACGGATCGAATCGGGCCTCAGCTATCATTAAGAAAATCACCTAAAGCCCAGCGTTGTTATTCGACTAATTTGCTCGCTCTCGGTCGCAGCGCCAAGAAGATTTTGCAATTTTACAACAAAAATGGGACTTTAAAGCCCTACAAATATTTGGCATGATGTCTGGAATCAAATCAAAGCCAGTTTTAAATGAAGCAAGAATTTTTTCTAAGGACCTTAGGAATGAGGTTGCTTATACTGCACTTGACACCCCAAAAATTTTTAGGGTTCTATTGGCATTTTGTATGCTATTATGGACTTCATAAATTTTCGAAAACAGAAAGGTTCGCGTGGGATCAGAGGCGTTATGGAAATCATTTCACTATGCAGCTGATAGAAAGCCGGTGGCTATTTTTTTGGCATTTTTTCTATTGGATTTGATTGTTTTTGCCCTCGACCTGCCATTAAGTCTCACCCTTTTCTATGCTGTTTTGGCTTTTTTCCCAAAGGCAATGATTACAGCCTGGAACCATCACCATCAACATGTTCCCACATTTAAGCATTCAGGTCTCAATATGGCCTTAGAAGTGATGTATGGCTTTCAAACGGGAGTCCTTCCCAGTGGATGGGTTCTCCACCATAATCTTGGCCATCACCCTAATTATATGAAGGGAGCCGAAGATGAATCAGCTTGGATCACAACTAAGGGTAGAAAACTAGGCGAGATGGAATACACCCTTCGGGTGGGTCTTTTGGCCTATGTGTTTATTCTGCGCAACATGGCAAGATTTGACGCCAAACACGGCAAGCGTTTTTTAAAGGGGTGTGTGCTTACAGGAGTGCTCTTTTATGGCCTGTGGACCCTCAATCCTAGAAATGCAGTTCTACTTTTCTTGATTCCTCCCATATGTGCTCTTTTTGGGACCGTTTGGTTTACCTACAAGCATCACGCTGGACTCAACACTCAAGTTGCTGAAGAAGCCTCCTGGAATGTCCTGGATCCGTTTTATAACAAGCTCACAGGAAACCTGGGCTACCATACGGCACATCACATCTCTTGCGGCACCCACTGGTCCAAACTTCCTGAGCTACATGGACGTATAAGTAAAAAAATACCAAAGAATCTCTACCGCGAACCGGGCTTTCCCTTTCCTCTTTTGGAAACTTTGCTCTTGTTCAAAACCCCCAGGAGGCAAAAGAGCTTGTAAACAATTTTCACTCAAAATAGATTAGGAAGCGTCTTCGCCATCCTGCAAAAAAGAAGCCCCACCCCCCTCCGAATGTCGTCCGACGCCGCAACAAGATTTTTAAGGCGAAGATCATAGCGCAGGCACTCTGATCTTTCCATCGATACAAATCCCTTTAAAATCGATTCAAGGGCTATCGGATGGATCAAGCAGTTTGCTAGCAAGAAACGAAAATTCACAGAAATTATAAAATGTGTGAGCTTTGCGCAGGGCGGCGTTTCAATACTATGTAGAGAATTGAATGAATATTCGCTCGGATTTCACTAGAATGTTATTTAATGGAGCACTGTGTTTCAATTTTTTTTAAATTCCAAGCAAAAAAACAAAATAAATAAAGGAAAAATCTATGTTGTTAGACTCCATCCCGATCAAAGTTGTCTCTGATAAACCAGGGTTTTTCCTAGCAAGAATAGATGTTCTAGTGGATGGCGAACGTAGGAGTTTTTTATTGGATACAGGAGCTGCCACTTCAAGTATTGAATCAGATGAACATACAAATAAATACCCCACCTTTGGTTCTAGAGACTCTAAAGGGGTGTCAGGTATTGCCAGAAAATGTGATATTATCCAGCCTGAAGCATTGAGTTTTGGAATGCAAAAAATCCTAAAACCTTATCTAGATCGCTGTGACAGAAATATTTTGGGAATAGATATTTTTGGGAATAGCCCTTTCCAAGTCAGTTTAAAAAGTAAGAGGTTAAATTACTTATCTGATCTTCCTGAAGGGGTTGCTTCTGAAAAAGTACGCAGGCTTTCCCCAGGGCACGTCACTATTCCAATCAGAATGGAAAAAGTAATTGTGGATGTTCTTTTTGATACTGGCGCCGATTCTACTATTGCAGACCTGCAGTTCGTTGAAAAGCACCCTGAGCTTTTTGAGATGGTTCGTAGTGAAGATGGTTTTGATGTTCACGGTAATAAAATCCCCTCTAGGGTTTATAAGGTGAGAAATTTAAGTGTTGGTTCTTTAAACTTGATAAACGTTGAAATAGCGGCTTTCGACTATGGTGATTTTCTACGAGAAAAAATGGAGGGCGCTTCCATAATTCTCGGAAATAATGTCATAAGTAAGGGTAAATGGAGTTTTGATTTAAATTCGGGGAATTGGACTGTCGAGGCTGAAAGTTGAAAAAATTCAGTTTTTTTCGGTTATTCTTGTTTTCAATCTTTTTATAAGCCTATTTTAGTTGAAGCTGTGTGATTAAATTTTTTGTAAAGATGGTGATATTTTTTCTATTACTGTCAATTTCCAATTCTGAGACAATAGTGTTGGTTCATGCTTACGCTGAATGCTAACAATAGATTTTACGAGGTATGGCGAGCCAGGACATTTTACAATTTTGTGAGCGAATAACCACTCGGTTTACTGTACAAGGCCTTGAGACGACGCACGGGGAGCTATTAGTAATCTTTAACGCAAAAATCAGGGTCAAGTCTTTGGAATTGTATCCCTCAATATTATAGCGGGCCC
>CAIMVM010000058.1 GCA_903844895.1 uncultured Pseudomonadota bacterium
CTTTTTTTGAGACCAAGTTCTCGAATCACTCGTGACCATGTGGACGGGGAAGCCATCACTTCGCCTGTTTTCTTTCCTAGCCAGCTTAGGGCTTGAATACTATAGTGGCTTAAGTCTTTGGATGTATAAAGATCCTGAATCTTTTTGATTTCAGAGCGAATCAATTGAGTTGGAGAAACCCTAGGGCAGCTTGGTCTATCTTCAAGTAAACATTTGACCTCGCGCTTTATCCAATTGTGATATCTGGCTGCGGTTAGTCCGATTGCCAAAAGGCACTCCGAAAGAGGAATCGAATCAGAAGCAGTCTTAATCGCAGCGAGAATCTTTTCCTTAGCTCCGGAAGTGGGAAGTCTTTTATACTGGATTTGAAAACCAAAAATTCTTACTGTAGTCAGTACGAGTCGATGTTCAGCAGTAACCGCTGCAAGCTTTGCTTTTAAAGCCATATTTTCAGAGACAAGCTCGGAAGTACTTAACTCGAGCTCAGGAATCGTAAAGAATTCCCTTACCCCATTTTTTTTCCACTCCCGAAGAGTTGATAATGAAATCCCAAACTTCAAAAATTTGCGAATGTCGTCTGAAGTTGCGACAAGATTTTTAAGCCGAGGGTCATAACGCCTGTAGTCTGATCTTTCCATTGAGTCTAGTCCTAATAAAACGCATTTGATGGACTATCGGATTGATCGAGCTGTTTGTTAGGGCCTGCGGAAAATTCGCTGGAACTATTGGAAAATCTCTGGAATTGGCGCCCGGGGTTAATTCTGTAATAAAAGTCTCATCTTCAAGAGAAGTAAAAGGAATAAAAACAACTGAGGACCGATTCTACATCTCGTCAATGAAAACAAAACTAGTACAACAAATCGGAGAGAGCATTAGAGCCCATTGGGGAGTTGAAAACAGTCTACATTATGTACTCGACGTCACTTTCAGACAGGATAAAAGCCGGATGAGGACTGGAAATGCAGCAGAAAACTTTGGAGTCTTGCGTCATTTAGCAATGAATATCTTGCGGGGGGCACCTGAGTCCAAAAAAGGAACTCCAAGCATTAATCTTAAGCGGCGAAGAGCAGCAATGGACTTAAAGTATTTAGATAGCATTGTAAAAGCTTCTATAATCCCTGAAAACACGGGAATTTAAATGCGGAGGCCCTGTTCCAGTCTGAATTGGGTGAAAAAGACGAGCGGCAATTCATTTTATTGACGAGAATATGAAAATTCAAGAATTAAGAAACGGAGTGCACTGCGTCAATTCAAACCATTTTAACACTTACTGAACGAATATTCAGTGGCAAAGCCCTAAAATTTATTGGTGCGTCGCACGTCGCGAAGTTTATATAACTGCATTAACACGTGCGAGGCGAAATGGCTACTACTCCAAGCTTGTAGCCATTATGTTTTCATAAAACAAAAATCTACACCGTCATTCCTTACTCCCCATTGACACAACGCCGTGCTTTAGAACACTGAATTTCAAATTAATTTGATCAATTATTCAAATAGACGTATTAAATATTTCGCGAAAACGAGCGGCTTGGCTGGACTGCTATGTCGATTTTAATCATAGCGCCTTGGGTCCTATTCTTCTTCAATGCAAGATCGTTTCCAGTCAGCGATCATATCGAAATCAGAACGTTTTTTTTCAATATTTTCACAATGGGACTTGGAGTGTTGATAAAAGTTTATTCCGTTTCCCTCTGGATCTACTAGACCGATTACTACACCAAAGTCGGCTGTCATTGGTCCGTAAAAGGTGATATTTTTAGACTTGAGGCTTTCAATAACTTTATCCAGATCAAAGACTGCAAAACCAATCTTGACAGCAGTATTCAAAGGCATAGGTTGCCCTGGATAGACAGGATGGATGGCGAAATGTACGTCGCCTAGATCGCATTCGTAATGTGTTTGAGTTCCGCCATGTTCGGTCTTCACTACGGGAACATTCAAGATATCCCGATAGAAGTCCGCTAACTTATCTGGATCCCTAGAACTCAATATAAGACCGGTGATATATTTAATTTTGTCCATGTTACTCCTTAATTACTTGTATGCTCTCTTCTCTATTGCAGACTCAAAAGATTTGAGGTCCTGTGCTATCTCGAGACATTGTAAAGTAAACTTGGTGAACATTCGGCCGGACGCTGAATCAAATATTTTTAACAAATTAACGCTGAATATTCGCTCGAAATATTTTAAATTGGTTCAAAGCGGCGCAAGGGGGCTACTTTACAATCCCGATCACAAATCCATCGTAACCCTTGCTACCAACAGTTTGGATGGCGGTGGCATTCACCCGTTTCTCAACGGCAAGCATTTCGACAAGGCCTCGTACACCCTGAACATTAGCATCTGAGCTTGCTCTATCGACAACCGCCCCTTCGCGGACAACGTTATCAACCACAATAACAGTTCCAGAACGGGCCAGTTTGAGTGCCCATTCAAAATAGTGAGGGTTATTTGGTTTGTCCGCATCGATAAAAATTAGGTCGAAGGGAGCAATATTCTCAGATGCAAGTTTTGGCAATGAATCGAGAGCTAGGCCCAAGCGCAAATCGATGACATTAGACAAACCGGCGAGTCGGAAATTGACACGACTCACCTCTGCGTGCTTTGCGTTTGCCTCCAAAGTCACAACTCGACCGCCCGTGCATAGTCCTCGTGCGAGCCAGATGGTGCTATAACCGCCCAATGTTCCGATCTCAAGGATTTTGCGAGCGTTGATCATTTGGGCATAAAGCATAAGGAGCTTGCCTTGATTTGGGGATACATTGTGTGCAGGCAAACTCGCGTCGGAACTGAGTCGAAGAACCTCGTCTAAAACCGAATCGCCCGGTAATAGTGATTCATTAAAGTAACAGTCAACAGATGTCCATTGTTCCTGAGCCAAAATCAAAATCCCTTCTCGTCTCATAAATTTACAAATTTTGAGGCTAAAGCGCCTCAGCGCAGCGTGTCAGAATATATTAGGAACTTGCGGCTGGATATTCAACAAGATAACTTCGAAAAGTCTTAAAAAGACGCGCGGAGTCAAATAACCTCAAGTAAAGCCTTCAACTGGCTCATACTACTAAAAGCGGTGCGCCTTCTGCTTCCAGCTGGACTCGTCTCTCCTGAGGAACAAATCCGAAAACTTTCATTCCTGCAGCAATACCAGCTCGCACACCTAATGCGCTATCCTCTATGACAGCACAATCATCCGGCTCAAATCCCATCTTCGCGGCAGCATGTAGAAAGATATCAGGTTCTGGTTTCCAACTTCCGATTTCGTATGAACTAAAGATATTTTTATACTCAAAGAAAGATGAAAGGCCAGTCAAACGTAGAGATAACTCAATTTTACTACGTGGTCCGCTGGAAGCCACACAAATTGGTATCGTTATTTCGTTCAAAATTTCAATTATACCGTCAATCGCGCGCAACTCCTTTTCGAAAGCTATTGCTGTCCTAGCGCGGACTTCCTCGGCAAATCCTTCTGGAACTTTTTGACCAAGTATCTTCTCTATATCAAGCACGCACTCGGCCATCTTGCAGCCTCGATACTTGTGTATCGCCTCTTCGACGCTCATTTGAAAACCGAGCTGCGCAAGAGCCTCGACTAGAACTTTCTGCGCTGGCAGTTCGCTGTCAACCAACACGCCGTCGCAATCAAAAATGATAAGTTTCCATTTCACTAACTTCTTACCTTGCGCTTTGTCAAAATAATTTAGCAACTTTCCACCAAATATTCATCATTGTAGTTTTGAAATCTCTTGAAATCACGCCCGGCGGCATGATGTACAATCGCACTAGCACTTAAAAAAGCAATTCCCTTGGTTCCAAGCAGGTTCTACTCCGCTTCGATAACCATTTTTGCATTCTCGAAATCTTGGTCAGTTGTTCGTTTGTGAAAGTACCAGACCAGATCGCTTATGCCGGCCCAACGCCTCGTGACATGAACCGCCAACGTTTGGTTGTCGCCTACAGCAAATAGACGTAAGCGCGACGTTTCATTCCCGATATGGAGGTCGATAACGCCGAACTCCTTGTTGCGGATCACTGTTATCGAATAAGACCCCCCAAATCTATCTTCAACTTTGTAGGTGTCACCGCCGACTAACTCAATTGTCTTAATCCAGTTCGGATAGAGTCGCGCATATTTGCCGGGCTCTGAAAGGAAGGTCCAAACGACACCTAATGGCCGACCTATCATCACTTCCGAAATAAAAATATTTTTTCTGTTAATGAGCCAGACCTTAGCGCCTAAAGTGCCGAACAAAACAATGACGACTATTGCAAACGCAAACTGCTTATCCATGGCCACTGCCCACTGCCTTTTCCAATAAAATAGTAGTCGTTTCGTTATTATAGATTGTTAGTAGGAAAATCAAGCAACTTTTTGCCGCACTGCACTGTGCGCCAGTCTCATAAATTGTAAACCATTTTCAAGTAAGGTTCGCACAGTTTTATCTAAAATTTCCTGAGCATTTACTCCGCAAATGGACCTAAGCAACCTTCAGATCAAACTCGATCTGTTCGTACTCAACTATGGGCATCTTTACCTCCCGACCAGATACAGTTTTAGATTTGATCTTGATGGCTCCGACAGTCTCAAAAAAATCAATTAACTTGCTCAAATTGGATACATCCATACTCAAGAGTTTAGCCAATTCGTAAATAGATTTAGGACGATGATTCAGAATCGCGGCCAATATCCCCAAGTTCTTAACGAAGCGATTAAAATCTTTCTTGTTATCAAATGATAATTCATAATGTTCACCTTTCAGTTTTCCTTTGCGCGCATCTTTCAATGACTTCTTGAAGTCAGATAGGCTTTCACTAGAAGACTTGATGGAAACAATTAACTTTTTCATAGCTTCACTCCTAATTCGTTCAATACGAGTTTTTTGAAATCCTCAATTAGCAGGTCGTCATTTACGTATTCATATAAGAACTCTCGATCGTTCACGTGAACATGCGGACCTTTTGGGTGATGGTTGTCCATGAGGACATAGGATTCAGTCTTCAAATCCTTGCAAATCAGCCCATACTTAATACCATCAGGATAATTCTTTGATTTGCCTACTTCATGGATCGAAAGCTCAACTATATACCGACCCAGAATCCTGTTTTTAGAGAAAAATTTGAGGTTAGCCTTCATAGTGGTATGATATCACCCATATTGGTACAGGGCTACCAATATTTGAAGTATTGAGTCTCGTCAAGTTTTTTTAATCTCATTTGAAATAAATTTTACTGAATCTAATCCAAAACTGCAAAATGCGGCTCTAGGCACTGCGCTGTCTCATAACAGTGTAAAGTAAAATTAATTAATGCTCGGCCGGATTACTTTATAAAATCTCCCAGTTAACTTACGCTTGAAATTAATCCATTTATTTTGCTTCTAGCTTTCACACTAGACTGCCCGGCATAAGGGTTCGAGTACACATTTTGTGGATAAAATTGAAAGATAACCATCAAAATTGGTGTAATTGGTCACACTCGCATAAGAGCCTAAACTTCTAATTTGATTGTAAATTGTTGTTTTTATTAGAGACGCAACATCCCTTGCGCTGGCTTTGGGAGCATGAGGTCGTAGGTTCGAGTCCTATCACCCCGACCATGCTGAAAAACGTAAAATAATCATGTGCTTAAGTCCGATTAAAAAGCCTCGCCAAAAGGCTTTTTTTTCATGTAAAAAGCAAAAAAGTACACCAAAAGTACACCGCAGGTTTAAGCCTCTAGAAGTTTTGGCTCCTCAATTGAGTTCGCGAGAGACAAAAGCCGGTCATCCGTACGATGGATATACCTCTGCGTTGTCTCAGCAGACTTGTGGTTAAGGAGGCGTCTTATGTCCTCAATGCTGGCTCCCATTTGGATCCAGATCTCGGTACAGGTGTGCCTTAGTTCATGGGGGCTGACCTTAGGGATTTGAGCCTCCTCACAAAGCCTGACTACACTGCTCCAAAATGCTTTCTGCCGTGCCTCGTGCCAAAACATTGTAAAGTAGAATGACTGAAGATTCGCTAGCAAGACAATAGAATGCCCTAATTTGCCGCAGGGCGGAATGTCTTACACACCCATTGCAGCTTAAATTGGAATTATAGGAGCCACGGGAGTGCCTATATTCGAAAACTATTGTTTATTACTTTCAAACAAGGCAATACGATTTCCTTCTAAATCTTTAAACTCTGCCACAAACCCATATACTCCGGCAGCAGTTCTAGGAAATAGGATTTTCCCGCCTTGAGACGTCACTTTCTCAAGAGTTTTTTCTATATCTTCTGAGGAGAGATAGATAAGTGAGCCGGAAGTAGAGGGCTTATATATTTCACCTTTTGCCAAAGCTCCAGTAATCCCAGCGGCATTCTCATTGAAAGAGAATAATGCCATTTCGTTCCCATGGACGTTGTCTCTAGTAAACTCGCAGCCGAATACTGAAGAGTAAAACTTCATTGCCCTTTCCAGGTCAGAGACCGGAATTTCGAAATACGTACCAATATTCTTTCCAATTTTTTCCATAGGTATCTTCCTTTGGGTCTCGGCAAAAACTTCAGACGAAAGTAACATTATAAAAGCGAACAAGCTCATCTTTTTTAGCATCGTATTACCTCAATGGAAAGCCAAGATCATTATGGATAGATATATTAATTCATTGGGTAAGTAAAGTATTCGATCAGTGCCGGGCGATGAATCAAACATTTTAACAAATTAACGCTGAATACTCGCTCGAAATATTTTAGATTGGTTCAAATCGGCGCAACGTATTGCTTCTTTGTAATTCAGGTTCCCACTCGATACACAAGAAAATTTAAAACTTGCATACTCATGCTATTCATCAATTTCGTAGGTTGGAAGGGAATTTCCGGGATAGACCGAGAGGTTTGCTGCTCTGTTATCGATAATGTGTACCATATATATGGCGCCTGATTGGCGGTTGATAACCACGCGAAAGAAAATCCGATATCGGCCTTCGCCAAACACCCAAGACTGATCACCGGTTACAGGATGAACCGCAGGGGTATCGGGATTATCGCGGAGAAACTGGAGAGCTAGGTCGTGATCGTGCAAAAACCGCTCTACCAATTCTATGTCATGCGAACCAGAAAAGATGAAATCTTCGATTTGTTCAAGAGCGCGCTCATAGGCCTCGGTAAGAATAATCTTCATGAAGCTTTTTTCTTCTTGGCTTTAGCGTTGGAAAAGCGCTTCAAACGCTCGCCGCTACCGGGAACATACTCTTTACCCTTGCCAGCAAGAGCGTCAGACATGCCGAGCAGCCGTCGTTGTAACGATAATATCTCGTTTTGCATTTGCGCGTACTGCGACTCATTCATTAGAACAAATGCCTCGCCGGAACGGCGTTGAATGCGCACCGGCTCTAAGCTTGCTAGGTCGAGGAAATTCTTGAGCTCTGCGCGCAGTTGTTTGGGGTTTGTGTTTTCCATGATGCTCTGGCCCTCCAAACCAGAAGAGTACCATAAGGTGTACGCCTTGTCGATTGTGATTTTTAATTACCATCCCATTCTTGGTCGCACTGCGCCAATTCATGGGCTTTATTTGGCATGTGGACGAATTTTCGATCCGCGGGCAACTCTTTCTTGAGTGGTTCCCGTAGGTTGCAGGGCGATTTTAAGACTTTTTAAGGAGGAGATTCCTGCTCCCTGGTCGGGGACCTTAGGCAAGGCAGGGAGTGCAGCGGACGGCTTTATTGGTTTCAATTCTTATCTGTCTGCCAGCCGCAATTTTCTCTTTAAGTTCAGTAATTTTCTCTTCAGTCCAAATACCGGTAATAATTTCTTCCGGAGTAGCACCCTTCAAAGCGGAATGGGGAATACAGGTATTGCTTTCATTTAGGTAGAAATCAGTTCCTTTGA
>CAIMVM010000059.1 GCA_903844895.1 uncultured Pseudomonadota bacterium
CTTTTTTTGAGACCAAGTTCTCGAATCACTCGTGACCATGTGGACGGGGAAGCCATCACTTCGCCTGTTTTCTTTCCTAGCCAGCTTAGGGCTTGAATACTATAGTGGCTTAAGTCTTTAGATTTATAAAGATCCTGAATCTTTTTGATTTCAGAGCGAATCAATTGAGTTGGAGAAACCCTAGGGCAGCTTGGTCTATCTTCAAGTAAACATTTGACCTCGCGTTTTATCCAATTGTGATATCTGGCTGCGGTTAGTCCGATTGCCGAAAGACACTCCGAAAGAGGAATCGAATCAAAAAAAGTCTTAATCGCAGCGAGAATCTTTTCCTTAGCTCCGGAAGTGGGAAGTCTTTTATACTGGATTTGAAGACCAAAAATTCTTACTGTAGTCAGTACGAGTCGATGTTCAGCAGTAACCGCCGCAAGCTTTGCCTTTAAAGCCATATTTTCAGCGATAAGGTCAGAAGTGGTTACGTCTAATTCAGGAGTCGTGAAGAATTCCCTTACCCCATTCTTCTCCCACTGCTTAAGAGTCAACAATGAAATCCCATATTTTAAAAACTTCCGAATGTCGTCCTACGCCGCAACAAGATTTTTAAGGCGAGGGTCATAACGCCGGTTCTCTGATCTTTCCATCGATTCAAATCCCTATAAAATCCACTAAAGGGCTATCGGATGGGTCAAGTAGTTCGTTAGCAAGAAACGAAAATTCACCGAAAATTTTGAAAAGTATGTGAGTTTTCTGCACGAGGTCATTTTAATGACTTAAGCTGCTAACTTAAAAAGCCAAATGCATTATTTGGGTTTAAATAGGGATAGTTCCCTACAAAGTCTGAAAGACAGGCAACTCCGGATTTCTTCTGCTTTAAAATGCCGCAATTAAAGCTAAATGCTGCAAATCCAAACAGGGCAGTGGGCAGGTCGATTATATCAAAAAGGGCGTAGATTTCCCTACCAACGGTGACTACATTTCCAAGCGCATCAACTCGTAGTGTAACAGAGATTTGATAGGATTTAGGAGGGTTGATTTAATAAAGTCGCGCTAGGAATCAGCCCTATTTTTTCTGCCTGCCTTTAGGGGAAGAAGATCTCTAAAAAATATAAAAATCACTTTTCCTAGTCAATTTCTCTTATTTTTGGAAGGGCATCTCTGGCTATTTTTCTAAATAATCTAAATCGGCTCCGTAAGTTTCTCTAATGGATCCAATTGCCCAAAAGGAAAGGCTAAAGGAAATGGCTCCCACTATTTGAGCGGCAGTTATTGTTCCAAAGTGTGTTTTGAGAGAGGTAAATCCAAGAGTAAGGAGAACTACCGAGCCCCGAACAAAATTGGGGACAGTCGTTGTAACGGTGGCTCTAAGATTGGTGCCAAATTGTTCCGTCGCGATCATCATAAAGACAGCCCAATATCCCATACCTAATCCCATTGCGAAAATAATTCCATACACGAGGCTTGGCGAAGCCCCATGGGCAACGCTGAAGAGAAGGGAACAAATAAGTGAAAAGAACATGAAAATTCCTGCAGCTTTTTTTCTTGATTTCAGTTTTTGGGAAAGGAGGCCACTTGCTAAATCGCCAATGGCCAGTCCACCGTACATCGCCATCACAGCGTTTCCTGCGCTGATAGGGCCGGTAACACCCAAATGGACGGCGATTTCTGGGGAGAACGTGACAAGGATGCCGACTCCAAACCAAAGGGGGACTCCAATCAATATAGACTTTATATATCTGGAAAAGCGTTCTTTTTTTACAAAAAGACTTAAAAATTGCCCCATCGGTACTTGAGCGGACTTGGCTGACTTTTCAAACATTTTTGACTCAAAGGTTTTCATTCTTAAAATCAGTAGGGAAAGTCCAAGGACTCCACCTACCACATACGCCATGCGCCAACTTAGAAGATTAGCAACGAGTCCGGCAAAAACAGCTCCTGAAACCCCAACGGCCGCAACTATGGTGGCTCCATGGCCTCTGGCTCTTATAGACATGGTTTCACTAACTAAAGTGACTGCTGCTCCTAGCTCTCCTGCTAGGCCTATGCCAGCAAAAAAGCGTAAGAGGGCATATTGATCCACTGTCGTGACAAAGCCGTTTAGCAAATTCGCAACAGAATAGAGAAGAATAGAGCCAAATAGAACTTTGACTCGTCCTAGTTTGTCTCCCATGACCCCCCAAATGATGCCCCCTAAAAGCATGCCAAACATTTGCGAGTTAAGAAGTAAGACTCCCTTTTCCAAAAGGGCGTCACCAGACAAGCCAAGTTCTGTTAGGCTTTTAATACGTACTATGGAAAATAGGATCAAGTCATAGATGTCGACAAAGTAACCAAGCGCAGAAACAATGACAGCACTGTTTAAAATTTCTTTCCAAGGTGATACGTCGTTTTTTGTAAGAGGTGATGTCATATCGTGTTCCTAATTGCGTAAAAATTTTGATGAAAAGGGGGATGTGTCTGCTTTAAACTCTTTATCACCATCTATTAACGAAGTTTTAAAGATAAGTTGGAGGTTACTTAAGGGGCGAAACCAAATCCAAGATGGCAAAAAGAAAGATAATTTGGGATTTTTTGCTTTCCTTTTTCTTTTTTTCATTTCTTTAAATGACGAATCAGCCGTTTTAGTTCTTCTGGTATGTGTCCCCTTCGGTAATGCTAAGAAGATCCGCAGGATTTAGAATGTTGTTTCCAAGCTTTAAGAGTTTGTTGGCAGTGAGAGTCATTAGGCTCCAAGACGATTCTTCGCCTGTCCGTTTAAATTGGAGTAGAAAGCCAGTGTTCCCTATCTTGGAGCGCAGTGCGACAGGAACTTCATCCTCACGGTTCAAAAGTATAGCGTCCTTAAATACGAGGTCTGCAGGAGCTTGTCGACAAGCTGTGGGTTCGCTGCGGAAATAGCGGTAGGAAAAGTTTGAAGCTGTTAGTTTAAACTCTAAGTTTAAGCAGCTTCCATCTTGATTCCTAAAGGTCCAAATGCCAGGTAAGGCATTTCGCAGTGTTTCAGGGGCTATGCCCAGGTATCTTGTGCCTTCTAGTGGAAGGGAGTCTTTTCTAAGAACTGTAGAAACTATGGCCTGCCCTCCCCAACTGACATGGAATGCGGGAAGGCTCTGAGTCGCAAATGTACTTTGCCCGATTTTTCCAGTGACGGTGCAGTTCGTCGGAGCTGAAGTTTGGGGGCCTAAATTCGACGCCTCGACTTCGAACTCAACAAGTGAGGCTTGGGTTCTGGTCATTCGCACCGTTGTTGCGAACTCGTTGCACTTAAGTCTTGCCTCTGTCGCTAGGCCGTTCAGGTCTGGAATTGAAACTAAGATTTTTGCTGGTGCTCTGCCTTTTCCCTCAATGAGTTTCCACATTTCTATGGGCATTGGGTCTGGCTGCATTTTGATGTTTCTGGATTCATAATAGAGGGGGAGTTGTCCTGACTTTTTGACTGATAGGAATCTTAATTCTGGATCAGGCTTTCCAAAAATTAGGATTTTACAAAACCCACTTGCTAACATCGGTCGGCGTGTATGAATCACCACGTTTCTTTCAGAAATAGTGACTTGATTTAAAACTGGCCCCATATCGTCATCACATATGGCTGAAGGTTGCAAATCATCGAAGGAGCTCATGTTCTTAGGCTGAAGGATATAGGGTCTATGGGCTTCGCCTTTTCGCATGGGGGCTTTGCAAGAGGCAGCGCTCAAGGCAAGAGCTAATGGAAAAGCCAGGTGCTTAATTTGTATTTTCTCTTTCATAAACTTCATCTGCAGGTAAGTCTTGTTTTTTGGTTTCTGAGACTGCCAAAACATCGCAGCGGTCATTTTCGGGATGGCCGCTATGTCCTTTGACCCACTGAAACCTAATTTTGTGGTCTTTTGTATACGCTTTGATTTTAGCCCAAAGTTCCGCATTTTTCACCTTAGTTTTGTCAGATTTAATCCAACGGTTCGCCATCCAGCTGTCTATCCAGCGCTTTTCAAAGGCGTCAACAATTAATCTTGAATCTGTTACCACAGTAACGTTTGTCGGACGGTTGAGCAATTGCAAACCTTCTATGATGGCGATCATTTCCATGCGGTTATTTGTCGTCAAACGATAACCACCAGAAATTTCCCGCCGATGGACACCCCAAACAAGAATAGCAGCCCAACCGCCGGGCCCAGGATTTCCTGAGCAGGCCCCATCTGTATAAAGAAGGACTTCACTCATGTGTTAACCTCATCTCACAATAGATTGTAGACACCAAGAATCACATGGCAAGAAGCGATTTGCAATAAGCTATTTGCATGAAGCTATTTGCATCAAGCAATCGACGGGTTTTTTCGCCTAAGTTTCTTTTGATGAGGTGTCTATTAGGCGGGGGCTTGAAGCCAAAAACTCAAGATTTGCAAAAAAAACCGTGTGCCCACGGTTGCTCCCTAAAACTTTAGATTTGGTTCGCCATAGAAAGGAGCTGGGTGCATTTAAAGCTCCGCGGCACCCCAAGCTCCCTTCAAGTTGCAGATTCCAAATACAGTGTGAGAACAGATGCCTTACCCAAACTAAAAAAGCTTAGAATGCTCTCAATTGCCGCACTGTAGAATTTGTAACTGTTCGTTCAGATTTCACGTTGATGTTATTTTAATTCGCTAAAAGTTACATTTTCAGGTGCGTCTAAATAAATTTGTGCATTCGCCTGTTCGCTTGAAACTACATTGATGCGGCCATTGGCTTTAACTCGTATGTCTTTTTTAGCGGAAAAATTCCGAATTACCAATGTGGGAAAGGCAGACTCGGTCCAAGTGGCTTTGGCTTTGGCACCGACGGCGCGAAAGACCCGAACGAATTCTTCTTGGTCAGTGCTTGAAGGAAAGAGGGTGAAGTTTCTGGCAATGCCGTTAAGGTCCTCAACCCGAATAGCGTAGATGTCGGTTCGAATTGCTGGACTCTGATCGAATTTTACAAGATAGCCCTCCACAACTCGTTCTTGGCCATGGCATTGCCGCATCGAATCTACGATTTTAAATGGCTGTTTGGCGCTATCATCTAAAGTGAAGTGCTTGGTGGAGTGGGTTGAGGTCACTACTTTCACCGCAATTTTGATAATGTCACCTCGAATCAAATCTTTGGTCTCTGGGGAAAGGCTGCTAGGAACTGCAATAGGTATCAAAAGGTCTTTCCAGTCTACGATAAGGGCCTGGCCTAATTTTTCGGAAGAGACATTGGCATGAACCTGTCCTAAAATTTCAAAAGATCCTCTTTCAATATATGGAGAGGGGTCAAATTTGTATTCATTTTTTAAAGCAGCAGGGTATTTTTCAAGGATCTCTATGCGGTCTACCTTAAGATGAACCAGGGGGCTCTGATTTTCCAGAATAGAGCCATGGAGGCTGACCCTATCATGACGATTGAGAGTTTTTAGAGATTCCTTAACTTCAGCGGTTGCGCCAATTAGGGAAAACTGCTCCGACTTAAAGAAGGCCATTTCATCTTTAGGATCTTCAGATCTGTAGGTAAAAGTATAAGTGCTGTAAGAGTTTGCTGCACCATGGATCCAGCCCTTTAGCCCGTCCTCGCGAAGCTTCTTGGATATAAGCTCTTTGGTGAAGCGAAACGGCGGAGTCGGGTCATAGGGGCGGCTAGAAGGGCCTTCCCTTAATTCACAGAATTTCGAATTCTCTAGCAAGAATTCTTCTTTGGGTTCATTAGCATCATTTTTGTTTGGCTCTTTTTTACTGCAAGCTGCAAAAATCAAAAACATGCTGGCAATTAGAACACGCGTCGGAGATCCCATAAAAACAACATGGCTGCCGAGTTTGAAGTTAAGGAAGGGAATGATTCGAGGCATATGAGGTCTCCTGCTACTTAAAGAAACTTGAATAATGGCTCTGAATTCCAGAGGTCAGCACTTTTATACCGATGTCTCTGTGTTTGACCACCTGTATTTGGGGGCATGCGCATATTGGCGAATCTTCCGAATGAACCTGCCGAATGAAATCTCAGAGAGTCCTACCACTGCAGTGGCGGAGATATAAATCCAGGCGATCTCGAGAAATACCGAGGACTCTAGGACTCCCTAGATGGTTTCTTTTAGCGTATAGCTTAGGCAGTTCAATAAACGGCTGTCCGAGGGAAAAGGCATAACTTAAAGTCAAAACTAAAAGGCAAAACTAAAAGGCAAAACTAAAAGGCAAAACTTATTTGTAAGGCATGGTGATAGCAGAGAACGTAGATTTGCTTGAAGCGCCATCTCACAATTACGGAACACTTTCCGGCCGGCGATTTACAATTAAGTTGCGCTCGAACTCTAAATGAATATAATTTTTCTTTCATATTTTTGGGGATTTAAACATGCGTAAAGTGAGCTATTTGCCTTTTTTATTGTCATCGATGCTTGTGCTTAACTTAAGCTGTGTCACGCAAGATGCAGCTACTGACGAAAAAGAAATGTCGTCTACGGCCATTGGTGCAGCAGCTGGTGCCGTAGTTGGCGTGATTGCTGGGAATCAAGTGAAAGGCGACAAGGACGCCAAGCGCAGAGCTCAGGCTACGGGAGCGCTTTTGGGTGCAGCCATCGGTGGTGGAATTGGTAACTATATGGACCGCCAAGAAGAGAAGCTTCGCCAAAAACTTCGTAGCAGTGGCGTTAGTGTCACTAGAAAAGGCGATGAGATTGTTTTAAACATGCCTGGCAATATTACTTTTGATCAAGGTAAATCTACCATTAAGGAAGATTTCCACGGAGTATTAGGAAGTGTTGGGGAGGTTTTAAAAGAGTTTGATAAGTCTGATGTAAAAGTTACTGGCCATACCGATAATCGCGGTAATGCCCAGGCCAATCAAACCTTGTCAGAAAATAGAGCTTCTGCTGTAAGCCTTTACCTGCAATCTAAGGGAGTGGCGGGCAAGCGTCTTTCTACAACCGGATTTGGCTCAAGTCAGCCGGTGGGAGACAACAAGACTGAAGAAGGTCGATCCCAGAATCGAAGAGTGGAGATTGTTTTAACTCCTAAAAGCTAAAACAGTAAGTCAAAATCTAATGCAACCTTGAATCATAAGCTCCTTTCCAGAATGATGTAAAGTTCTGGAAAGGAGCCAAATAAATTCCTAGCTGCCAAGGACATGATGCAAAGTCCATGGCGGCTTTTTTGCGCGTTTCGACAATAAGCCTTTGCCGACTGTGGAATGTAGCGAAGTGCGCCACGACAGTTACCGGGGGGAGGGCTGAAGGAGGTTATAGAAGCAGGTTATAGAAGCAGGTAGTAAAAGGTAGCAGTCGGCTGCACAGAGGTGTGTAAAATTTTGACAGATAGGTACATTTTGTCACCTGTATGATCAAAATGTCAGTATAGTTTTGTTTGAAGGAAGGACGCCTTAGGCCCGCGCAAGGTGTTGCAATTAAAGGCATATCTTTAAAAGTGGCGGCTCAAGTGGTGAAGAGGCTTCGGGCACTAGTAAGGACTAGGGCGAGAATAACCTCCCGTAATTATTTAGTATTAGTCAAACGTGTCAGGTCCTTCTAAAAGAAGCTGATGTTGACTTAAGCAGGCAAGGCCATTTTTTGTCTTTATTTCGAACAGATAGAGACTTGAAGTATCTGAATTTACCCGTGCATTTAGCTTTTGGCCTACCCCTTGCATAGATAAGGGAAATCACCAGACAGGTGATACAAAAGGCGGGTAGGGAAATGCACATAAAGAATTTAAAAGATAACTTTAGGCTTATGGGCGCACCATCTTCTATTAAGGCACACAAACAGGCATCAGGGTGCTGTCCAAGAGCTAAATCCATGGTCCTGAGCGCCCTTTCGACTTTTCTTACAGATTTCAAAAGAACTTTTCTTGTTTCAAACTGCTTGAATTTTAAGTTTTTTAAGGAAGTGACTTCAAGCGTAATGACGATAGATCTGGTGCGAGGTCTAGCATGATTTTTAATAATATGGAATTTAAGCCGCAGCTTTCTTTTAGACGTCCTTTAGCTCCACTTGGTACGACTCCCGCAAGTTCCGAATTTCGAAAATCTCTATGGAAATCAGTGCTGGAACATCGAGAAAAAGTCTTTTTAAGCGACGATCACGTCCAAATATCAGGTTCTGGCGCAGAGAAGATCATTGAAAACATAACAAATACATTGGAAAAAATTTGCCCTGTGCAAGCTTATGTGGTGGTCTCACTGCCCCATTCTGCGGCCCAAGCTGTGACGATACTAGCTGTGATCCTATCTAAGCGTATTCCAATTGTTGTCCATCCCACCACCCTAGATCGAGTGTTGGCTGACTTAAAAACGATAAGAGAGCCTAGTGCGGTTATAACCGATAAAGATGGAATGACTGCTGACCTAGATGTGACTAAAATCATCGTGAATTCAAAAGCTGAAGTGCTTAACGATTTTTCACACCACCTCTACTCCAAAAGTTCTATTTCCCTTGGCTCCGAGGAATCGGTTCCTGCGCTAGTAATCTATACATCAGGCTCCTCTGGTGGACCTAAAGGTGTAGCTATATCTTTTCTTTCAATTTCCTATATAGCCTCTACAATTAAGAAATTGTTAGGCCTAAGTCACGAGACAGTCGCCGCCATTTCCATGCCTCTTTTTCATACTTTGGCTTTAAATACACAGTTTATACCGACGATTATGGCAGGGGGAAAGTGTGTATTTACTCCGGCCGAGCTGCAGCTTAATTCCCTCTATAGAAACTATCTGAAGACTAAAGGGAACTACCTTGCTGTGATCCCAGAAGTCTTGGTTCAATGCTACCAAGAGTTTGTGTCCAAAGAACTTGAGCCCAATCTGTTTGTAAAGACGGTTGCGATGGCAGGGTCAAATATTTCCAGAGAACATTTAAGAATTGCTGAGTTGCTCTTCCCAAGGGCAGAAGTTTTCAAAGGCTACGGCCTAACTGAGGCCATTCGCGTTTCTATGATCTCCAATCGAGACCCAGAATTCTATAGTGACGTAGCAGGACCTGCTCTTTCCGAGCAGATACTTTCCATCCGCTCAAAAAGCGGTGACCAAGTTCCTAGGGGAACTGTCGGCGAAATCTTTGTCAAAGGCCCTAATACTACGAATTTTTATTTAAACCATAGTAAGGCCATGCTTGGATCAGACGGCTATCTAGCTACGGGAGATCAAGGGTATATCAATCCTAAAGGGATGCTTGTGGTTTTAGGACGCTCAGACCGTGTTTTTAAAAGCCAAGGCCGCAAAATAGCTCCTTTAGAAGTGGAAAAAGTTGCCATGGCAGATGTCTTGATTGGGCAAGCGATTTGTATACCGCAAATTTGCCATCACAAAGGGCTTCGTTCCGCCTTGTTTTTGAGACTTCATTCTGAAATTAATGATGCCGAAATGGCCCGACTTGCGGCTGTTCTCCACGAAGCTGTCGCTCGGGGCTTAGAGCCTTACAAGAGGCCAAAGGAAATCTATTTGTCGGTGGACTTGCCAAAGCTTTCTAATGGTAAGCCTGATGTCAGTATTTTGAAAAAAGACTTAGATTCCGGGAGAGTTTCCCCACAAAAAACCATAAATTTTAAGGGAATCAGTTTCCACTGGTGTGAGTTCAACAGCATGGATTTACCGCAGACAGATGTTCATCCCAGTTAGCTGTTTTAGGTGTTGGTGACTCAATAGGTAGACTTTAAAGGAGATGTCATAATGCGATGGTACTTTATTGATAGAATTATGTCTTGCCAGCCTGGTGAAAAGATTCATGGAATAAAATCCTTTACCAGATCGGAAATGTTCTTTATGGATCATTTTCATGGGCATCCGGTAGTCCCAGGAGTATTGCAGATTGAGATGATCGCTACTACTGGCGGAAAGTGTCTCAAGATCCATAACCAAAATACACTTCCTATGTTGGTTAAGGTTGAAAATGCTAAGTTTCATCGGTCGGTGAAACCCGGTGATCAATGCCATATATTTGTAGAAATAACTACGATTCGCGAAACCTATGCCAAAGCCTCTGGTCGAGTAGAAGTTGATGGTGTCAAAGTTTGTGAAGCGCAGGTCATGTTTACGATTCAGGCAGCTTCCATTGGCGATACGTCTTGGAGAGATCCGGTCATTGCAGAGTGGCGAGCGATTCAAGACTCGGGCGAGGCCGGCGCAAAAGGACTATTATCTTCGCAAACTCGCGATCAAGGGGAAAAATAGTCATGAAAACATCCTTAAGACTTCCCGACGCCCACGTGTCTCTGGCAAAAAATGATTCCTTTGAAACACAAGCAGGAACCCATGTGTTAAACAATGTGCGCATGATTCCTGGGCAAGAAAAAGAACTTGTAGTTTTGAGCGATCCGCGAGCCTATCGCTCCATGAGTCGGGCCTCCCTTTTGGTGTCAGCTGTAGGTTTAGATCTCGCTGATGTGATCAAATCCCTGATTGATGCCGATCCTTTTTCTGTAGGGATTTACTGTGCCATTAACAATGGTCCTGAAGATTACACCTCAGCAAGTGAGCTTAGAAACGGCAATCCGGATGAATTTGCAATTCAATATAAGCGTTTGAGAAATCCCAAGCACTATCTCAAGCAGCTTCCTAATCTAGCTCCCGCTCAACTGGGAATATTTCTGGGAGCCTTTGGTCCCACCAATACATACTCTCATTCGCGTTTTGGGGTTCGTCATGCCCTGAAGCATGCCATGCAGGATTTGCGGTCAGGTAAGGTAAAGGGAGCACTCGTTTGTTCTGCTTTTGCTCATGAAGACATACTTTTAAGTTTCAGGTCTCGCATGGGTTTGGAATCTTCCAGAGTTCTCTCGGAAGGTGCTGCCGCCCTGTTTATGGAGACTACGGATCTGGATCGGGAATTTAATGTCATTCCCAAAGAAGATCAGACCTCATTCACTAGTGATTTTTTCGGAATAGCCGATGATCTCATAAAACTCATTCAACAAGGAGAATTCAAATGAAGAGTCAAACAGAAATTTTAGCAGCAGTTCAAAAGTCTATCGCGACAGTTCTTAATAGAGATTTATCTGAGATTGGAGCCGAAGCTAATTTGGTAGACGATTTAGGTGCAGAGTCTATTGATTTTTTAGATATCAGCAGCGAACTTGAAAAAATGCTAAATGTAGAAGTTAACTTTAACGACATCGCAGGTGGAAAATCTTCCAACCTTACGGTTAAGAGAATTGTAGATCACATAGCAGCACTATCTTAATTTGGCACGTAAAAGGGAATCATAAATGAGCGCAGATCTTTCAGAACAAGACATCGTGGTTACAGGGATGGGAATCGTATCTCCCCTTGGTATGACCGTTAAGTCCTTTTCAGATGCCATGTTTCAAGGTGAGTCAGGAATTCATTCGATACGAGGCTCTCTCGTATCCCAAACGTTCCCGATTCCTTATGCTGGTTATTTGGATCGGAATAAGATAAAGGCTAGCACTGAGTTTGCTGGGGTGATGTCAGATTCTTCTAGGATGGCTCTTATGGCAACTATGGAAGCAGCCATGGATTTGGATGAATCCGTACCTGTAGATGCGCTTGTTTATGGTTCCGCCGAAGGAATCGCCTTCGATTTTGTACAGAACTCATTGGCCTCTGGAGTTTCTGAAGAGATGCTGAGCCATTCATTGGCAGAAGCTCCCTTAATCGCAATGCAAAAGTGGCTTTTGGACGAGAAAAAAATCTCCATAGCGGACGACCAACTTATCTGCATTAACAGTGCTTGTGCCAGTGGTAACCAGGCTATCGGCGATGCTATGCATCGTATAAGATGCGGAGAGTGGACAAGAGCCATAGTGGGTGGTGTCGATTCTCGCTGTACACCTTCGAATCTCATGAATTTTCACATGCTGGGAGCTCTTTGTAGCGAAGGTATCGCTCCTGAAAAAGCTAGCCGTCCTTTTTCTAAAGATCGCGCAGGCTTTGTGCGCAGCGAAGGAGCTGCCACTTTAGTTCTAGAAACACGTGCAGCGGCTAATGCCCGCGGTGCCAAAATATATGGTGTGATTTCTGGATATTCTATGACCAGTGATGCCTATCGCCTTACTGATGGCAGAGATGATGTGCTTTGCGTAAAGCAGGCGATGTTGGATGCGATCGCCGATGCAGGTCTCAGTCCTGCGGATATCGACGGAATTTCAGCTCATGGTACGTCTACTCCCTTGAATGACAAATTGGAAACAAGAGCTATAAAGGCAGTCTTTCCTAACGAAGGACGTTCGATTCCTATTACGTCCTTGAAGTCTCAAATTGGTCATTCCACTGTAGCTGCTGGAGCGATTGAAGCTGTGGCTTGCCTCCTAATGCTGGAAGCAAAGACTTTAGCTCCCACGATAAACTTTACGCCGGGCGACGTGGAATGTGACTTGGACTATGTTCCAGACCATGCTCGTCCCCATAGTATGAAGCATATGCTTTCTAATAATTTCGGATTTGGAGGACAAAATACATGTCTAGTCATCAGCCACCGCTAGAATCTAAGAGCCCCTCGGAAGGGAGGAAGTTGGCTCTTATCACTGGCGGCACTTCTGGAATTGGCCTCGGCATGGCTGAAGCTTTAGCGTCTCGTTACGATTTGGCTCTCTCCTATGCCACTCAAACAGATAAAGCTCAAAAAGCCGTAAGTGAACTGCGAACAAAGTTTCCTGAGGCACGCATTGAGTGTTACGGGCGCCCTCTTTCTGGCGAAAAAGATTGCAGTGAACTCCTTGAGAAAGTTTCAGGGGACTTTAATGCAGATGTTTCCGTTCTCGTGAATTCTGCGGGGCGATTGCGAGATGGCCTCTTTATGTCTCAAAATATCGGCGAGCATGTGGCTTTGATGGAGGAACATCTGCTCGTCCCCATGATTCTTTGTCATCGCGTGCTGAAAAGCATGTACCGCAATCAGTTTGGGCGGATTATCAACTTAAGCTCCATAACAGCTCGCCGCTTTAAAATGGGGCAGGTCAATTACAGTTCTGCAAAA
>CAIMVM010000060.1 GCA_903844895.1 uncultured Pseudomonadota bacterium
GGGACTTTGGTCTGTACAGTCACTTTTGACGGGCCTGCCTTTCTTTTCCTCTGGCTTTAGAACTATCTTACTGCGACAAGGTGAGTTAGGGGCAAAGACCCCACTCCATTTGACTAAATGGGATTTGGGGGGAGGAATGATGGCACTTAGTTTCTCTATAAACTCTCCTGGAGTGAAGAGAAGGTGGGAGGTTCCATCACTATAGGCCGTTTTGAGTTTAAGTTTTACTTGGCCTGACTCAGTGATCTCCAGGCGTTCATTAGACAACGGACCGCGGGAGATATATTCCACAAGCTTTCTAAGGCCATCTCGAGCCAAGTTGCTATGTTGGGAATGAGGATCTTGCCTCAAGCAAGTTTTCCAGAACGAAAGATTAGGCATTTGCTTCCGTCTAGAAATCCTGACCAAGAAAAGAAAAAATCCTTTCAAAGGACCCATTAACTTACTTTGAAAGGAGCCAAACTGATGGCAAGTACTAAGATCTCGTATTTTGGAAAAAAAGTCTATATCGGTACCGATGTTCATAAGGAAACCTATTCTGTGACTTGTATTTGCGAAGGCGTAGTTACTAAAAAGGTAGCAAGTGTTCCGGCAAACCCGGCAGAGTTTGCCCAATCTCTTTGCCATTGGTTTAAGGGAGCTGAGATTTATTCTGCCTACGAAGCGGGCTTTTCTGGATTTAATCTTCATAGGGAGCTTGAGAAGGTAGGAATCAAGAATATTGTGGTTAACGCTGCATCTATAGCTGTTGCCGCAAACGACAAGGTAAAGACCGATCTGCGAGATTCAAAGAAGATTGCAGAACAATTATCCGCCAGCCGATTGAAGGCAATTTATGTTCCTAGCAAAGATGAAGAAGCGAGAAGAACCCTAAGCAGAACTAGAGACCAGGTGGTGGAAGCTAGAGCTACAGCATCCCGTCAGATTAAGTCTAAGCTGCATTACCATGGATTGATGGCCAAAGATGATACGCGGGCTATTTCGAATCGTTATCTAAAAGGAATTGAGAAATTAGAGCTCCCTGATGAAGTCCATTACTCCTTCAAAATATTCATTGAACAATGGCGCTTTTTAACGAGTCAGCTCTTAGGCCTTAGAAAGGCTCTACAGAAACAGGCAGATAGCGACGAAAAGCTCGAATCTGTCTATAGAAGCGTCCCAGGGATAGGCCTAGTAACAAGTCGTACTCTCGCTAACGAACTTGGAGATCTTTCAAGATTTAAGAACGAGAAAGCTCTTTACAGCTACACAGGTCTCACTCCGAGCGAGTATTCCTCCGGAGAAAAAATCCGGCGCGGGCATATTTCCAGGCAAGGATCGGCTCGAATTAGAGGCCTACTCGTGGAAGCGGCTTGGCGTGCAATCGGAAAGGACGTGGCATTAAATGAGGCATTTGAGAGGATCGCGAAGACTAGCGGTAAAAAGCGAGCCATTGTAGCCATAGCAAGAAAACTAATTGGAAGAATTCGCGCATGCTTTAGGACAGGAAAAACCTATGCAGTAGGAACCTACGCATAAAAGAGAACTTTGAATTCGGATTCCATTGAAAAGAGGATAGCGAAAGCCCGCGGTAAAAAGCGAGCGAACGTAGCCATAGCAGGAAAACTAACAGGGAGAATTCGCGCATGCTTTAGGAAAGGGAAGACCTATGCCGTAGGAACCTACGCATAAAAGAAAGTTTTGAATTCGGATTTCATTGAATAAACTTCGTAAACGTTTGGACCTCTATGTTTTGCTCCCGACCCCGTTGAATACCTTGCGACGCCACTCTGAGTGGCAGCGCGCTGCCAAGTTTGGGGCGGGAGCCTTTTGATAGAACGAATAAGCAACTTGAGGCGTAGTTACGACTACGACCCCGAATAACAGGTTGTCCAGCAGAAGTAGATCAGTGGCACTTCGAGAAAAATTAGTGCAACTCATAAAAAGACTAAATGTCGTCTCTTGTTAGAGACTTTGGGAGGATTTTATTTTCTTGTTGCCATTCCCCATAACAGGTATTGGTTGAGGTATTAGCATGGAGAGAAAAGCCGTTGATAGAAAAACACCGGTGTCCCTTTGCCAAGGGAATCTCCTCATAGTAACCAAAGCCTGATCCGATCCTTGTGACTTTCTGACCGGCATTAGGACCAAAGGCAATCGTTCCCACAATGGATGAAGAAGTGGCCATGGCGAGGGATTCATGGTCTCTAAAGAGACTGTCACTAAGGGGATGGTTGACCATCTCCCCTTCGTGGTTTAAGTAGCCATGTTTTTTGAGACGTTTAAGAACTTTACTGCTGATGTCGAGAAGGAGTTTTTCGACTTCTTTGTCGGTAATGGCTTCGAGATTTCGAAAGCGGAAGGTTTCAGCACCGTTTTGATTGACGCCTGAAAACACGCCATCGCAGAATAGGATGTGTAGGTGCGGGTTTAAGTTTAAAGCAGAGCCTGCAAGCTGGGTAAAGCTTATGGCGCCTGA
>CAIMVM010000061.1 GCA_903844895.1 uncultured Pseudomonadota bacterium
AGATCTATCTCTTCTAAAGAACAGTCAAATTAGAAAAGCAGAAACTGAGATTAATAACAGACCAATGAAATGTCTTGACTGGAAGACTCCCTATGAGATTATGATGAAGAAATAGTTGCACTATAAATTTGATGTCGCGAGCTAAATTCCTCAAGTTCGACAATTTCAAAGTTGATGCAAGGTGATAGCTTCTTCAATTGGCTGTAGTATCTTAGCCTAAGTTCTGGCGACTTAGCCCGCTGCAAATCAACAAGCGTCTCAAAATACAGTCCTTCGTTTTCGTCAAGACCTAAGTCTCGAATGAATCTAGGAATGTGAGCTTTTGGTATCCCTCGGTGTCCAGACATCATCAGAGAAAGCGGGGAAGCGCTTTGAAAACCCATACGCTTAGCCCAAGATCGAAGCGAGAATTTAGGATTCTTCTCATTCATCTGAGACCACTTATCCTTCAAAAACTTATTGGGACTTTCATAGTTATGAATAGAAAGCATTTTTGAGCACCCCCCCCCATTCCCGAGTGATACTGTATGGAGTTGACTAATGCAAACCATTTGAAAACAATCTGCAACAATTTTGAAAACACCTCAAACTCTGCGGTTTGAATCCCTAATGGATTTCCTAACAAGTCTGGGGAGTTGCCTAGGACCTAGTTGTGGAAATCTCACTGGCTCGCTGGGGTATAAGTGTAAACCGTAGCCGGGTTTTCTCTCGATGTTAACTCCGCTACGAGCACCTGGGTATTTGCAGCAACTGCAGCAATAGAAGCTGCGCTGCGACGAACCAAATCATTTTATGGCTATAAAACTGAATATTCATTTAGTAATTTTTATAATGATTTGAGATGGAGCAAGGCAGTAAATAGCTTAAGTGTCCATTTGCAGTTATTGCCTTTAAGCAATGCGATGCATACAGCGGTTGACTATTCTTCAATCTGCTTCTTGTGGCTTTCATACCAATTCTTCAGATCTTCCATCGAAATCTTGCTTGACGCGCAGTCGTCGAGTATGTCCGCTAGGGCGTTTGTGTTATTGGCAAGATTGAAAGGGTAGACTAACTCGAGTCCATTTAGTTCCATAAATGTAGCAGAGCTGATAAGTGCGGTCCGCTTATTTCCGTCAAAGAAGGCGTGAGCCTTCACGAGATAGTACGCTAGAGCACCGGCAATCTTGGCAATGCCGCCATGGACGAAAGGAACTGCACCAGGATAGAATGCGCTGTGGAGAGCGCTTTCAACCTTGCCAATGCCATAGCACTGCGCACTATTGCCTGCCTCCGTACAGATAATCTCGTTAATCTGGAAGACCTGTGTTGCTGTAATCAAGTGGACTCGCATAGTCACTTAAGCTTTTCCAAAGCGTGTGCATGTACCTTAGCCATTTTCTTAGCGACCTTTAGGGCTAATTCGTCGGTGGCTGCAGCGACCTCTATTGGCTCAAGTGTTTGCCGCTCGCTTGTAAATTTGCGGATAGCCATATTAATCAGGGCCGTCCGGTTTATGCTTGGATTTGTTTCGAGCCAACGCTCAATGGCGTCTCGGGTATCTGCCTCGGGACGAAAGGTTATAGGCTGCTCTTGCTCTTTCATGGGTATTGGCCTCCTCATTGCAATAGTACGACGTATTACACAGTAAGTATATCGGCATTTGATGGGAAAACTTGAATTCGATAAAGAAGACAATAGTTTTAGCTATTTATAGAACTCTTGGGATCATACTTAGTCACATTAATGGTCCGCTATATTTTAAACATCATCACCCGATTCTGGATTGATGGAATTTGATCATCCAGAGCTTTCTCTGCCTCAATCACTGCTACAATTTGGGTTGCTGATTCGATAGCCATACTTCTTAATTCTCATGCCTTTTTATAATTCTTGAAACAATTCCTTTGGCCCAACGTTTGCCGCTGCGGGTTAGAATTTTTTGGTCGTTTAGAGAGTTGGCAATGGCTGAGCATCCTTTACCTGATTGCCAAAGACTTTGTATTTGAAGGACGACTTTGTATTCCTTCGGCTCCTTTACGGGTCTCCCTTCCAGGCAGGGACAATCGGATAAATTCTATTTCCAATTATCTATCGGTTAGTTACATATAAAACTTGACTTGTAATTCCAATTTTTGTAGTTTACCTGAGTGGGGGTTTATCTATTTGGGCACTATGAAATTGCAAAATCGCTTAACCGTAAGACCAATTAAGACCAGCGAAAGAGATCGTTGGTTTCAGTTGTGTAATGAACATCATTACTTAGGGTTTAAAGGGACATATGGATACTCGATTCTCTATGTCGCTATATTTGATGGCGAGTGGGTTGGACTTATTTCTTGGAGTGCCTCGGCGTTAGCTTTGGCAAGTCGAGACGAGTTCATCGGCTGGTCGGTTGCGCTAAAGCAGGCGAAGTCTAACCTTGTGATTAACAATAGTCGTTTTTTGATTTTGCCTACTGAGGACAAGATTCCTAATCTTGCCTCGATGATTCTGGCGCAAAACCTAAGGCGCATTCAGCATGACTGGTACGTAAGACATCGTTGCACCCCATTGCTGGCAGAGACTTTCGTCGATTCTTCTAAATTTAGAGGCACTTGCTATATAGCAGCTGGATGGAAAGAAATCGGCTCTACAAAAGGATTTAAACGTACACGCGAGGGCTTTGAAGAGCACGGCCAAATAAGAAAAATTCTAATCAAACTTCTACAACCAAACGCCCTAGAGCTACTAGGGGATCCACACTTTATCGACGCCATGGGGCGGGAGGTTGTATTGTTTGATCCATTTCTACTGCCCATTGAAGGCAAAGACAGCTTGATAGAGACCCTAAGAAAAATCCCAGACCCGCGCGGCCGATGTGGCAAGCAACATTCGTTTATTTCCATTCTAGGAATCACAGTTTGCGCCATGCTTTCTGGAGCTAAAAGCTTTAAGGCAATTGAAGATTGGTCAAAAAAGCTGACCCCTGTGCAACTCAAAAGGCTTCGCTGCCGTAAAGATACCCCTCCTAGCTTAACTACCATCAAGGAAACCCTTTACCGCGTTGACGCTGACTTCTTTGACAAAGAAATCAATAACTGGCTAGCAAGACAAGCCAAAAGCAAAGGAAGCTCCAGAGTAGGTGCCATTGCGGTTGACGGTAAAGAGCTTCGCGGCTCCTATGACACCCAAAAAGGCACTGGTCGTGTCCACCTTCTCAGCGCTCTAATGCACCAAGAAAAGATAGTGATCGCACAAAGAAACATCGGCAAAAAAACTAACGAAATCCCTGAAGTGATACCGCTTCTAGAAAGCCTCTCGCTTGAAAACGTCTTTGTTACCATGGATGCCCTCCATTGCCAGAAAAAGACTTTGGAATATATCCATTCAGAAAAGAAAGCCTTTTACGTTGTAACTCTAAAAAAGAATCAAAAAAGCCTTTATCAAAGGATTGAAGCCATTTTTGATCTATTTGAAGATCAA
>CAIMVM010000062.1 GCA_903844895.1 uncultured Pseudomonadota bacterium
AGAAAGATAGTACGTCGGCAGCAAATTCCAAATATTCCGTCGAATACACTATGGATGTTTATATCCATGCTGTTCAGGATGATATGCCAGGTGGAATGGTTGAGGTTTTAAAGATCCTCAAAGAGAGCATTAAGGGAATACCTCCAAAAACGGATTGAACAACACCTACTTCATAATAGCTAACCTATATTTACGTTTAAATTTGATTTAGGTGAAAATGAGGGAACCGAACTGTAATAAATTACGCGGATTCGGTAGGTGGGCAGACTTATTTTTTATGGGGCTAAACTGAGTGCAGATTTTCAAATTTTAAGCATCATAGTCTTAGGAAAGCCCATCTAGATTTATCAGAAAAACCATTTTAGGACTCATATGGCTAAATTAAACCAAGTCATCGGCGCGATTCTCACTGAGATTACTAAAGCTCAAGCTACTTCGGATACTTATTCACGGGATTTAAAGGCTTCCTACCGAGAAGATTCATTTCTGAAATTGCTTGCTGTTCCTCGAATAGAAGTTAAAGATGTTACGATTGATCTGAAGTTTGCTATTCTCAAAAACAGTTTCAATGCGCTTATCCCTCTCCTCTTAGGTAACTATGAGTGTCATAAGTATGACGCAGAGGGTAAGAATGATTGGCACTATGTCACTATTACTAAAGTCAACGATACAACCCTGAAGTGGTCAAATCGTGCTGGTGTGAGTTGGATGTTATCTCTCATAGATGACAAAACAAAATTGGATGTTGGAAATGATTGTCCGTATTTCAAGGATGGACATAAACAGGTAACCATGATTTGGGAAGGTAGCCAAGTATCAGGACTTGTAGGCCCTTTTGATGAGTTGTACAGCAAATCGAATGATGTTACAACTTCGAGCAAGAATGAGGAAAATTCGATAACGAATGTCGAATCAATGGAGATAGAGGTTAATGCGGATTGTCTTGAAAAGTTACCTGAGACAGTGATTTCTTCTATTTCCATCACGCTTGATATGTCCAGTATTTAGAGTTTTACTCATTTAAAAATTATTGGGAATTCAACCATGTCTGATATTACAGATGTACCTCTCTACCAAATTATTGGCGCACCCTTGCTGGCACTCGTGCAAGGTGAAACGCAAGCCGCACAGGCAACTGCCCGATTCATTCAGGAGATTGGCTTTGAGTCGGCTTATGCAAGCTATGACCTTAGTGTGATCGAGAATAATCCACCTGATACCGCCACAAGTCAAGTGTTTGTAGTCAAAACAGGCACCGAGTATGGCCGCGTGTGCCTATTTGATGGAAGTGGGCGGCGGGTTGTGGATACGGGTTCCACTGGGTTCGATTCTGGCTCGAATCTAAAGGTACTATTAGACGACTGGGAGGGTAATCAGGCAACACAGACTCTTTCTAAAAGGCGAGAACTGATTGAGCAACTTCTACAACGGTTAAACCAGACTCTTGGTATTGATCCCAAAAGTCGGCTTAAGGTCGTTACATTTCGCTATAGCAAGACAAGTGTTGGGGGATCTGTTACTCAGTTAGAGGTAGAAATTCCTGTTTTATCGATTGTGGCTATTCCATCACTGCAAATTCGTGAAGCAGAAATTGATTTTGCTGTAGAAATCAACAGCCTGGCTGAAGTAGATGCCCCTACTATTGTTAGCATACCTGAAGTATCGGGACGAGATTCGTCTTTAGCGATCAAAAAAGATTCGTCTCTAAAGTCTGAATTTGTTGGGTTCAGGGCGGGGTTGGCTAGACAGGATTCTAAGTCGGCAATGAAAATCAATATCAAAGCTGGTCAAGCAGACACTCCTGTTGGCTTACTGACAATCTTCAGGTTATTGGATCAAGGAATTTCTAGTCGCGAAGTTAAGGATACTTAAGCTTCTCCTTCTGAGAGATCTAGGTCGTCAGCCACTTAGCGTTAACCTTTTAGTCCATTACGAGAAAGCCATAAAATAAATGATCCCATAGTATAATAATAAAAAAGATAAGTTCAGCAAATAGAAAAATGGATATCGAAAAAACCGATGATTGAACTCAGTGAAAGTCTAAAATCGCTATACATAAAAACAGCGAAAAAG
>CAIMVM010000063.1 GCA_903844895.1 uncultured Pseudomonadota bacterium
AACTGGGCTCTTACATAAAAAGAGACCCGCTACTTCTGGCGGTGTCTTTCATCGCCAGCAGGTCTTCCTTTAGAACCACCGTACGCGGATCGAGCATTGCGCGGCTTGGTACTAAGCAAGCTAAAGGGCTTAACGCTTAGTTCTTGACCTAAGGAAAAGATAGCAGAGGGGAGTGACAAATCAATACAGTTGAGTGGCCTTAGACTTCAGAATCGCTTCTCGAAGTATTGAAGGATTTCACTTTGCGCTACTGCGATTTCTTCCATCGTGTACGCATCCCTAATTTCAATAGTCATTTGGTGGGTATCCGCCATAGGTTGCGAAATATCGACGTACTTAAAGCCTGGCTTTTGTTCCAGAAGATCCATGAGAGCAAGTGGAATCTCCCGGAAATTACTCTCAAAATTGCTAGGGATAGTGATTATAAAAGAAAAGTGATCAGGACGTTTCTTTAGATCAATACTGACACCATTGCTGATTGCAAAATCTGCTCTTTTGCCTGTGGATGTGACTGCCTCAGAAACCCACTTCAGATTTGTTTTTGAAATTTCCTGCACAAAAATATCAATGTACTTGTCATATCTGGATTTAATTCCTTGATCCTCAGATATGTGGGTCGTGAAAAGATATCCAATTGCATCCTTTGTAAAAGCATCCCATTCATATTGATAGGTGGTCAAAAAGCGCTCTTTCACTTGGCCAGACTTTTCAAAAGTTTTAAACACATATTGTGTCCATACTGCTAATGAAGATACATCTTTGATTTCTGACAGCTCCCAGGCCGCGTCTATTTGGTTCTTATTTGCGAATTCTGGTTTTGACAATATTGCCTTTACGCATTTACGTCTTTGCGCCACAGAATTTTTCAGTTTTCTTGCTTGTCCAGTTACTGAATGCAATTGATGGGCGATTGCTCGATAGTCGGCAGATTCTCCCCAACCCGCAGCAGCTCCAATAAGCTCAAGTCGGCGCGTGATGCGATCAATGGCGAAACTTCCGATTGTAAGGGTGGCCTCGGCCAGGCGGTCTAGATCGCGCTCCGAAATTTTGCCACCTTGGCCAGATCCATAAATGATTTGGCTCAGAGCCTGGCGAACGCCGTCTTTGTTTCGGGATTCAGCTTCAAAACACTCCCAGTTGAGGTATTCGAGCATGGCTTGAGATAGGCGGGAGCCTCGTGCGGTACCGAAGGCGAGCCTCTGAGGAGGTCTAAGTTCCATGGATTCCAACTTCCTTACAAATGGGCTTGACAGCCAGGTGATACTGACCTTAATATTCGGAGTACGTCAGTATCCTGAGTGTTTAGTTGGGTGTAAGGCAATCCGCAGTTGCGGATTTTTTTACTCCAAAAAATCAATGGTGTTACTGACATAAAGGAAAGATACACGAAAAATGTCAGTAAAACAACAATCAAGAGAGGCAGTTGATAAATGCAAAACACACGTCTAATCATGGAGGCACAAATGGCAATTGGAAATGAAGCATCTGTTCAAGGTGGCCTGGCTGTAACCCGCCTGGGTTTTGACCCATCCAAACTATCGGCAAAGAGTAATCGCCAAACTAAAGCATCAATTAGAAGTCGTAAGAAAATGAAGGGAAAGCCCACCCTTGGTGAAACAACGAAAAAGAAGTACCTCCGAAATTGTGATGAGAAAACTCGTTTCAAAAGTCTAGAACACGCCAAGGAAGCAAAAGAGCGAATCCGTTA
>CAIMVM010000064.1 GCA_903844895.1 uncultured Pseudomonadota bacterium
ACCAAGAAACAACCCAAAAACTAGACAACTCTGATCTTAACCAATCAGAGTTCTCTTTAAATTGTGGCCCGCAAATAGCTTGCTCATAACCCCCGCAAATAGCTTGCTCATAACCCCCGCAAATAGCTCGGTGACACACAATTCAACCCTTCCTTCGAGACTATCATGATGGAAATTTGCAAATGGCCGGCACCTGTAGCCAAGTCAGAAGATGTTCTCTTAAGGTTTTGGGTAGCGACCGTTCAATTTGATGCACCAAAATCGGAATTCGACGCCTTTCGAGACTGCTTTTTAGACACCGATTCGCCCTATGCTAGGGAGGAAAGTCCAGTCACTGTTGCTGCCATAGTTAAGGCCGGGCTTTTGAATCCATATTTCTTGCTGGAGCATAAATAACTGCTGCCATGCACAGTGCTATGGGACATGCCTAAAACACGCTTTCTAAAGGACACCAAAATGGCATATTGCACAATGAGAACGCTTTTTAAAACTGGTGCTGTCGCTTTTGGTTGCGCCACGTTGCCAAGACTCCCGAAGTTGATAGCAGAAGAATCAAAGGAGCCCTACTTTGGGCATGTTCACTGTAAAGGTTGAAAATGCGGACAAAGCATTTTACAAAGTCGAATTGCAGTGAGTAGGCAGCCTGCCAGTTCTAGGAAATAGTCATAGCGATTGTTACAGTTGAAAATGGTTCTCCCTCACCTAGAGAAGCATTCTAGGGAATACAACTGACTCAGGCACTCTGCTAGATCCCATTGTAAAGTTTGTATTTAGCGAAGAGAGGTGCTTTTCATAGGCGACCTAGGCATGATCGTGGCGAAGGAATTTAGTCTCGCGGAAGAGCAGTTACTGGATTTGCGATTTGTAGACACGAAAGATGGCCAGCGTAAAGCAGAACAGATGATTTTGCCCCTAAAGTTACAGAACGCCGAAAATTATGTCCTCGGTGAAAGCTGATTGTTTGATAAGACGCATAGGTAATCTCTGGATGGATATAAGTGGATGGTCCATCCCGGATCCTGCGGGCGACGGGCCTATTCCGTCATACATGGAGAGCTTGAGGTAACGAAGGTCCGTATCGTTTACCTCTATTTAGGGACTGTCTTCTTGAGTCCTTTACAGCATTCAGAGTATTTAGTCTTTTGGAATTATAAATTTGATCATTGGAAGGATCATCTAGAGCAGATTGGCTTTTCTGGTGAGTAAACTATTCCATTTCTGCACTTAGCTGCAAAGAGTGTGGCTTTGACTAAATTTCGAGCTTATAGAATAGGACGAGGTTTCTTACTATTAAGGTATGGGCCGATATTGGCAGCTTAGAGCAATAGCTCTACTTTACTTATTTCAAAGTGCGAGTTTGGATGATGTAGAATCGTCTTTGCTCCGTCTTAAATCAGCAGATTCTTTCAAAGTATATTGAGACTAGAAAATTCGATAAGTCAAAAAAAGTGAATATACCAATAGGGTACTATATTTGCAGCGGAGGGGTCAGGGTTTCATTGTAATGGCAAATACTCTCCCTAATTGGCCTAACTGCCCTTCTTATGCAAACTCACGGAAGACTTTTTAAGGTGTAATGAAAGATATCTGTCGTAGATACTATTCCTACCAGACTGTCGAGGTTGGTAGGGCTATCTTTCTTTTTTAACACAGGAAAATGGCGGCAATGAAGATTTTGATGAAGCATCTTAATGTCACTTATAAGAGACTCTTCGTAAACAAATTTCACAGGCCTTGCCATAATTGTTCGTATGGGTCTAGCTAGTTTCATGTCTAGATCTAGAGTCGATATTTTCCTAAGTATATCTCGTTCGGTCACAATGCCTATGATGTCTCGTTCTTCGTTGACAATTAATACACTTGAGATCTTATTTGAAATCATAAGTCGAATGGTATCTGTTATAGATGAGTCGCCTTGAATGAACTGGGGTTTCCTATTGATGATGGCGTTTTTCATAAAAAAAGTCCTTTTTCGGTTCTCTCAATTATACGACATTTACTAAATAGATGTCTTTCCCTTTCAAAATCGTCTCGAACTTTAGATTCCAGAAGCTGACTTTAAAAAGGGGGTGGGGGCGACTGACCATTCGTCTAGATGATTTAGAAGAGTCAAATATTTTTTGTGGGTGTTGGCTTGCGATGGTTTGTGGATAGTGGAATGAAGCAAGTTTATGTGCAAGATGTCGCTTTCACCTGTTAGAAAGAAAAGCTTCAGCTTTTCATGCCATGCTAAGCAACATGTGGATGCAGCTTCCTTTCAATAGGAACTAGCACTACCTGTGCCACCTCATCGTCAATTTGTAGCGGCATTTCTGCTTTTCGCTCGTTGTTAGTCTTTTTAAATAGAACTTCGTTTGCAAGAGTCCCATAGATCATCAAGGAAGGTGTCGCCCATCACACTAAGCATAGAACTTTGAAGGCAACGGTTCTTTTAATGCCAGCCTCACTTTAGCTCGCCTATTGTTAGCTGTGCCCATTCTCTATTTACAGTTAAAGAAATAAATTCGATAAGGACGTGGTGGGATAAGACATGTTTCAGGCAGGGATTCAGGCGCTTTTTTAGCCAAAAGTTACCACTTTATCCTTAGAACGTTGTTGCGCTTGATGAGATTTTGGCTTGAAGTTGTGTACTCCATAAAATCAAGTGGGGTAATTTTTATCCTAAATTGAAGGAGCCTTCTTTTAAGAAATCTTTACCAGCCGATGTGGTAAAGGAAGCAGTGTCGGGTCTGTGGTGAAAATAGTTGCTTCTGATGAGTGGGCGTTGGCACTTATAAATCGGCATCTGGTATATGATATCTAAAGCCAGGATATGTTCTTTGAGGGAAGCGGTAAGGGGGGGGTATTGGGTTATGCTAAAATATTCTAGATCCGACTAGAAATGCTCATCCAACCGTTGAATACAGGGGCGTAATTTGCTTGCGCGTTATAAGACTCACAGGAGTTGCCGCGGTCCATTTCAAGTGACCTACTCTTTTTTCTGATATTCCTTTTTAACACCGAAAAAAGTTCTTCGACTTAAATAGTCATCCATGTAGTTGGTGAAGACGAGCTTAGACATAAGTCTTCTAGATTCCTCAGTTGCGATAACTGTTTCTGGAAAAAAACCTACGAGCCTAGAAAGACGATCAAAAACAAAAACACCAACCTCTTCAGATTTAAGAATTAGAGTGAAAAAGGAACTTATGTCCTGCTGGGAATGTTCATTGCGAACGAGGACGATTTCGTTCGAGGAACTAAATCCGACTCGTTGCAATTCAAGTTTGTTTTGGACGTTATATTCAGATTTTTGCATCTGCTGTATAAAACCGTCAACAGTGTTCTCAAGGCTCTTCACCTGCTCTTTACAAACTTCGGAACAAATTTCAGGAGCAAAACTTAAGAACGTGACTTTTCCTAGGAGGCGCTGGTTGGTGAACCATTCTTTATCACCTTCTACTTCCATTAAAAATGGTGGCACCTCTTCTAAAGCGATGGTGATGGATGGATTCTTTAACTTGCTTTGGTAGTAGAATAAATAGAGTAGGGGGGCAACAAAGAAAATGGTTAGGCATGCTACCACGATGAGTGGTTTTTTTCTTCTTGGCGTCATAAGTTCATCTTTTTCAAAAGTTGTGTTCTATAAAGTAGTTCGCTTTCCAATTTAGATTTTTGGCAGGGCATATTTTTAGCTAATTCCAAGGCCTTTACCGGATTGACTAGCCCCCCTACGCGACGATTTGAGTCGTCCACTTGATTGGTTAGTTTAAATAGAGATAGCACATCATCTGGGCGAAGGCAGGGGTTGACTTCTTTAAAAAGAGCGACTAGCCCAGTGACCTGTGCAGCTGCTGCTGCTGTCCCAATGAGCGATCCCCAACGCCCCTGGCCGAAATTAGCCTCGACATTTTCTCCATAGGCTCCGACATTCACTCTATCTCCATAGTTTGAAAAAAGAGCTTGCCGACCGTTATTTAAAGTAGCCCCAACAAAAATCGACTTGGTTTCAAATATCTTTTCTGTGACTAGATTTTTAGAGGCGTCTCCTGCTGGAAGAACGACGATCAGGCCTGCTTTCGTGGCGTCTAAAATGGCAGAGCGAATGAGTTCATCCGCTTCTGCGGATCCGCGATAGGTTGAGCTTTGTAGAAGGACTATCGACACATCCATGTTTTTAATGGCCTGATAGATACATTTTGCGCCAGCTTTGGGGAGTGTGACCTCGCCATCTAATTCAGAGTCGTAATGAAAATGTTGTAACGGTATGAGCTTGGAATGGTATGCGATACCCGCCATCCCCATGCCGTTTTGGACGGCACTGATAATACTGAGCGATGCCGTTCCTTGGTAGGCGAACTTGGAGTCGTCTACAACTTGATTTCTTTTGATAACATCTAGTACTCGAGCCCAATCGATATTTTCATCTAGGTCAGAGTCTCCCAGATAGAAGCCGCTATCACACACAGCAATATTTACGCCTTTTCCGGTAGCGGTTTTCCAAAGGGTCTCCAGATTAAAGTTTTTAGCCCAAACGCTGCGCAGGGTTACAGGATCTGCAGCGGTAAGGTGGGAGGGGGGGGGATTTGAGGCAATGAAACTCTCAGAGTTTCCAAATCCATAAGTGGCACTCGCTAGAATTACGGCCGAGAAGGCTAAACTTAACAAGCGATGATATTTTGTCATTTTTGGGAGGCTCCGCGCATTTACCGAAACCTACCCGAGTTTTATGCAGGCGGGCAATCTAAATCTTCTGGAGTCCAATAGCTATAGGGGCTTTAAGGCGCATTTCCAGGAAAATTGTCAAACCTGCCCTTACCTACTTGGTCCTTAGCTTGCTTTGGAGCTGGCTGCTTTGAGTTCGTCATACTTTTGTTTGGCCCGGTCAAAATCTGGGTGCTTCTTGACTAGGCGCTCCAATATTTTTAAGGCATCATCGACCTGGCCGGTTTGTGAATATAAGATAGACTTGTTGAAAAGAGCCTGCAGGTTATCTGGATCGGTCTTTATAACCTTATTATAGATTTTTATGGATTCTGCGGTTTCACCGGACTCTTTAAGGGAAATAGCGAGTTGATTTAGAAATGTGATATTGTTTTGATCAGCGTCAAGAGCTGTACGAATGTAGCGAATGGCCTTTTTATAGTCCTTTAGATTGTAGAAGGCTTCACTCAAAAATCGATAGAGCTCCGGAAACTGAACCCCTTGCTTCACGGCAGAGTCAAGTAAGCTGGCAATTTTATCGTGCTCTTTTCGTTTTGAAAGCTGATTGACGGCATCTTGATATCGGAGCGGGTTTAGAGGCGAGAGTTCTACTGCATGATATAGAGACTTCATTCCTAGCTCATAATCGCCCTGATCGCAAAGAATTTGACCTCGTAGGGAGTGCAAGTGGACGTAATAAGGGTTGTTTTTTCCTGCTTCGGCAAGATAGTCTAAGGCTCTTGAAGATTCTGATTTAGCCACGCATACCCTCGCAAGTCCTACGAGGGGTCGTGCTGCCTTAGGTGCATTGATCAATAGTTGTGTATAGACTGTTTCTGCATTGGCATAATCTTGGTTGCGTAGATATTTTTTAGCGAGTTCGTAAACCTGGTCAGGATTGTTTGCGTTATAATATATTTTAAATGCTGAAGCCATTTTAGGTCTTATGTCACCAAGTTTAAGTGGTTTTACTATCACTTCATCGACGCCGTGTTCTACCGCTAACATGAGTTTTTCTTTGCTGACTTGCTCCATCATCAAACAAAAAGGGACCCTGGGTAAATTAATATCTTCTTTGATTTCGTTGAGGAGGTCGAGGCCGCCCATAGATGGCATTTCCATATCGGCAATTATAAACGAGATTTTCGGATTTCCTCTTAGAACTTTGACTGCTTCTAAGCCGTTTGAGGCTTGAATCACTTCTTTGAACTGTAGCTTGCTCAAGTGATGGCAAATGATAAGACGCATGTCTTGTTGATCTTCGACAATCAGTACAGGTAGATTCGTGTTTAGATTTTCAGGAATCTTTATTTGAAACTGAGCTGCAATCGAGTCATCGGACATAAGTTTCCCCAAAGGAATATCTGCTGACTTGGTTTTCGGAGGGGTGTGAGTAGGTCTTTAATAAGTTGTAATTTAAGCTAGCTATATTAGGGTGTTGCGGATTATTTCAGGTGCTTTGTTGAGGTTTTTCAAATGCGCCAGGAGGCTCCATGGGAGGTTCTTGAGGGTTTCGTAAATAACGCATCTCGATTCAGGATGGGCCACTTTCAAGGCAGCGTTTCCAATCCATTCAGGAAGCGGTTTTAAATGGGAGCGCTGTGAGTGTGGCATAGCCTCGAGGATTCTGTTTCCGTCAAGCCTCGTCTTAATTTTTAGGAAAGTTCCTTTGGATTTTATTTGTGACCCTAGCCGTCTTGCCTAAGGAGATACAACTCTAAGTGTGAGGCCGCTCTTGCCGAGGTTTTGCAAGTTTTTTAACTTCCAGACTTTTGAATTGAGGGGCCAGCGGGTTTGTCTTGAGACGTATCTCTATTGGTTTTTTTTTAGCGCAGCGTGCAGGTGGTCTACGGCCTCTCTTAAAGTTCTACATAGATGTGCTCAGTGCCTAGCTTAGTAGTCTTAAAAGGGAATCTAGAGCTGAATTTAGATGGAAAGCGTATGTTTTTAGAGTTTTTATAGATGAACTTGAAATCTCGATGACCTATAATAGAGGTCAAGTTTTCCCTTTGTGGTTTTTTCTAGTTTAAGGAGTGGATACTTTGTCACCTTCACCTTCCGACCGCTCAAATGACGTTTCAATGTCTAGTAAATCTTCAGGTTTGGGTGATGGTATTGAACCTCGCACCCAAAGCAAGGAGACCATCGAAATCAGCTGGTTTGCGCCCATATGTTCAGATGATTTTCAGTTCCTTGGCGTGCCAGATGGGGCGCTTAAGAGTTCTTGGAGCCACACATCGAAGATTGCTTTAGAGGCTCAAAAACAAGGATTTAATAATATGCTCTGTCCAAGTAGCTATCAAGTGGGACAGGATACTCTAAGTTTTGCTGCGGCTTTGGCGCCTGGGCTAAGCCAGATGAGTCTTCTGACCGCCATTCGCTGTGGTGAGGTTCATCCAGCGATGTTGGCTCGTACCTTAGCGACTCTGGACCATATGCTTTCTGGAAAGCTTACCGTTAACATTATATCCTCAGATCTTCCTGGTGAGACTTTAGATTCTAAATTGCGATATAGAAAGTCTAAAGAAGTTTGCAACATTTTAAGACAAGCCTGGACGCGGGATCATATCGATTTTGAAGGGGAATTTTACAAGCTAAATATATCGGCAGCGCCCAGTAAACCGTATCAACAAAATGGTGGTCCTCTTCTCTATTTCGGTGGTTTGTCGCCAGATGCTTTGGACCTTTGTGCGGAACAATGCGATGTCTTTCTTATGTGGCCGGAGACTGAAGATAGGCTGATCAATCATATGAAAGAAATGACCCTTAGGTCTAAAGCCTACGGTAGAAAAATAGACTTTGGCCTGCGCATTCATTTGATCGTAAGAGAGACTGAAAACGAAGCTCGAGCTGCAGCGCGACTTTTGGTCTCAAAACTGGATGATAAAAAAGGCGATGAAATTCGATCACGTGCCCTTGATGCTCAATCTTTTGCCGTTTCTAAGCAAGCTGATATGCGGGCCATGGCTGATGATGAGGGCTACGCGGAAGATATTTTGTGGACCGGTGTCGGTAGGGCTCGCTCGGGTTGTGGCTGTGCGCTTGTCGGGTCTCCAGATCAAATTGTTGCCAAATTGAATCGCTATATGGATATGGGAATCCGTTCGTTTGTGTTTTCAGGGTATCCTCATTTTGACGAATGTCAGTTAGTCGGAAGGTATATTCTTCCGAGGTTTAATACAGGAAAGCTAGCTCAAATACAGGGTCGGATTCCCCAAGTCCTACCTCTTTCACCCCTAGGCGCAGGAGTTCGCGTATGAATCCCACTAAACCTTCAGCAACGGATTTCAAACAAAGTTCCAAAACCAAATCAAGTCTTAACTTTTCAAGGTTTATATTTGGTGCCTGGCGACTTTGCGATATCCCCGAGGAGGCCAATCCTCAGGCAGTCGCCAGAAAAATATCCGCCGCCTTGGAACACGGCATCACGACCTTTGATCATGCTGATATTTACGGTGACTATCAATGTGAAGAGATGTTTGGGCGGGCAAGTTCCTTTCATAATATCGCCAGAGATCGCATCCAGCTTATCAGCAAGTGCGGAATCAAACTTCATTCTAAAATGCGCCCAAGTCATAGCCTTAAATCCTATGATACTACGGCAACTCATTTGATCTCTTCGGTTGAAAATTCTCTAAAAATGCTAAAAACAGATTACCTCGATGCTCTTTTAATCCACCGTCCGGATCCTTTGATGGACGCAGAAGAAATGGCTGGCGCCTTTAGCACCCTTAAGAAGCAAGGCAAGGTGTTGAACTTTGGTGTATCCAACTTTATGCCCAGTCAAGTTTCTCTTCTGCAGTCTAAAATGAGTGATCCTTTGATTTCCAATCAAATCGAGGTGTCACTTTTGCAAACGGAGTCGTTTTACAATGGTCAGCTCGATCAATGCCAAGAGATGGGCATGATTCCTATGGGTTGGTCCCCCTTAGCGGGAGGTCGGCTTTTTGTCCAAACGGATGTACGAACACAAAGGCTGCGCGAAACGTTGATGGCCATGGCTGCAAAATATAAGGTGCCCTCGTTTGAAACCATTGCCTTCGCTTGGTTGCTGAAGCATCCCGCCAAGATTTTTCCTGTGCTAGGTACCGGTAAAACCAATCGGATAGAAGCAGCTATTGCGTCCCTAGATGTCCCATTGGAGCGTGACGACTGGTACCAAATCCTTAAGGCCTCGGTGGGGCATGATGTCGCCTAGCAAACGTGGTAGGGGACACAGGATTAGGATTCTAAGTATAGGTTTTGGGGCAGTCCTTTCGTGTTGGTCTTGCACCAAAACGGCCGCGCCCTCACTTCGCATTCTGGCCTTTCGGGACCGGCAATCGACAGCTCTTAGAGAGAGTCTTCCAGATTTTGAAAAAGCATATGGGATTTCTGTTCAAATGGATGACATACCCGCGGAGTCCATGGCCACAAAAATGATGACCGATTTGGCAGCGGGTGGCACCTATGATGTCTATGCCATGGATGAACCGTTTGTGCCCCAATTTGCTTCGTCCCTACTTCCTGTTAAAGAGTGGCCCCAAGGTGAAGGGAAATGGGACGCTAAAAATTTTGAAGACGCGAGCTTAGAAGCTGCTTCTGTGGACGGCGTTTTGATGGGGCTTCCTGTCAATGGCAATGTATACCAATACATCTACCGAAAAGATCTCTTTGAATCGCCCTTAGAGAAAGAAAACTTTCTCAAGCAATATGGCAGAGTTTTGTCACCGGCAAAAACATTTCAAGAAATTTTGGAACTAGCTCGGTTTTTTCATCGGCCGCCAAAACTTTATGGATTTGCTCCCTTTACGAAGATGTCAGAAGGGACGACCGTCGAGTTGCTTTGGCTCTTCTCTGGCTTTGGCATCGCTCCGGGTAGTGGGGGTCCCGCTCGAAATACCATTGAAGAAGCATTGAATTTTTATGGAAGTCTTTTAAAGACGGCGCCGAAGTCCGCAAAGTCTTGGCACCATACTGAAAGAATGACGGCCTATGCCAAAGGGAAAATAGCCCAAATGGTTACTTGGAACAGCTTTTTCTTTGATCTGGAAGATGAGGATAAGTCGCTGGTAGCGGGAAAAACTGGCTATGCGCCTTCTCCAGGAACTTCTAAAACAAGTATTGCTGGTTCCTGGATTGCGGGAGTTAGGCGTAGCTCTCCTGAGGCGAGGCATGCGGCTGAGTTTGTCAGATGGTGGACCTCCAAAGCTCTTGGTGAAAAACTCATTCCTCTTGGACTTAGTAGTCCCAGGCGTGATCTATTGACGGAACCCACACTGGCTCAAAAATTCCCTTGGCTCGAGGCAACGCATCTTAATTTCGAAGCGGCTTTTTTAAGACCTAGGCATACAGACTACCGCAGCATATCTAGTGATCTCAGTAAGGTCTTTACAAGATGGATTGCTGGTCAAGAGGAGACCGCAAATGCTACGGATCAGCTTGTCACAGCTTACGCCCGCTTAGAGCGCATTGCAGCTCCAGTACCTTCAGGGACACTAAATCTTAAGGATGAACGTTCAAAGGTATCCCCTGATGTATCAGGGATGACAGGGGATGCCCCACCTCAAAATAAGGTGAAATAGATGATCACCCAACACTCTTCTAAATCCATTTGGTTTTTTGTCATCCCAGGCTTAGCTCTCATGCTTTTTCTTCTGGCCTGGCCCATTGGTCAAGGATTGTTGACGTCACTTAGTGATACGGCCTCCCATGCAGGATCAGCGGAGCGAGTTTTTGTCGGGCTGAAGAACTTTGAAGCATTACTTGCCAAACCAGCATTTTGGAACTCCCTAAAGCTTGCCGTAAGCTTTACGTCTGTGACCACACTTTTAGAGCTGATGATTGGCCTTATTGTGGCGCTTTATCTGTATTTTCATAAACCCGTTTACCGGATTCTGGAAGTTCTTCTTATTCTTCCCATGTTTGTTCTGCCGGTGGTTTCGGGGTTGACGTTCCGTTATATTTTTGACGCGAATAACGGACCTTTTTCGGAAATTTTCGATAGGCTAGGATGGGAGCCCATCTCTCTTTTGGCAGACCCTTTTTGGGCTTTTTGGGCGATCGTCATACAGGATGTCTGGCGCATGTGGCCGTTTGTTTTTTTGATCATTTACGGAGGTTTAAAAGCCCAATCCAAAGTGGGCCAAGAAGCTGCTAAAATTGACGGTGCGAGTACGTTTCAAATTATCTATCACGTCATTTTACCGGCTTTAAGGCCGACTCTTGTCGTGGCGTGTGGTTTAAAGATTACAGAGTCCCTAAAAGCCTTTACGGAAATTTATGTGATGACGGGAGGAGGGCCTGGAGACTCTACCACCCTGCTATCCATTTTTGTGGTACGGCAAGCCTTTCATTTCTTTCAAATTGGGGAAGCCTCGGCATCTTCCATACTATTGCTTTGTCTTGGGGCAGGACTGGCGTTTTCTGTCACAAAATACCAAAACCGTTCTAAATCAATAGGGGATTTATGACTGGAAATACATCTCGTTTTTCCCCTTGGGAACTTCTTTTTAAGTTAGGTTTTTTAACTCTATTGATCTTTCAAATAGCTCCCATTTTTATCATCATACAAACGTCTCTAAAAACCTCCCGCAGTCTTCTCGAATTTGGTGTGTTTTCCGGGGGAGGTTGGACCTTGGTTAACTATTACAAGATATTTATGGAACAGACACTTGGCTCTGACCTTTTCCATTCCTGGGTCATTGCAACTGCGACAATGTTCCTGGCTGTCAGCTCCGGGGCTTTGATGGCGTTTGCCCTCACGAGATCGCATTCCCGACTTAAAAAAAACTTAGTGGCGACTCTTCTCATTTCAAGGTTATTGCCGCCCGTAGCTTTAGTTCTTCCCCTATTCATGGTTTTTAGAACATTAAATCTTCACGACTCGTTGTTGGGGCTTATTTTAGCCCATACTGCCCTCAATTTTCCGATGGTTACTTGGATGCTGATGCCCTTTATGGATGCCGTGCCCAAAGCTCTAGAAGAGGCTGCAGCCCTGGAAGGATCTACCATAAAAGAGATTTTCTTCCATGTGACTCTCCCTTTAGTTCGTTCTGGGCTGGTGATTTCTGCTTTATTTTCGTTCCTAATGAGCTGGAACGACTTTCTTTTTGCATTGGTATTAGCTGGCTCTAAGGTAAAGACAGCGCCCCTTACTTTAAACGGCTACATTACGGGCTTTGGTACCGAGTGGGGCCCCCTTTGTGCTGGTGCTTGCGTCCTCCTGCTGCCTGTTTTTGCTCTATCCTTCAAACTACATAAACACATGACCCACACCCCACAGGCTGGGGCTGTAAAAGGAGTTTAGTATGCGCATTCGTGATGATTACGCCTCCGATGTTCTCGTTCCTCTTGTCCCGGAATGGCCTTCTCTTACTGCCCGCGCCAGAGGTGCACCCGGCAAGACTCCCGTTCTAAGTTGCACCCGTAAAAAGTCCTCACAATCAAATTCCTACGAAACCTTTGAGTTGGTTTTTAAGGACCAATCCCGGGCTCTATTAAAGTGGGGGTGTTTGTCTGCTCACAGCAAAGCATGGGTGCTCTGGTTAGGAGATGGCCCGAGGGATCATGATCTTTTGAACCATGAAAATTCAGAAACTTTGGCCTTAACGGAGCTGGAGTCCTCTTATCTTTTAAAGTCTTCCAAGGGGCAGCTCAGGATTTCTAAAAAGGATGGGTCGTTTCAGATTCTAGACTCTCGAGATATTCCCATCTGGACGACCGTTGGTCCAGATCTACTTGTCGGCGATGTGCCGATGAATTATGGAATCTTTCGCCATCAGGATGGCTTTGGAATCAGTTTGGATATGGGAACCACAAAACACATTCTAGGGGGTGGCGAACAGTTTGGTTCCATAAACCTACAAGGTCGGGTTTACGATATAATGAATTCCGATGCTCTTGGGGTCAATGGACACCTTCGCTATCAAAGCACACCGTTTTTTGTGACGGAAAGTGGACAGTCCCTGGCGATGCTCGCCTCTGAACCTGGACGCATCGACTTTGGTTCGACACGTCATGGAATTTCCACATTCTCTAGCGATGGGCCTTCCCTCGGCCTTTATCTTGCGGAAGCTTCTTCTGCACGCGAGTCCATCATCCACTGGCGAGATCTCATGGGAGCTACCCGAGGCGTTCCTGATTGGTCTTATGGACTATGGCTTTCTCGCTGTTTCTATAAAGATGAGCATGAAGTTAGAGACATTATTTCTAAAAACAAAGAGCTGGGTCTCGGTGCTTCGGTCATTAATTTAGATGCCAGGGCTTGGATGCGTGCTACTACTAGAACTGATTTTGTCTGGGATGAATCTCGCTGGAGTCCTTTTAAGGAGTTTATTCCGTGGCTACGAAAGCAGGGTTTTCATGTATGCCTTTGGGAAAATCCCTATGTCTCTTCCGCGACGGAAACCGTCTATCAGCAAGGTGTGAGTCAGGGCTACTTTGCGAAAGACTCATCAGGCAATGTCTATCCCTACCAATGGGTCCCCACAGGACTGGAGGGATTTCCCCAACCTCCGATAGCAGGTTTGGTAGATTTTACAAATCCCTCCGCAAGAACTTGGTGGAAGGATATGCACCGCCCCTACTTAAGATCAGGTGTGACTTGTTTTAAAACGGACTTTGGAGAAGAGATTCCCTTTGATGCCGTCTTTTCTGATGGCTCTACGGGAAAACAGCTGAGAAATGTCTACTCCGATCTTTATAACCTTTGTGTTATGGAAGTATTAGAGGAGGAGTGCGGCGATCAAGGAATCCTATGGGCCCGGTCTGGCTACACGAAGATGGCCCAAACTCCTGTGAAGTGGGCAGGCGATAGCCAAACCTCTTGGTCGGCCTTAAGAGCCTCTCTGCGAGGAGGGCTTTCTCAAGCAGCAGGTGGCGCTCTTTTTTGGTCCCACGATATCGGTGGATTTTACGGTCCTATGCCTAGTCCGGAACTCTACTTGAGATGGGCCCAAGTGGGACTTTGGGGAAGTCACGCCCGTATGCACGGAACCTCACCTAGAGAGCCTTGGGAGTTTGGAGAGAGTGTTCTTGCGCAAGTCAAGAAAGATGTGGCTTTTCGAAATAGCATCAGAGACTATTTTGTCGAGTGCGGTAAAGCCTGTATTTCCAATCGTCAAAGCTTTATCCAACCTCTTTGGCTAGCTTTTTCCAAAGACGACTTTGCATGGACCATCGACGACCAATTTTTTGCAGGTTCTAAAGACGTCATGGTAGCCCCCTATCTCACCCCAGAGGGAGGACGAAGAGTCTATTTACCCAAAGGCCAATGGTTCTGTTTAGCCAATCAAAAGCAGTATGAAGGCCGAGAGTTCTACGATTTGGAAAGATACCCAGAGACTCTGGTTTTCATAGACTGCGATTCTAAATGGCTCGCCAGGTTTAAGTCCGTCGCTGCGGCTTCACTTAAATGAGCTTTAGCTAAAATAGGAAACGCCTCTTGGTTTTACTTTATCCAGCTTACATAGTTTTTTCAAACCCTGACCCGATTCTTCTAACTTTCTGACCAGCCTTGGGACCCAAGGCTATCGTTCCCTATATGGACAAAGATGTGTCCATGGTGAGGGATTTGTGGTCTATTGCACATCCATTGCAGCTTAGATTGAAATTAGAGTAGGCAAAGGAATAGCTTAGGCTTCCAGAGTAGCCAGCCAACTAGCCGCATTCTGTACCGAGCCGAATTTGTTACTTGATGATCTACCGAGCTTGTGAACCAATTGAATGGCTGCTGTAGGCGTTAGTCTTTCTGAAAAATAGCGAAGGCTAGGTGAAAATTGGTCGTCTGAAGTTTTTACTTCAACCATAAATTCAAGCTTATTATCTTTTGTGGTAAGAAAATCGACCTCTCTTTTTTCCCTGTCTCGCAAATAATATAATTCACATTTGGAACCTTGCGTATCGGTTAAAAAATTGGCTCGTTTTAGCAAAGCACAGGCTACGACATTTTCAAGTTTGGCGCCGCCAGCTTCACTCACCCGTCCTGTATCGTAAAAATAGATTTTAGGCTCTTTTAATAAAGCTCTAGCAAGGTTTTTCGAATAGGGCCGGACCAAAAAAATGACAAACAATCTTTCTAATAGAAGGACCCAGCGTTGAACAGTTTGTGGTGTAACTTGTAAGTCTTGAGCCAAATTTCTAAAAGAAATCTTGGAGCCAACACGATTGGCAAGAAGTTCAATCAAGGTTTCAACTCCCACGATATTTTTAACTTGCTCTAAGTCAAGAAGATCTTGCCTGAGAATCACATCTAGATGACTCATTCTCCATCGTTTTGAATCCATTTCGGATTTTGATAAATAGGGTTCAGGAAATCCACCACGTGACATGATTCCCTCTAAAGCATCTTCGGGATGATCGATCCCGCGAAGCTCTGCGACAGAGAACGGATGCATTCTATAGAGAAAATGCCTACCAGCCAAGGAATCACTGCCTTTTCTAAAAACATCTAGCCTGGCAGATCCAGTTACCAATATTCGAGGGCGGACTCCTTCGGTATCATATATTCCTTTAATCCATGACTTCCATTTTGTCATTTTATGAAGTTCGTCGAAGATTAATAAATCGGCCATACGTGACCAATTTTTGCTGATGATCTGTCTACGCTGCCCTACTTCATCGAAGTTAAGATATTCCATTGATGTAAACGGAAGTGCCTTGGACAAGGTCGTTTTTCCGCTTTGCCGGGGTCCTGATAGTAGTGTGATTTTTTTATCTAAGTCGGTTGCTATAAAATCACTTAAATATCGCTTTGTTGTCATCGTGAGTGGCCTATCATAAAAAAGTCATGACAAATATATGATAGACCACTCATGGGAGTGGAGCAAGCCATTTTAGACTGCGAATAACTTTAAAATCATTCCAATATCTTAGCGAGCCAAAGCTCTGCGTCAATTCATGAGATTTTTTTTGATCGACGTAGGAAATTTCGCTCCTTGGGCAACCGTTGATTGCTCTGACTGCAATTCAGCTGCAACATTAGGGGTTGCCGAGTCGGGACAGAACCAACATAACCGGCCTATTCCGGCTGGTGCTGTCGTTCGGGAGCTCATGATGAACTCTTTGAATCGCAGCATACTTAAGCCGCCGCTCCATCGGCAAAAGAAGACACTGAAGGCATTTCATGCAAAGTACAATCGACAAAAACTAAGCTAAGCCAGCGGAGACCCGGCGTACTAGTCTGGCTTTATCAAGCTTACATAGGCTTTTTTAGATAGGAATCTCTGCGGTTAAAATTCCCAAAAGCTTAAAACGGCAAGAGTCGTCAGTGCGCCACAGGGGGGGATTTGGCATCGGGATAGAATCCCATCGACAAAAACGGATAGCACTTTAAAAACTCCATTGTCAGCCTTCAACAAGCTCAATTGACTGTATTAGTACATATAATAAGGTGGTTAGCCAAGGACCTGTAACAAAAGGAAACCTCAAAAGCTCATGAACTAGCACTAGGCAAAAGCGTTGTCATGGACTTTCTAGGCCCTTAATAGGGGCTAAAATTCAACTTTAATGTTTGAAAATGACCCTTTATTGGAACTATAATGTTGAAATATCGGACTATCCGGCGAGGAATTATGGAAAATAACTATATCACTAGAATCCAGGAGAAAAGCCTTTCCGCATGGCTTAAGCGCCCCCGGCGCAAGCCTATGGTCATAAGAGGAGCTAGGCAGGTCGGTAAATCTACCTTAATCCGCACATTTGCCAAAAATTCAAACCTTAAGTTAGTTGAAATCAACCTTGAAGATCACCGCAGTACCTTAAGACCAGTCCTAGAAACGGGTCACTTTGAAGAGGCTTTGGCAGCATTAGTGAGAGTTGCCGGAGTAGATTTTCGAGAAGACCCAGGCAGCCATTTCCTTTTTCTAGATGAAGTTCAGACAATTCCCGCCTGTCTTCAGCTGCTGCGCTATTTTTATGAACAAATTCCTGAATTAGCGGTTGTCGCTGCTGGTTCTGTGCTTGAATTTGCCTTAAACGAAAAAGAATTTTCCATGCCAGTTGGACGAGTAGAGTATCTGCATGTCGCTCCGCTAACATTTAAAGAGTTCCTCGATGCTAAAGGACTCCATAGCCTTAAGGATGTGGTAGAAAAAGCATCACCTTGGACCAAGCACTCTCCTACACCGGCGGAGCACACCCGTCTCTTGGCCGCACTTAGAGAGTTTTTTCTAGTCGGTGGACTTCCTGAATCCGTATTTGCCTTAAGGGAAGAAGGCTTGGGAGGAGCTACTGCCATTCAACGCAACATTATTGCTTCTTACAGAGATGATCTTCAAAAATATCCTGCTACCGCCCATATTCGGTCCATCGTTCGTGATGTATTCGATCGCTCTCCTATTCAAATTGCCAAAAAAGCGAAGTACTCTGCATTAAGTCCCGGTCATACTTCAAGAGATGTTAGAAAGGCACTTCAACTGCTTCTGGATGCTGGTGTTTTGTTGGAAGCCACTCACAGCGATGGTAACGGCATCCCACTCGGTGCAGAGTCAGACCCTGATGTGAGAAAGCTTTTCTATCTTGATGTGGGGCTTCTTTGCTGCGCTTCGGGACTCTCGGCCCGAGATATTTCCAGCCCCGAAACGACTGCCTTTGTAAACGAAGGCGTTCTAGCAGAACAGTTTGTTGCTCAAGAGCTTTCTGCGTGTGAGCCTGGCTTGCGAAAGCCTCTTCACTACTGGCTGCGTGAGGGAAAGTCAGACAATGCTGAAGTCGATTTTCTTTGGGCTTATGGACGAAACATTGTTCCTCTAGAAGTAAAGGCTGGAGCCTCAGGAAGACTAAGATCTTTAAGTGAAATATGTCGGGCCAAATCTTTTTCTTATGGGATAAGATTTGATACAAACTTACCCTCTATAACCTCCGGTCGGAGTAGCGATGTTTCTTATCAGCTCATTTCCCTACCCCTGTATTTAGCCTCTGAAGTCGATCGAATCGTTGGCGAATATCTACAAATGCAAAAGTCTTCTTTCCTAAAAGGTGAGTCTGAGTGAATGGGGTTGCAACGATTAAGTCTTTTTTACTCTTAGCATTTTTTTCTAGCTTCTAATATCTAGCTTCTAATATCTAGCTTCTAATATCTAGCTTCTAATATCTAGCTTCTAATATCTAGCTTCTAATATCTAGCTTCTGTTTTTTATGCCATGTTTGTCGACAAAGCCAAAGCTTACGCTGCCGAAATCAGCATCCTAGGCCTTGTGCCTTAGGATTTACGCATCTTGCGGTGTCGCCTCTGAATCTTATCCCACGCCTTCCTATCCTCTTTTGGGAGGGGATTTTTTGAAAGAGTGGCTAAATCAGGCATAAAGATCTAAAAACTTAATAAAAAATCGAGGCTACTTAAATCATTTAGGAGCGAAGGCGAGGCAACGACTTCGTAAAAGTCTCTTTCGAGCCCTAGTGTTCCTGCCCATGGGAGTTCTTGGGGAGATCTTCGGAAAACTTGTCTTTAGGCCTAAGGTCTATCTGATAGCAACTAAAAAGCTTCCGTTTTCTGGACAGGACGCATCAAAAGTCAGCTCATCTGGCCGTTAGTAAGGATTCTTTTTGAACCTGAACGAGACATCAAGGGACATGCCAGGTCCCTGAAAGGATAGGGTGAGTACTTCAAAGTTCTCTGGTTCCATCTCTAGTTTCGAGTGACGTAATTGTCTCTAAAAAACTTACTTAACATGATCTCGTCCAATTCAATTTCTGAGTCTAGATGATCATCCAAATCAATTTCAAAGTCCTCGTCATCATACTCATCAGAATTCATAGGGGAATTCACATCCGATTCTGTATTGATCCACAAGGGATTCAATCCATTATTTGAGAGCGGAAATTGTCCTGGTAGGCGGTGAAAGGCCTTCGGTGCTAGGTGATGCAATATGGCAGAATGGGAAAACCCTAAAAAATGTTCGCCTTCGGGTTCTTCAAAGGGGCTGATCACCCCCGAAAGATAAAGGGATAAGGGTAAATAAGTGCGGATAAGATAGTCTAAGAGGCGATCTAAAGGAGCCAAAAATTGGTCAAAGTAAACTCCGCTAGCCTCATCCAAGTCCTGATTCAACTGAGCTTGAAAGCACTTTTCTAAATCCATGTAGGCCTGTTTTAGGGGCTCAGAAATGGTGGTGCCATTACTGTAAACATTCCAATGATGCTGCCAAAGGCTAAGGGCTCCATTTAAGCGACTTCTTACTTTTTTAGCGACTATAACTCCTATTTCTTTAAAGTCGCCTCTTGAATGGAAAACGATCTTATTTTGTTGGCTAAAATAGGTGTGTTCACTGGGATCTGTGGATATCGAGATCCAATGTAAAGGGTTTTGATGGGTTCGCTTATCGCGGGTCAATTTAGATACAATGCCATAGGCAAATTTAAGAAGCTGCTCTTTGCTCTGTTGGGGCGAAGACTGCCAGGATCTTGATTTATAAAAGTCCTTTAAACCAGTCATGAGCTCAACAACTGATCCGGAATAGGCCTTTCGTTGTTGCCATGAGGATCTAGATTGATAAAACCTGGGGTACAAGGCGTTGAAATATTGAGGTGCTCCTGTAAATATATTGCCAGAAGGACTGATCACGGTTTCTTTAAAAATTCTTTGAATCTCGATATCTAAGCGCAGCCATGAAGCTAACGGAGACATGTCTAGAAAGTCGACTTTTTCTAGTCCATCAATCTGCTTCAAAATAGATTTAGCTTTCTCTTGGCTAACGTTTTTAAGGCCACTGTTTTCAATCTCAGCGCGAAAGGTTTGGACGAACGTTTTAATTTGAGATTTGTATTTTTCCCGGATTTCAGTAGAAATATTCAGATCAATAGAAAAATTAGACCTTGTCAGCCTTTCATGGAAATAATCTTCGAAAATATTCTCTTTAGTGTTCTTTGTGACCCAATCGAAAAGCTTAAATTTGATGTTCTCATCAATTTTTAGTCTCGAGTCAGCTTTGGAAAAGACTTTATACCAATCGATCCGGAATTGGCCTTTGTCAAAATACAAACCACGATCATTTTCAGACCTTTCGAGCCAATGAAAAAATAATTCGTCTTTTTTAGTGAGGTCTATCATTGGTAATATGCCTTATTTTTTGTAAAAAAATTGTTTGGGATCCACGAGATTTAAGTACCCAGATTCATCCTTTAAGCATTCCGCAATTGCCACATCTTCATCTGACAGGAGGTCTTGGGCAAGTCTTCGTTTTTCTTCAAAGATTCGATTCATGGAATCTTCCAGGGTGCCGTCATTGGTGAGGGTATTTACAAATACTGTGCGGGTTTGACCAAAGCGGTGGGCCCTGTCAGTGGCCTGATTTTCGACAGCTGGATTCCACCAACGGTCTAAATGAATCACCCGGTCTGCACCTGTTAGATTAAGCCCAGTACCACCTGCTTTTAAGCTGCAGATGAGGATCGGACATAACTGGTTAGGCTCGCGAATAGAAGCTTGTTTGTTAAATTGATCGACGATTTCTTGACGACGACTAGCAGTTAATGAGCCGTTAATAAACGGAAC
>CAIMVM010000065.1 GCA_903844895.1 uncultured Pseudomonadota bacterium
CAAATGTGACCTCGATCTACCCACCGTGTCCTGGGAAGAAATTCTTCCCCACCTCGCGAATCGGCCTGCCGAAGTATCTTCACGAATGGTCCTAAGACCTGCCACCTTATCTGGAGGACGATGCTGGAAGTTAGAGAAAATGTATTCCAGCCGTCCCTCTAGCCTTTTCCTGTAACTCTTGACCTCTCGCCAGTAATAAACTGAAGATCAGCTCCAAAGGCTTTTCCCGCTTTAGACCTAAGGCAAGTCATCTCCGATATTCCTTTATGCCTAAATGGGAAGGATCAATATCGATGGACAGATAAGACTACCGCCGTTATGACCATCGTCTGAAGAACTTAGTAGCTGCTTTGGACGACATAAGAAAGTTTGAGGCCTACGAGATTTCTATGGGAACGCTTCGGGGATGGAAGCGAAAAGGAGTTCTTAATTTTTTAAGATTCCTGAACTTGAACGGAGCGCCTCCGACCTTATTTCAGAGAATTTGACCTTATGAGCGAAGTGGGCTCAAGTAACCGCTAAGCAAGAACTAGGTTTTAAACACAATTAGGATGTTTGGCTTTTATGTTGAATATTAAGAGAACTCCGGGGGGCAATCAGGGTTCTCAAACTCTGAAGTGGTAGATACCATGTTTCTAAGTTAGAACGCATTTCGTCTCCGCTGAAAACACACTAACTCTCTAAAATCATTTTTAATTTTTTAAGATCATTATTTATGAAATCTGAGTCGCGTTTAAAATCTTCGTCAGACATTCTAGGAAGTCGAAATAGGGTAAATACAACTTCACTCCCTTTGTTGTTCGCGACCACTCTAAAAGGATTATAGTTTACTTCTCCAGATGGAAGAATAACATCGTGATCCATAACTCCAAGTGAATTAGGTTTAACAAATTTTACTTTCACTTGGCCCATCGGAGATTCGCAAATCCAGACGTCACCTGATTTTACTACATTTGCTCCACTTAAACCTTCAGCCCATTTGGGCAAGTTTTCTGGATTTCCTGCGAAAGCGTAAACATCTGCCACGTTACGATCTATCGAAATACTAATATTTCTAGACAAAAACATGATTTACCTCTGAGGGACTAAAAACTACTTCCCATAGACGCGTGAATCACCTCTTCGGGGGCGGAGAGGGTCTAATCCTCTAGAATTGGTGGAGGTGAACTTCTGCAAGTCGAACCGAAATCGTCCCCCAGGTCAATTTTCTTCCGCATACTTCTTAAAGTTATTAAGTATCGATTGCCAGCCACTCTTCTGCATTTCTACCGGATTCTGATTTTCAGCATCAAATACAGTCGTGACCTTCGTTACAGTTTCCTGTTGCTCGAAGCTAGTGATGACTTTTCGGCCATCAGACAAAGTATATGCAATGCTCTTTTGATCAACGACTTCATCATAAATAGCTTCAAAGTCGAAACCAAAACTTTCGTCTTTTGCTTCCATTCTTGCGGAATACTTTCCTCCGGCTCTAAGATCATTCGAGGCTCTCGGACAGCACCATTCTGGTGTTGCAAAATTCCACTTCGTAATATGATTCGGCTCGGTCCAATACTGCCAAATATTTGGAAGCGTTGTTGAAATCGTTGCTTCGATTTGAATTTTTGACATAGCCATTTTTCCTCCTCCATTTTTTTATCTCGGCTCCGAGAACACGGGGGACGATCCGGGTTTCAAACTCTTGTGGTGGAGGTGAGGGGAATCGAACCCCTGTCCGAACAAGTGATGGAAGTAGCGCTACATGTTTAGTCTAATGATTTCATGTCAGCGTTTGGACGTCCCATAGACAAACTTCCAAACACCCAGCCTGATTGATCTCGTACC
>CAIMVM010000066.1 GCA_903844895.1 uncultured Pseudomonadota bacterium
CGCCAATAGGAAATTCATGCATCCACGAAATCAAACAACCACCATCGAATTCGAGGGCTCTGCCCTCGAGCACCCGGGGGTTAACGCTCTGGGCCTGAATCGCATCTGTTAATGCAATTATGCAGCCCTACCTTCATTAGTGGGCCGTCGAAAACCTGCACAGCTTGACACCAATGCGATGGACCTATTTCTGACCAATTCTGACTTTAGAAAAATTGAATGTTCGAGTATAAGTTGACGCAAGATGAATCAGTAGGAAGAGTGATTCTGTAGCACCCACCTGGAAAGTTTGTGCCGCAGAAAGTAGAAGCATGCCGAGTATAGAAGCAAGTCGTGACAACTGGAAGCGAAAAGCTATGGAACGCGGGCGATTGAATAGGAATCTGGCTCGCCAAAATGCCCGCATGAGATTGAATGAAGCGGCCTCAATCGCACGCGAAAAACTTTGGCGTGAGGAGCGCGATTCAGCTCTGGAAGCATTGCGGTGCGAACGTTTGATAAAGCCAATCCCATCTGATACCGAAACCATGATCATTTCCATATTACTGATCGTTAAGGCCCGCATCTCTTTTCGTGCAGTCCCGCGAGTCCTTTCATGCACTGGCTTTCAGGGTTGGATTCCTCACTTCAGCTCAACAATAAACTGGGTCTGCCGGGTAGGTTTGGCTTCGCTTCGACACATGAAAGCTCCTAAAGAAGATTGGATTGCTATCATTGATATGACTCTGGACATCGCTTACAAAAAGGCTTTGGTGATTCTTAGACTCCCACTCTCGGTCTATCTTAAGCGAGAAGGTGCGATCACGTTGGAAGATGTGACCTGTGCCGGAGTAGTCGTAAGGGAGTCTTGGAAGAGTGAAGACGTAGCCAAGTCCCTTCATGACTTGCTAGGTGATGAACCTCATCTAAAGGCCATCATGAAAGATGGAGGCTATGATCTCGCCAAAGGTGTCCGTCTTTGGAAAGCTGAAGCCAAAAGAAAAGATGTTTCCGTTATCAGCGACATCAGCCACGAAGCTTCAAATGCTTTAAAGGCAGATTTTAAGGACAATAAATCTTTTCAGCAGCTCACGAGAAAGCTAAAGAATAACGCAACGAAAATCTATCAGTCACACCTCGCATACCTTGCTCCGCCGAAACTTCGAGCAAAGGGTCGATTTATGGGAATCTCGCGTCTAGGCCGTTGGCTAGAAAAAATCCAAGGCCTGATAGGCGGCGCAGGCCGGGTAAAGAAAGGCTCCCTGGCTTTCGAACTCCGAAGATTATTTGGTGGGATGGGAAATCTTACATACGTCGCGGGCGAACTCTGTAAAAGATCAGCGCTGCTAGCCGAGGTAATGGATCTACTGAAGACTAAGGGATTGAACCGATTGACCTTTCAAGAAGCCATGAAAAAAATTGAAAATCTGCCTAAGAGGACTGCGACAAGGCGACGAATGGAGAAATGGTTAAGACGTCATATTCAAATTCATTGCCGTCTTGGCATTGGCCAGACGCCCCTTCCGGTCTCGACCGATATCATTGAATCGCTTTTCGGAACCTTCAAAACTTTTATCACCCGCAATCCCAAGTCGGAACTCAATCACCTAATCCTTGCTGTGCCTGCTCTTTGTGGTCCACAGAGCAAAACCCGAATCCGGCAACAGCTAGGCCTCGTATCACAAACTGATTTTGAAAAATGGAAAAAGGACGAAATTGGAAAAACTGGCAGGATGAAAAGAAGAGAAATTTTGGCAGGAATAGAATCGCAAAGATCAGAGCAGAAATGGGACCATCTTAAGTCAGGCTAAATGGGCCGTCTTTCGACGGCCCAGGTTTAAAGGGCACCATGTCACAGGCAAAGCTACACTTCATCCGCGCTCGCCTCCAGAGCGGCAAGCTTAACAAGGCTAAAAAAGGGGAGAACTACGGGCACCATGGCCAGTAGGATACGTCTATGACCCTGAAGGGAGGACTGTGTTGGATCTTGACGCACAGGTCCAAGGCGCCGTTCGTCTGCTATTTGATGTCTTTCGTGAGAGTGGCTACTTTATAACCTGAAGACAGTAACGTCGAGGCTTATGCGCAAGGAGTTCAACGAGTACGTCTCAAAATTTTATGGGAAGCCAATTTTTTGGAGCCGGACACACTGATTGCTGACAGTTGGCGGGGCAACGCTTTCAGTCCTCAAGCAGGACATCGAAAATCAGGAATA
>CAIMVM010000067.1 GCA_903844895.1 uncultured Pseudomonadota bacterium
CCGCGACCATTCAAAGGGTATCCGACCCCCATGATCGTAAAAGAAAGGCTATGAATCTTCGATATGACTTTGAAAAAGTCTCTGTATCAAGCTTTAAAAGAGAGAACTTAAACCACGAGTGCTACCTCGTGACAGCTTGGTCAGAGAGCGCTATGCGCCCCATAGAACTTCTTACATCCGTGCCAGTCTTAAACTCCGATCAGGCCCTCGATATCGTCATTAACTATCTCTCCAGGTGGTCAGTTGAAGAAACCTACAGGTTCCTCAAAGCCGCCTGCGGACTTGAAGAGATGAGGCTCTTCTCATTTGGAAAACTAAGAAACTTAGTTCGAGCTTCCTTTCTAACAGCTTCCCTAATCGCTAGAATGTCTAGGCATTCAAGTTGGCAACGACTGTTTTGCAGAACAGCTCTAAGGCTTAAAAGAGCTCCAGGCGAACTCTACAACTGGCTATATAGAAGCACGGATGCTTGCTCTGCACTTCTCACAAAACATCTCAAACTACTCTTGACTGCTAATGAAACCATCTATCACAAACGAAAAATTAAAGAATATTTTCAGCCATACCTTTTCCCGGGGGACATAGGTTTATGATTTCAAACCCTTGTGGCACATGCTATTTCGGATTTTGGGGTACTTCCAGAGGTTTGAATCATTGACCTGAAGTTCTTTGAGGTGTTTTATTAATGAAAAAAGTACGTCGACTTAGAGCTGGCTCTCCCATAGCCATAGTTTCACCTTCTTGGGGCGGGCCATCGAAATATCCTGCCATTTTCGATGCAGGCCTTGAGAATCTTCGAATAATGGGATTAGTTCCTGTAGAGTTTCCCACAGCCCGAATGGATGCTGCAGAGCTGCGCAAGAACCCCCGACTTCGGGCCAATGATTTACATAATGCTTTCCTTGACCCTCAAATAGAGGGCGTCATAGCTTCCATTGGAGGTGACGACTCTGTTAGATTGCTTGAGTTTTTAGATCCGGAAGTTTTTCTTAAGAACCCCAAGTTTATAATGGGATACTCGGACTCTACCACATTTCTTAATTTCATAAGTGATGCTGGTTTAGTCACCTTTTATGGCCCATCTATAATGTCTGGATTTGCTCAATGGAAGCATTACCCTATTGAGGTTACGGACCATTTTAAAGAAATAGTATTCCATGCAGGAACTCCTACTTGGGGTTTCAATTCCTATTATTCTGAAGGCTATCCAGATTTCGGCGATCTTATCCAGATTGGTCATTTCAAACCCCAACAGCCAACAGATGGCTGGCACTGGTTTCCTGGGAGCTCCCATGCCGTGAGGGAAGGAGTTCTTTGGGGCGGGTGTATAGAAGTTTTAGAAATGATGAAGGGAACTCGGTATTGGCCCCGGACATGGGCTGATAAAATACTCTTTCTGGAATCAAATGAGGATGTTCCCACTCCGACTGCAGTTTCTTATTGGCTCAGAAACTATGGCGTACAGGGGGTGTTCTCTCAGATCAGTGCTCTTTTAGTCGCTAGACCAATAGGGTACACCTTGCAGCAAAAGTTGGAATTGGAAGAGGTAATTAGGGTTGTTGTCAGAGAAGAATTTGGAGTCCAAGATCTTTTGGTCATTACAAATATGGATTTTGGGCACACAGACCCACAATGGATCATGCCAATAGGAGGCAGAGTGGAGATAGATCCGATGGGTAAATGTATGAAGCTTTTAGATCCTGTTTGCGATTGATACTTAACCTAAAATCACATAAGACTCTGGTATATTTGAGTTAACTTCAAACTTTGCTTTTTTAATGGTTTTTGAAGATGGTCTAAAATGTCCGGAATAATTGCTGGGCTTCGGTCCAATAACGGACTCGTTTGCGAGGAACTGATCGTGAGTTTTCCGCTGCCACCAGACATTCGTCGAGCTACAACAGACGATGTTTCAGCCATTAGAAGGTTGGTCAACGACGCCTATCGTGAGCTTGAAGATTTGGGCCTTAACTTCACCGGTACTTACCAAGATGAGCAAACTACTTTCGAGCGAATGCAAGGTGCTGAAGTCTACTTGCTTTACCGGCAAAACGAATTGGTTGCCTCTATAAATATCTCATTAAAAGAATTGGAAAGTGACGCTAGTCGCTGCATTTATATTCACCAGCTCGCTGTGCGGCCAGATCAAAAGCGAAAAGGTATTGGCACTTATCTATTGGATCTAGCAGAAAGTCGTGCAGTCCATGAGGGAATCTCATATTTACAACTCGATACAGCAATCCCTGCAACTCACCTTGTAAAACTTTACAAACGCCAAGGGTTTAAGCCCATCGCAGAGGTTCAATGGGAGGGCAAGACGTACAAGTCCTATATTATGGAAAAACGACTTGGCTGATTCGAGGCATTATAAAATTTTTCGAGGGAATATTCATTCGCACTTTGATAATCTTACTTAAATAGTTGCAAAGCCAATGATCTTCCTCCTTCGGTAAAAGAAGCACTCTCGATGGATGAAATTAAGCAACACCTGATAGTCCAAATTCGGCACGCTTTGCCCGACAAGAGTCACCCGACAGGACATAATGTTATTGAATGACGTTGGCATGATTGCTAATTAATAGTAATATTAGTTGGTTACGATACTCTTGCAGCTGCACTAAAGTTTCACTACGAAACTTCCGAACAGTATGCTATAAAGTCACCAGGGGGTGGTTTTGAATTTAAAGGAGGCTAGAAAATTATTCGATACACTACGAGACGGCCGGCGAGTTCTCATAAAGAGACATGCTTTTGCGGACCATCCTGGGCGCAAGTTCACCCATAATGAAGTTCTCGCACTTGTTTTGGGCAATGGTGTTTTGAGATCGAATCATGTGAGGAATCCAGCTCCAAATTCATTTGTTTGGCACTGTCAAGATGATAGAAAAGTTCCTTGTCAGTTAGCAGTGGTGTTTGATACGGACGAAAACGGACAAATCATCGTGGTGATCAGTTCATATAGGGAGATAGGTTAGTATGCTAAAAAGTATAGTTGCAAAATCTTTGAAGATTGATTCGAAGCTGGGGAGTCACGTTTTTTTGAACGTTCCTGTTTCCGTTGAAGAAGGAGTCCATAGTGAGACTTTCAACCCTGAGAAGGACGATTACTATCTTTCGCCGGAAGTCATTATTACTACGTCCAGAATCTTAGCGAAGATGTGGCTATTTAATTATTTGGGTCTTGGCCCTAATGGAAGTCACCCTAGGGGGTATCAGCTGACATCTGAAGAGGTCCATGGGATTATGTTGGTTTGTGGAATGAATGCGACCGAATTGACGGGAGCTCTTCAGCTATCTAAAGGACAGATCAGTAAAGTTTTAAACAACACACAGACTCTCAACAGCACAGCTGTAAGACTTCTTTTGCATATCCTAAAAGTGGAACTAAGAGAACCAGGATATGCTAAAAAGTTTGTTAAGCACGAAGATCTAGCGGTTCGCCACTCTGAAAATGATTTCGACCTTAAAAGGGCCTAATTTGACGTTCGGAGTCATGGAAAGTGTTTTAAAAGTAGAAGAGTCTAATATTCGGTGGATTTAATAAATTGTTTTGACAAGATGCAGGGCCCGAGAGCAGTGTAGCGAATATTCTTAGGATAATTTGGCCATGAAAATTTTTCGCCTGACCCGATTAAAGATTCTCATTTTTGTCTTGGTAGTAATGCCCTTTTTAGTAGTATTACTTTTAGTATTTGCTCTAATATCCGAACCCTGCTCAATTCAAGCTGCCGATCCAGAATCTTACCCTGAGTATTGGGCACCAGATCATCCTGGTCAGGTTCGTTGCTTCGAGTTTCAAAAATGCATTGAATCAAATAGCTTTTCGAAATGCTATTGGGAATCTATCGTCAATCATTAGGTGAATTTCTTTGATAGTGTTAATGAACATTGTAGAATTAACTAAAAGGGAAGCCTTTTAACTAATTATACAAAATTCCATAAGATTCTGTGGTTCCAGTTTAAAATTCGTTAACTTAGAGCAGGTGAACTAGTGATTGAAGCTAGTGTTTTGAAGGAAAAATTGCAGAGATCTTTCGGACTATATGACGACCTGATTCAGGTCCTCGCAGAAGAAGATTTGTCATTGAATTTGGCTCCGCTCCCGTCCAATACCATTGGCGAGCAGCTTTGGTGTGTTGTAGGTGCTAGGCAGAGCTATATGCGGGCTATTCTCGCAGGCAGTTGGCAAGGGTTTGCGTGTGGTTTGAAAGTCACCGATAACAAACTGGCAGTTCAAGAGCAGCTAACGGAGTCTAAGGAATCATTTCTCGCAGCAATGGGCACCCTAACCTCATTGACTTCTCAGCAGCAGCGTTTGATGTTAGATCTTTTTGAGCATGAAGCTCAACATCATGGCCAACTTATACGCTATTTATTTGGTCAAAGGATTCCATTTCCAATCGCTTGGAAAAAACGATACAACCTGGAGTAAGGCAGCGACCTTTTTAAGAATCAGTAGGAAAAGTACAATCGAGTAATAAGTATTAAAGTTCTAAGATTTCTTGATTTAACTTGTAGATGCAGGTTTATCAAGAGGCTCCCACCATGAAGTAGGATCATAGATGAAGATACCAACACTCTACATTTTTTCAGGTCTTCCTGGTTCCGGCAAGTCAACTTTAGCGAAGGAGCTCGCAAAGCGAACTCAATCAACTTTGATTAGGATTGATACCATTGAGCAAGGGTTGAGGGACCTTTGTAATTATAAAGTTGAAGGCGAAGGTTATGGGCTCTCATATCGAGTTGCTAAAGACAATCTTGAACTGGGTAGAGACGTAATTGCTGATTCTGTAAATCCCTGGAAGTTAACAAGAAGTGAATGGAATGAGGTAGCGACTTCTGTAGGTGCTAAATATGTGAATATAGAAGTTTGTTGTTCTGACCAAGCTGAACATCGCAGGCGAGTTGAAAGCAGAAGAGTAGGGATTGAAACTTTAAAGTTGCCAACTTGGGAAAATGTTATAAATAGGGACTATCATGAGTGGACAGAGCCTCGAATTTTAATAGATACGGCAGGTGAATCTGTTGAAGAGAGTTTCAATCGACTGTTTGATGCATTGAATGATTGACTTGATTTTTATGAAACTATGCTTAGTCTCAAAACACTGTGTCGTGCCATTTTTTTCAATAGGATTTAAGCTGAACCTAGAGGTGGTAGATGCGCTAGTCGCCTAAGCGCACCCCCATTGAGAACCCGTCGTGCCCTACTAAGGCAACGGGCTCCTGATCAAATCATTTGCTTGTCTGTAACCTGAAGAGTTTGTGATGGATGATGACTTTGGGCGGAGGGTATCGCTTCATGAAGAGGTTGAACTTATCCCAATTCAAGAGTTTTCTTCCACCGCGCTTGTTAAGCCATTTGAAAAAGATCCGTGTAGCTGCGAAGATAAACCTCGAGACACCTCGCTGATTAAAGGACACCCCATAGTAGGCTACGTGACCTCTTACTTTCGCGCAGAAGCTTTTCCATAAGTCAGGGAGTCTGTGCCTGCTCCGATTGGTCCTCATCCAGGACGTAACTTTCTTAAGTTTACTAACGAATCGCTTGCGACTCGTTTTCAGCTTAGGAATAACAAATCCCTTGGTTGACTTGCCGAAGAAGAAGGTAAAACTCAAAAAGTCGAAACTTTCTTGCTTTATCCCGCGGTCTTGCTTTTCTTTGGAAAAGCTAACCATTCGTGTCTTCTCTTCGTTGAGCTTTAGTCCAAACCTCGTTAGGCGGTTTCCAAGTCCTTTATGAACTCGGATCGCATCTGAGTCGTATTGGCAACAAATGACCAGATCGTCGCAGTACCTGAACATGGCGACTTCTCCTTTGCAGTGCTTCTTTACCGTGTTTTCAAACCAAAGATCGATCACATAGTGGGCCACTATATTGGCTAGGATAGGACTCGCGGGAGATCCCTGCGGTACCCCTTCGTCGCTTATAGTAAGTTCACCCTGAGAAAGCACCCCGGCTTTAAACATCCGCTGAATGTACCGCAGAAAGCGTTCATCGTTAATCCGCTGCTTGAGCGCAAGGTCTACCAGGCCGCTTCCTATAGTCCCAAAGAAGTTTGCCAAGTCGACATCTATCACAGTCTCCACTTTGTTAGCGTAAAGATAGCTGTTAAGCCCTCGAATCGCATCATGGCAACCAAGTCCAGGCCTGAACCCGTAGGAGCAGTCAAGGAAGGTGGGCTCAAAAATACTTTCAAGGATCTTTGCCGTCATCTTCTGAACTAACTTGTCCTCGAAGTTTCCTATGCCAAGCGGACGAAAGGATCCGGCTTTACCTTCCTTCGGGATCAGTACTTCTCGCACCGGTCCTGGGCGGTAGGCCATCCTCTTCATCTTCTCTAAGAGGACTTCAAGGTTCTCATTTAGCTTCTCACCATACTCATCTTTACTCACTTTGTCGTATCCCACTGCCTTCTTTCCATCCAGCTCGTGAAAACACGCTGTAAGCGACTCCTTATTGAAAAGATGCATGAGGGCATCAAACTTCTTTAAGGGATCGCGTCCAGACAGCCAAGCTATCCTTGCCAATTTTGTTGTCGTAGAATATTGGGGCTCTGTTGGCTCCATTTACGTTTCCTTATTAAGGTCGATTTAACCCATTGGCCTTCCCCATGTGTACGGCTTTCCCGCACTCGGAGTACTACGCCTCATCTGACTTCTCGCTCTATTTTGTGCTTCCCGGCATCCTCGCTATTACACTTGTTTGCCGGTACTCCATCCTGGAGGCATGCGAGAGATCCCACGTTTACACATTTGCCTTATGGCGCTGCGCCACGCCCTACGACCCCGGAAGTGTCTAAACAGCCATGCCCATTATCGGCTGCTCAGATTTTGCTGGGCGGCTATTCGAGACCGCCAGCCACTTCAACTACGATTACGAGGCTCAATAGCTTCACCCTTGCGGATTGCGGCTCAGCAACCTCCCTTGATTACGCTTGATCCATGTCGTCACCTCCATAAACCTAAACCTAGGTACGGGTGTGGTGGGTCGCCACTTACCCGACGGGATTCTAACCCGTTGTCAAATGTGCACCTCGTGGCGCACCGATAATTCATTCAAATAGAAGCAGATTACCTTGACCAGCTGCAGGGCTAAGAATTAACTCACGGAGATATAAAGATGAAAGAAACTCGGAATTTGAATTTGCCCGTTGTAGTGGTTACTTTAGCCTTTGTTTCTATAGTCTGCGGGTGCAAGCTTGTCCTTCCAGAGAATGAAAGCGGACTGCGGACATTGCCGAATAAAGGTCTTTCGAGATTGGAAGTATCTTCGGATTTTTATGACAATATTTATGCATTTTTTGGAAATTCCGGGCTTAATGTCAAGCCTGATGCATCTAAACTTTCGATGTCGTGGCCTTTATCAACGGAGACGGTTTTGTTAACTAGGTTTGGTACTCCGACGATTGGCCTATTTTCCAATGAAAACGGAGGAGAGGTGAAGCTGGCCTATTTTCATGAAGCCATCGACATAAGACGCGCGACCGAAGCAGAAAGTGATGTAGTCTATGCTCCGGTGTCCGGATCTGCGACTGTAATCAATGATGGAGACCCCAGCAGCACTGATGTCTCCGATTATACTGTTGCGGTTGCTATCTATGATCCGGAATCGCGCTTAGTTGTTAGTCTGCTTCACGTTCGGCCAGCAGATTTGTTAAAAATAGGCCAATTGACTAATGTAAAGAGAGGCGATATTATCGGGAATCTTGCGTCAGTCGATTCTATGAAGCCGGAGTTCGAAAAAGAGTTTCGACATACGCACCTATCGGTTGTCGATGTATTAAACAAAAAGTTGATAGACCCACTTAACAAGTTTCCGCAATACAAGGACACAGTCCACCCCACCATAAAGAGCATATACATTACCGATGAAGACGGCAGGCGAAGTGACTCCCTGAAGACCGGTGCCTTAGATATCGTTGCAGATATATTCGACAGGGATCTCACATCACAAAGAAACTTCGAAATCACTTCACTTGCTTTCAAAATAAGTGACGATCTAGGTAATACTTTGAAAGAGGTCCAAAAATGCGACCTGACAGCCTTTACTGAATATTCCTTGGTCCCCTCGCAACATTTCGACATCCGTTCTCTCCTTGACATCGGAAGTGCTCTAGCTCAAGTCAGTGACAAAGAATGGATCGGCATCAAAACTGACGCCGCGAACTCCGAGCGGTCATTTCGATACGCACTGACGAATATCAAGAGCGGTACTAGTGGGTGTCATGTAGTGCCAGATGCTGATGGAACCATTACGGTCCCTGAAAACGTTGAATTCATTGAAGTGTTCTTAACTGTTTATGATGGCAGCGGCAATTCCTCCAAAGTGACAAAGCGTCTCGAGAGGAGCAAGTAGTAGTTTTCTATTTGCAAGGCTGCATTACTACGCTACTACATCATTCCGCCCATGCCGCCCACGCAAACGGGGTAAATGACCAGTAATATTTTGAGGTATAGAGTTTTATTTTAAAGTATTTTTAACCAAAATTTCTCCGTCAAATTTTCCCGATTTTGTATTGAGAAGTATCTAGAAGCAAAAAAAACTGGGGCGCAACTGGGGCGCTAGGAAAAATTCCTATGCGAATCATAAGCAAAACCACAGTGTGCGATGTCGACTGTTCCAAGAGTAAGTTCAAAAAAACTTAGTCATTTTTAGAATTCATTATGAATCAGAAATCAGGCACCACAAATGCTGTCATTGACTCAGGGCCGAACAAAATAGAAAGTGGAAGTAGCTCTTTACCTATTCGACTTCAGCAACGGGCCAATGAAAAGTTCGACTGCATTCTGACCCGAGTTAGTAGAGCTACCCCGCTTTTTTATGTTTTATTGAACTTGAATCAATCTTAGCTTTTCCGCCAACCACGACCAAAACTCGTAAAAGCAGATCTGTTGATACATTCCCAATGTCTCTATTGACTATTCGGCTAATATTGGCCTGAGAGGTGCCCACCCGCTCGGCCAGGGACGCTTGTGTCCATCCTAAAAGACCGACTTTTTTTCCTATCTCGATGCACATTGCAACCCGAAAATTTGCAATTAATAGTTCTTCTTGAGATAAACCTACGGCTGTAAAAAGCTCGTCTGAGTTTTTGAATTTTACCGATTTAGCCGCCATCTAGAAACTCCTTAATTCTTCGTTTTACAAGATCAACTTCGCTTTTAGGTGTTTTTGGGGTCTTCTTATGAAAACAGTGGGGAACAAAAATCTTTCCTTTGACTATAATGACATAAAAAATACGATAAATGCCATGCTTGTCGCTGATTCGAAGCTCGTGGCAGCCAGGCCAAATCGTTGGCATCGGTCTAGATAGGGGCATTGTAAGCTTCTCGCCAAACTCAAGAAAAACAAAAGCTTCCTTTGCCTGAGTTAAGACAACGATTGGAAACTTTTCCATTGCTTTTAGTGCCGCACGGTGGACCTCAATTGCCATAGACTCCTCCGACTTAGTAAATATGCTATAAATAGCATAAATTGTCAAGGGTCTTATGATACTTCTTCTTGGGTTGGCTGAAGTGCGATTTCAAGATTTTTCAAAGCTAGATTCGCGAATATCCAAGGGTAGCATGCTAGAATGACATATAGATCCACCCTGCGACAGCTTCCTAAATTATTTGCGTAGAAGAGGGTAGTGTTTCCTAATACTATGAATTCTGGCGGAGGGTAGTGTCATGTCTTCAGGAAACGTTAGAGCATACAAAGATTATAAGTGGATTGTTCAAGATCCCGAGTTGATAGGGGGTCATCTAGCGATACTCGGGACTAGGCTTCCCGTAAGTCTTATTCTAGAGTGCATGGCCTCAGGTTTTGACCTCGATGAAATTTTGAAACAGTACCCAACGTTTCCACGGGAGGCACTAAGCGAGGTCTTTAAAGTTGCCGCTGATGTTACTGATTCCTTTGCAACATCTCCCGACGCCGCCTAATGCTTAACTCAAGATGGATTTTAGACACTAATGCGCCTTTTCTCCTTAAAGAGTTCCTAAACTCGAAGGGATTGATTGTTCAACAGCCCAAGAATATGGCTGGGGTGAACTCAAAAACGGCGAATTAGTTAAAGCAGCATTTGGCAGTGGTTTTAGGGTTATTCTTACTCGAGACAAGTTATCTATTGAGTCAGCAGATCGAACTTTAAAACACCTGCTCGATGTATTTATAGTTTTACTAGCTTTGCCCCAGTTGAAGGAGGGTGAGTTGAAGCAGTTGCTCATTGCTAGCTGGAATCATAACAATATATTCCCGCTAGCTGGTCAGCTGGTGCTTTGGCCTGACAACCAGCGTTAATGTGCCTTTCATCTCTCTTTTTCAGGGTATTTGGCACTTTTTATAAGGCGCTTATTTAGTTCTAAAATGGTCTGAACTTAAGTACAGTTAGTAACTCTAAAAGCGTACGAGAGCTTAAAGATATGATTAATTTTGATGAGATAAGTCTAAAACCCCTGCACGAAGCAGATCCTCGGTATTTATCTGAGGGTTTAGCACTCTTGAATCGAACTCAAGGTCTAGGTCTTTTTGCCCCTTCCTATCTCGAGGCACAAATGCCAAATCGTTATATCGTTGCTGCTTTCTTGGGCGAGAGGCTTATAGGGCTTGGAAAAGCTGAGATTATTGAAAACTTTGATTACTATCTGCCGTTTGTCTCCGATGTATATGCTCAGTTGGAGGGCAAAAAAGTAGGCAGCTTTTCGACTCTTTCCATAGTTGAGGATCTTCAAGGTAAGGGTATTGGGCAAATAATAGGTCGCAATCGCATTGAGTGGCTCAAATCGCAAAACTGCGACGTCGCATTTGGTGTTTCTTGGGTTAGCGGCTTGAAAAATACATCTGACCGGGTATTCGAACGTTTAGGATTCAAAGCCATTCGGAAGGTTGAAGGCTTTTATGAAAAAAGTAGTCTCAAGGATCCATTTATTTGCCCAGGATGTGGTGACCCACCCTGTACTTGTGCAGCGATACTTTACATGATTGATCTCCGGGCTTCACTTTAATTTATCTCAAAGTAAGACACTTAAAAATAAGTGAAATATTGTTAAATTGTCTTGGCAAGTTGCAGTGCCCCATGTTTGAAGATTCCCCGAAGATTTAGAAGATTTCCAGTGCTTTGGAGATCTCTAGAAACACGGTTAAGAAGTTTATACGCTAAGACTTAGCTAATGATTTACTGGCATTTGCCAAATGTGCGTTTAAAGAGAAGAGGCTCGGACATTTCTGTTCGAGCCTCTTCTTGGAGTAAAAAGTCTAGTTAAAACAGGTGGCTACATCATTCCGCCCATGTCGCCCATACCCTATGAGGTTCGTTATGATTTAGTATGGAGAAATATCGGCTTGTATTTAGGAGTATTTACAACAAAATTCCACCGACTAGAATTGCTCACGACTGGTATAGATAAGTATCTGTTTGTATGAAATTTGGCCCACTTTGGCCCACCTCTATTTGGAAATCGCAGAAAGGAGCTTCTGTTCCCTTCGACGAATTCAGTCGAGAAGTTTAGGATCTATAATTAATCGAACGGCGGCTGGCATCACCTCTTTGTTTTTTGTTTTTAAAAAGGTGATGCCATTTTTCTTTTGATCAAGATGGGTTATGACTTATTTTCGTCGAATTCGCGTTACTAACCTTCAACACTGGGTTTAACCGGCGCAGAAATACTTCGATTGAATCGTCAAACCGCCCCGAAAGCCTGCCCTTGGCAGATTCTAGACTAATCCAATAATGGTGAAAGTTTAGCCCTTGATCATTCCCACTTCCGGCAACAACATGAGTCCAGCGGTCCGGTACGGCTTCCTTAGCATGCAGATGGAACACGTGGCGGCGCAGAAATTTCCGTGCGTGGTCACCATAGAATTGGTACTGATCTACTTCCCCACAGAATACAAGATTTTCTAGACCACTTTCCTCTGCTACTTCCCGGATCACTGTGTCTTGAGGGGAATCTCCATTTTCGACCGTTCCACAAATGACCTGAGTCCCTGCACCTATATATTCCTCGTCATGATCGAAAACGAGGAGCTCAGTTACTCCTGTGACGTCGCGCGTAATGTAGGCAATGGCTTTTATTGCACTATGAGCTGGGACAAAGTCGCCGCGCGTGAAATCTATCCAGTATCGGCGTACCAAATCCTTATTGGATGCGTCCTCCACGCGATTTTCTAAAGAGCCACCACATCCTTCGATGAGCTTCCTCGATGGAATATTGTCATCTCCACAGGTGATCAAGACTTTTTCTAGCCCTAGAGCGCGACAATAGGCCAAGCCCTTGCTTAGAACATGTTTACCGAATCCTTGACTTCGGTGATGAGGACTAATCGCATAACCAACATGCCCGCCCCGGGATAACAAAAAGTCGTTCAGTTCATGGCGGATACTGATTCTGCCAATAATCTCTCCGTCCAGAAAAGCGTATAGCATCGAAGAGGGAACGCGACCTGGCTGCAATTGACCGCGATCCTTTTGCGCCTGCAAGATGCAGAGGTGATCAGAGTGGCTCATGCCAGGCCGCCATACGAAGGTATACCATTCAGGGTCCTCATCTTTCCAATACTCGAAACCGCGCAAAAATGCGCATTCATCAGCAGAAGTGAGTTCTCGTAGAATGATTTCCTTGGTCACCATCACCTCCTTTGCAACACAGCTCTAACCGCGCGAGACTGCAGCACATTACAAAATACCTTAAATCCAATTCTGTCGTAACCAAAAATACTGACAATTAAAAAACTCTTGAAAAGTCATGACTCTCGTCTCCTGCCCATGAAACGATTCCGGGCGCCGAATGCGAAAATTTTACATTTTTTTAATCCAATATTCGTTCGTTCATTCTCAAAATGTCCTGACCAATCGCAAGGCGATAAGTAATGACCTTCATATCCTTGTCAGTTGTGTGCCCTAGTTCCTCTTTAAAACCTGGAAAAAGAATGCGTTGCATTGAGCTGATGTAGAGTGATAACTTCCAAGCATATCCTCGGTTGTTTTGTTTAGCTGCAAACATCTTGCGGTAGTATTATGTTTTTGTCTGCTCAAAAAAGAGTGATAAATCATTATTTTTTCTGAGTTTTAAAATTCCCTCAAAAATAAATGGATTCCAGATGAAAAAGCTGGCTATTAGTGTTCTGATTCTGATTTCTGATATCGCGCTTGCAGAAGTTTTTTCAATCAGAGCTGCTTGCTCCATAGCAAAGGGAATCCTTATAGACGGGTATTGCATGTGGGTCGGTGTTGAAGAGGATGGATGGAAGCCACCGATTGCGCGGGTTGAATTGGAGCCGGGAAAAAACAGTTCTCTCCGTGGAATCTGGGAGCAAAAGGCTCAGATCGACTCTAATTTGGAAGCCAATTGCCGCGTTGACATCAGAAAGCAGCTTGAAGCGAAGGGCGAGTATGTGCTGACGATTGTAATTACTAGTTCCTTAGAAATGAACAGATTCACAATTGAAATACCTCGCGATGATGTTGCTATTCAAAGGTCTAAAGTGACCGCCAAGTTGCCAGATTGTCATCGAGCAACATTGACCATCCAGAGCGTCAATTAGTTGAACTTTTTACTTGTAGATCATCCTGCGCCTTGCCTCATTTCAGGTGATTTCAAAGTAATCACTGTAAAATATTCGTTTGTAATTTGTTAAATTGTTCTGACTCTTCGTAGAGAGGTAAATCGATGATAACTTGTTACGTCCGTTACACGCTCGATATGGCTCAGCTTGACTCGTTCGCAGAATATGGGCGCATTTGGATCGAATTAATTAATAAGTTGGGAGGCACTCATCATGGCTACTTTCTGCCTAGCGAAGATCCGAAGGCAAAATCCCACGGTAGGTTTAGTTTTCCAGGAATTGGATCGGAAGGGTCAACGAATATTGGTATAGCCATATTTAGTTTTCCAGATTGGGAGATATACGAGAAGTACCGTGCTGAAGCTGGCAATTACGATGAGTGCAAACGAGCAACGAAGATTGTTGACGAGACCCGTTGTTTCACGAGTTACGAGCGAAATTTTATGACGCCAATTTTAGGTGAGGGAGCGACCAAATGAAAATAGCCTTAGCTCAGATCAAATCCATCACCGGCAGCATCGATGCCGTGCATCGAACTAAGACAATTTATGGATTTAGCGCTGAATATTCGTTTAATATAGATTAAAATCACTTGAATTGACGCACGGCGAATATTCAGCGGGAAATTACTAAATTCCTCTGACTCGGCGCAGTGCTGCGATTTTCTATTGGCATGATCGGGCTGTTGAGGTGAGGAAAAATAATTCTTCGAAACCAGAATTAACGGGATACTAGATCGGATGGTAAAAATGAGTCCAAAGCAAACTAGAAAAAACTCGAAGAGCACCAAAATTACTGTCCCTGAAATTGCCTCCGGAGAATTTTTGCTCTATCAGACGGAGGATGGCCGGACAAGGGTTCAGGTTCGAGTTAAGGACGAGAGTGTCTGGCTATCGCTGAATCAACTTTCAGAGTTGTTTGGGCGAGATAAGTCCACAATATCAAAGCATATTTCAAATGTCTTTGAGGAGAGGGAGCTTCTCCCGGATCGAACTGTTGCAAAATTTGCAACAGTTCAAAATGAAGGGACTCGATCTATTGCCAGAGAGATCGAACACTACAACTTGGATGTAATTATATCAGTTGGTTACCGTGTTAAATCGCACCGGGGTACGCAGTTCCGTATTTGGGCTTCTGAGCGCCTTCGCGAGTACATCGTCAAGGGATTTACCATGGATGATGAGCGCCTTAAAGAACCTGGCGGCGGAAACTATTTTGATGAACTTTTGAGCCGAATTCGTGACATCAGGTCTACCGAAAAAGTCTTTTGGAAGAAGGTCTTGGATATATACGCTACAAGCATTGACTACGATCCTAAAATTGATTCATCGGTTCAGTTTTTTAAAGTGATTCAAAATAAAATGCATTGGGCCGCCCATGGGCGAACTGCTGCTGAAATTATTGCGGAGCGTGCTGATGCCGCCAAGCCCAATATGGGTCTCACTTCTTGGCAAGGGGAGCGGCCCAGGAGAACTGACACTCAAGTAGCAAAAAACTATCTAAACTCTGACGAATTGGACACTCTTAACCGGATTGTGTCATTCTATCTTGACTTTGCTGAATTACAGGCAAAGCAGCGGAAACCCATGTTTATGAACGACTGGGTCAGAAAGATCGATGATTTTTTGAAGCTTAGTGAACGTGAAATTCTGACCCATGCCGGAAGAATATCCCACGAAGCTGCTGTAGTAAGAGCATCACAGGAATTCGATAAGTATAACCAAATTCATGGTGATCAGCCTAGTCTAGCCGAACGCGACTTTAATGAGGCAATTGAGAAGGCGAAACAAATCGAACGAAAAATACCTAAAG
>CAIMVM010000068.1 GCA_903844895.1 uncultured Pseudomonadota bacterium
AGAAGTCAATTCAAAGTCTGGATGGAATTTCAAACATGGTAGCGAGTTAGAATCCCCGACCCCACCAGAAAGAGGGCGTCCAGAAACTTAGCCAAGACGTTAAATGTAGAATTGTGTATTACAGTAACTATTGACGGAGATGACGTCCGCCTATACATCAATAGATATGAGGAGTTGCGAGCTAATTTATTTGAGTTACCAAAGTATGTTACCAAATGTAGTGACTTTCATTCGAGATTGCTTTGATCGCTGTCAGTTATTAGCCTTCCAATACCGCTAAGAAATTTGCTTTATTACTGGGGTACCCAATACATTTTTCTGGAAACCGACCCCCACCCACCCGGCACCCCCCATTTTTAAATTGGGTCCCATCTAGGTCACCCTTGCACATTAATTTGCTCAAACGATGTCTATTTCTCGGATGTCGGCGCCTAAGTATTTCCTGGCTCGCGTAAAGTAGCCAGAATGGCCAAAGCAAGTTGCTCTGGGTCGTTCATATCGTATTTCACATAGCCTTTTGGCTTTCGGCCTCTGGTGTAGTCCCCGTTAAATAGTTTGATGTGATCACCTATATCCCGCAAGGTCAGCAAAATGGTCGATGATTTTCTGTGCTCCTCATCTGACTCTCTTGTTCTCTCGCCATTTCTATACTGCGGATGGTTTACACCACGTAAAACATTGCGAGACTTATGGGCACCATGCATTCGACAAGATACGCAACCGTAGGCGGCGGGATTTTTACAGTGCTGCCGCGTACGCTTTGTCAAAACTTGACATTGTTTGGCACCGTTTAGGACGCTTTGTAGTGGCATAGTAAAGTTCAGGACAAGTTAACGCATAGTGTGTAGGGGTCTTTTGATGGCGAGATTTTTATTTCTCGCTATACCTATGCAAAGCACCATCATGGAGCATCCAAAATCTCAACGTATGGATAGCTGCCGTCGTGATTTGTTAACTTAATTAAGCCAGCAGCTTTGAGCCTGTTAAAAGCGTTTTGTCTTGTCTGCCTCGTGACGCTGGCGAATTGGTCAAGCTTACTGTCTACCTTGAAGTATCTTGACTTATTAATCCCAACATAAAACCATAAACCTGTAGCCACAATCCCAGTACTGCCGCCGAGAGAATTAGCTTTTTGTAACCAAACAAATGGAATTGGGCCTTTCAAAAATAGTTTTGAGTTTTTTGAAGGTGTGATTGAATTCGGAGAATTACACACCTCTTGGGGTTGTTGTGTAGTCGAGCTGTCGTAACGCATATATATGTCCTTTAATAAGAAATATAAGAATGAGCAGGTGTTAAATCTAATAACAGGGAGGTGTTAAGTTTTTCATCCGCCTCTGCTTTAACTTGCTCATAAATTGCAATGACAGTATTCCAAAACGGCTCGGCACCGTCCTCAAGAAAGCGTCCTGGGTACTTAATAATTTTCGCATCACTGCCCAAGGCAAAGTCCTCAAGCACTATGAGGCTTGCTTGCTCCATACATTCCTGAGCGATCTTTACCTGATCTTCTATGGTTTCTTCGGTTGCCTCTATCAATACAGCATCATGGATCGGGGCGCAGAGTTGTATTCCACGTCGGACCATCAAAATACAAGCAATCCTGAGCATCTCGGCTGCGTTGGCTTGCATCGGGAAGTTGCGTAAGCTTCTTGGGTTTAGGTCTTGTGGCACTGTAATTTGCCATCCAAAGAGCGTATTTAGTCGATTATTGTTTATGGTGTTGTTGTATACATTGTCAGACCAGTCCCAAAATTGTTTATATACTCGGCGATGAATATCAAGCAGCTGTCTAGCCCGTAATTTAGGCTGCTTTAGTCTCTGGGCAAGAGAATCAGGGCCCATTCCGTATTGCGTAGCTAGTACGCATTGCTTGTACTGGTCTCGTTCTGCTGGATGACTTTTTTTTGTTGCGTCATGTGGAACGGCTCCCGCTTGCTTTGCAAAAGCTAGGTATGGATCGCCGCTAAGGTAGGCTTCTTTCATCTTTGGATCGTTTGACAGGCCAGCAGCAATCCCAAACTCTTGTTGTGACCAGTCAATGTATGCGATTGCATAACCTTCGCGGGGCTGGATGAGGCCTCTTGCCCACCTGGAAAGCCCAAATACAAACTTGGTTGTGGATGGTTGGTTGCGGCTTGTAATTGACTGGTAAGGTGAGAGCATGCAGCGATTTCTTCCATCAGACCCAACCTGAAGTGCGTTTAACCTGAGCTTGGCAAGACTATCTCTTAAGGACCGTAATGGCGCCAGTATTGGATATAGTTGGGCCATTAACTTAAAGGTGTCTTCATCTAACTTGAGGTGGCCACTTTCAAGCCTAGGCCATCTGATGTTTTGCTGTCTGATATATCTTTCAAATGCCGCTTCTTTAAATACACCTTCTTCATAGACGCCGTAAGCAGAATCTACCTCGGCTATTAACTTGGCTTTAATTGCATCCCAGTGAAGACATAGTCCTTTGTAGGTTGGGTAATCGATTGGAATACCCAAGGTCTCCATTCTCGCTAATGCAGTACCGTAAAGGCCGCGCAAGAGTGCCCTGGGAAAATCAAGATACTTCTTCATAGCCAGGTAAAGCGGGGAAAGCGAATCCACGTCAGATTGGCAATATTTAAGAAGTTCGGCTTTCTCGAGGTCGGAGTAGGGGGCACCACGTAAGGCGAGATCACGCATGTCATCTTTGTGCTCTGCTGAAATAGCATCTAAGCCGAAATACTTCAAAGCGCCGAGTAGAGATTTACCCTCTGGCAAGAAGATACCATTCGTCAGATTTCTAAACTCTACAAACAAGTCGAGAATATTTTCTGGCATTGCCCAGCCAAGAGCTTGAAAGCATGCCATTTCCGCGCTTGCAAAGTAAACCACCAGGACCGTATCGGCATCCACCGCAAATGGTGGTGAGGACATCCCGTAGAGCTCATCTTTCCAAAGCTTGTGATATTTACCAGTATGCAAGTCATAAGCAACCATACAAATCACTTCCAACAAGTTACCTTCGATTCCTTCCTGGGGACGAAACTCAAAATCAACGAATGTGAATTTGCACCTATCAAGGTTAAGATCTTTCATATTAGATCCTTCCTTGAATTTGGCGGACGAAGGGATGGCTTTCATCCGCGATGATGTTGTTGCTAAATACTTCTTGAACTAGCTCATCCATAGACTGTGTGGGCCATTGTGGCTCACCCAGATCATCTTTAGAGACGATGATTGTGTACTGGCCAGCACCCATATTCGCTTCAAGGCGAGCCCAAGATACTTCTGCGGTTTGAATGCCGCGAATCAAAGATGAGTGCCATGCGTTAGGCCTACTATTTTGATCAAGAACTGGTTGCGCAATGATTTTTGGCAGCCCAGTTGTGTCGGCACTTAATCTTAGAATTTTTGGTATTGCATGCGAACCTAGGTAGGCCTGCATGTTTGGCATCACCATGTATGTTTCGCCAATATCTTTATCATCCACAGTTAGGCAACGGAACATATACTCCTTGCCTGGGTGGATCCTCGCAAAGCGATGCTTACTAAACTTCCCAAAAATTGGCTTCAAAGGAAGTTTCTCTCCACCAATATGGGTCGTGTAGTTGTCAGGTAAACGTAGGGCGCTAATCATTGAAATTAGCCCTTGTGCTGTATCGCTCATGGAGCTCTCCGTTGAAGGCTGAATGTCGGTATGTTGGTGGGCAGGGTTTTGCATAGCCCGAATTTCTGAATCTGTTTTATTGTTTTTTGAATCGCTCATGCTGCTACTCCTTGAGCGTTCTTGAATTGGGATTCAATCCAATCATCCACATCAGATTCTTTCCAAACGCTGATGCCACCAATTCTGGTGGGGCGAATGAAATCTCCTTGGGAAATCTTCAGCCAAATTGTACTTTTGGCGAGAGTTGTTTTGCGGACTACATCTTCAATGCGAATCAGCTTCAGAACATGATTCATGATTACTCCTAAATATAAAGTTCAATTAAATCCAACCAAGTTTGGCTGGGCTCAATTGAACTTTAGAGATTTAGGGAGTAGTTAGAAATTCACCACTTATGAAACTAAAAATTATTTTTTCGTGGCTTTGACTTTTGCGTGTTTCTCAAAAAAATTCCTCAGCCTGGACTCGCTCCACCCGGGTGCGTCTTCTCTCATGTAGTCTCTTGCCTCCTCCTGTTGTTCAGGTGTGAGGCCTTTGTATTCTCCTGTTAGCCTAGGTGCTTGCTTTAGTAGGCTCTCGGGGTAACGTAAAAATACTTCGTGCCTAAAGACGCGATAGTCCTCCGAGACTAGCGGAGCACCTTTCCTTTTTCGTACTTCTTTGTAGCTCTCGGTCAGCCGCTTATCATCTTCGGCAAATATGGTCTGTCTTCCAAGTTGCCTGTTTGTACTATTGGTGATTTTTTTATACTCGTCGCCGTCTATCTTGTGCCACAAATCATCGATTACACGGTTGGCTACATTCGCGAAACCGCGCTCAAGTTGCAAGTCAAGCTCAGCATTGGCTAGTCTTTCGACGAGTTCATCTTTGGTTAACTTATTAAGTGATGCAGATAATTTTTTTGCTGCTTTGCCATGCTCTTGCGGATTAAGAAGTTTACCAAAACGCTCTATTTCATCAGCATTTAAAGTATCGGCATATAGCAACCCTTGAAGCCTCTCCTTATTTAATTTGTCCTGGAGAGAGGGGCGTTTTTTAGTGGCGGTACTGATTTCAAGTGCAGCTATTTGATTTTTGACCATTTCCGCCGCCTTTTTCGCGGCTTCTAAGCTTGAGGGGATGTGTTTGCTTTTCATTGAGGCACCTACGCAGCTTTTAGCTGGTGAATATTGTTTTTCTGATTACTCGAGCAATAGACCTCCCAGGCTACAAGTAATGCACGTCTTTTTTCAAGTAAATCCTGACGTCTGTATGCTGCCTCAATCTTATTGGCTATGGTGTGGGCTAGCGACATCTCTGCAACTTCTGATGAGAAGTGTGTTTGCTCGCTAATCCAGTCGCGAAATGTCGAACGGAAGCCGTGAGTCGTTATATCTAGCTTCATACGCTTGAGCACCATTGTCATAGCCATATTTGATAGGGGCTTTCCATTCCTAGAGAATAGGTACTTGCTATCTGGGTCGATGGCTGAGGCGATTGCTAATAAGTCCAACGATCTTTGGGAAAGAGGTACACGATGCTCCTTTTTAGCCTTCATACGGGATGCAGGAATAACCCATAAACCATCTTGGATTTCTGATTTAAGTCCACCAAATACTTCCCCTGATCGGGCGCCATTCAGAATAGTAAATTCTAGGGCTAGAGCCGCCATATTATCTGACTCCCTAAGCTGGCTTATAAAGCTTGGAATTTGCTTGTAGTGCATTGCCTTATGGTGAACAACACGTTTTACTTTTTTGGGCGCAGGGAGGATGGTTTGTAGATAGTTCTTCCAAGTTGCAGGGTTAGGGCCAGATCGAAGTTTTTTTGTCGTCGCGGCTGCTAATATCCATTCTAGCCGCCCACGAAGTCGCGACGCAGTTTCGGTTGTGGTTGTCCAGATCGGCGTAAGAATCTTCAAGATGTCCTCCATCTCAATTTCATCAAGTGCCTTGTCGCCGATAACTGGAAATGCAAACTCTGTCAGGGTATAAAGCCACTGTGCCGCATGTTTTTCGCTTTTCCACTCGGGCCGTTTAACATTGATGCATTCTATTGCGAAGTCCCGAAATGAAATCTTACTTTTCGCTTTTGATGTAGCTTCATCCTTTGTATTTTGTCGCTCTTTAATAGGATTTATTCCCAAACGGATTTTGTCTCTTACCTGCTGGGCGAGAATCCTTGCTTCTGCAAT
>CAIMVM010000069.1 GCA_903844895.1 uncultured Pseudomonadota bacterium
AGGATTGGTTTTGGCGATGATTCCTTTGATATAAGGAATGAAATAGATTTCCTCATCAATCCAACTCGGATCCTTATAGGAGGGGTCCCAAAGGGATCTAGTGGCTTCAAGCCGGGCTTGCCTGCTTATTGATAGGGGAGCAGAGCTGCTTCGAACATGATCTCCTTCAGGGTAATAATGAACGTCTACCACATTTAACAGAGATTCCCCGGTTCGCATTTCCTCTTTAGTAACTTCTTTTAGAAACCACTCGAGAAAATCTACGCCCCCGTGCTTTTTCTTGTCAGAATGTCTCTGACCTTGACTCCAGGGCCCCGGAGCATCAAATGCGGACTGTTTTACGGCAAGGTAGCCCCATAAAGCAGGTCCAAAAATGACGGCATCAGGATCTGCTTTTCTCACTAGGCGGGCCGTTGAGATAAACTTATTTAAGACTTCATCGTAAGTGGCGCGGGTGGGGTGAACATCTTGGTGGGTTTCGTGCCAGAGCATGGGCTCATTTCCAATGATATACCTGTGGGGGTGATTGCCAAATTGAGTTTTAAGATGAGAGACCCATGATGAAATGTACTCGCTAGTCAAGGGGGTATTGGCAAGATTGGGGTCTGCTTTTATAGGATCGCCGTCTTTTGTTCTGCCGTTTCCAAATCCCTCCAGTTGTTTTTTTTGATTGGGATATTTAGAGACGGGGTAGCTGCCCGATGTTTGGTCTTTAGCGATCCATCCCAGCATGGGGATTGTGATAAGAGAGCCAACTCCATGGTCGCGATTGTTTTTCATAAAGAAGTCGATAACTGCTGGCGTAGAAGAATTAAAATTTCTAAAATACCAATCTTTTCCAGTATTCCAGCTATTGGTTTTCCAGTTGAACCGCTCGCTGGCATTGCCGCCAAGGCGAAATACTTGAGGGTTGAGTCCCCAGGTTTCTAAGTCGTTTTTACGCTCTCCGAAGTAGGTGCCGATGCCATAGATTCCCGGGTTGATTATAGAAAGGGGGAGGGTCGGCTTCGCGTCCACTCTGACTTCAATAGGGGCAGTTTCAGGATTGCTGGGTGCTACGCCTACAAGAAGCAGAACCGCTATGATGCAAAGAAAAAAATGGGCCATTTGTTCACACCAATCTTTAATGAAATTGTGATCTAAAACAGGTTTGATTGCTCATGAACACTCTTTCCAACTGGAGAAAAAATGCAAAAGAATACCTGTTTTTAGAATTTTAATGGATATGATCATGAATCCAAAGAGAAAGTGGCTTTAGGGCTTCTTTTACTTGGAATGCAGCCAAATTAGCGTCTCGTGCTCGATCGGTAAAGGGAGCTGTGTCGGTAACTTTTAGAAGTTTCTCTAACTGATCTTTAAAACTATCTTTAGAAAATACAAAAGCGCTTTCACCGTCTTGGAGATGGTAGCCTCTTTTTCCCACTTCGGTGGTGAGTAAGGGAAGGCTTGCAGCTATATATTCGGCGACTTTTATCGAAGTGCCTTCGCCTCTAAAGATCGGGTTTAAGGCTATGTCTGCTGCCTGGAAGTAGGGAGCCACTGTGTCGACTCTTCCCGTTACCATGAGGACTTCCGTAGCATCTGTTTTGGGAGCCACACTTCCAATGATCAGAAAAATAATTTTATGTTCCAACATGTAAGCTGCATGGTCTTCGCTAAACGCTTTTAAAAACTCATACCCTTCTCGATTGGGGCCGTAAGCGCTGGCTGAAAAAAGACAAACTTTTTTATCACCGAAGTTTAGTTTTTTCCGGAATTCGTCGCGCGTGGTGGGGTCTTTTAAAAAAGCCTTGGGGGAAATGCAATTAGGTATGACCAAGGAGTGGGAGAGATGGTGAGTTGAAAAATAGGCGGCATCTGAGGAGCTGCAGGCAGCAACCACATCTGCTGCTTTACATGCTTGCATTTCAAGGTAGGCAACTATTTTTTTGGAAAGGCGCCCGGTGGCTAAGTTGGTTTCAATATTATGGGTGTTTAAAACTTTGAAGGCGTGGTTTGCTTGTTCAAAGATAGGGTATACGAATGGGAAGTCGGCAATCACAACTTCAGAACTTCGAGCGAGATCCTTTAGTGGTTTGGAGTGCCGGCCCATAATTTTCAGCCAAGCCCAAGCCCAAATGGGAAACAAGCCGATTTTAAAACACAAAATACCAATAAGGGTTAGCCATGAGGGACGGAGTACAAATTCTTCAACATCCAAAGCGCCTGCTGGCCTTGTTGTAGAGCTCGGTTGAAAGAGATTTCCTTTGCGGCCTATGAGGCTGAAAATTCTGACCTGAAACCCTTGTTGGGCCAGGCCTTCCGCAAACCCAGAGGTGCGAATCGTCCCCCCAGAGGTGGGGGGATATACTTGGAGTGCTGATACCATGAGAATTTTCAGTGGATCGACCCTCTTCTTTGAGTTTAGTAAGCTCCATCGGCCCGGATGACAGCTGAAAAAGTTTTAGCAATGATGATTATATCTAAAACTAAAGAAGCTTTCTCTATATATCGAAGGTCCATGCGAACCCAAGTTGCGAAATCAATCCGTGAGCGACCGCTGACTTGCCAAATGCAGGTGAGTCCTGGTTTTACAGAAAGACGCATTTTCTGCCAATTCTCATATTGCTGCACTTCGCTACGTAGAGGAGGTCTTGGCCCCACTATCGTCATGTCCCCCAATACAATATTAAGCAACTGTGGCAGCTCATCAATCGAGAACCGACGCAGAAAGCCGCCGATTTTTGTGATTCGTGGGTCTTTTTTCATTTTAAAGGCTGGCCCTGAATGCTCATTCATAGCAGCTAGGCTGGCTTTTTGGAGTTCTGCATTCTGGTTCATGGTTCTAAATTTATACATTTTAAATGTTTTGCCGCCGAGTCCAAGCCGTTCCTGAGTGAAAATAATAGGACCTTTGCTGGTTATTTTTATCGCTATCGCCACCACCGCCAAAAGTGGTGCCAGTAAAAAGAGTGCTGTTAAGCTTAGAGCTAAATCAAAAGCTCGTTTGGAAATCAAAAAAGCAGGAGAATACCTTTTTATGGGAATGGAACTCCAAAGCGAAGGAGTTACGTCTCTGTCTATGTCAAATCTAGGAGCATGGCGTCTTTCTTGTGGATTGGCGATAGATCTAGCAGTCATTTGTCTTCCCTCTTTATGTTCATAGTCTGGTACTAAAATGGGGCCTTTTGCCGCGAATCAGAGCTATGCATATATTCCTCTATGCAACGGCCGGGCCAACGCAGCGCCGTTGTAACCTCCTGAAATCTTTAAGATCAAGCCAGGCAGGATTGCTTAAATTATTGACAGACGCCTGTTTTTTTGCCGTTTTGTCCTTAGGGGGAATCGGGCTCTCGGGGGAGTGAGAGATTTTTTGAGATCTCTCTTTCCATCGGATGTTTAGAAACGGTCCTGTTGGGTTCTTAAGAAAGACTTTCTTTTGGAAGCTTAGCGGGACAGATTGGGAAGCAAGCAGATATCATTCGTAAAAGTCATATAGAGGACTGCTGCCCGTGCGATTGGGCTAGCAAACTGATTCCTCCTAAAATGGAGCACAACAACATGATTCTCAGTAAACTCGCAAAGTAAAAGCGATCTATGGAGTGGAAGTGATTCAGGCGAGTAGTCTTCAAGCCGCCTTCAGGAATGGGGTGACGAACTGCGGTTTGAATCCATCTAGCTAATTTTTAAGAAATGACAACAATTGATCTTTTTCTAAGGCTGAAAGGGAATCAAAACCTAGTACATAAGTCGTGTCCGTAGCCGAGCCTTGCTTCTTGACCCCTCTCATCATCATGCACATGTGCTGAGCGGAAACTTTAACTGCAATAGCTCTGGGAGCTAATAAATCTTGAAGAGCA
>CAIMVM010000070.1 GCA_903844895.1 uncultured Pseudomonadota bacterium
TGGCGCTTGTACCTTTGCCGCGATGCTCTACGGCTATCTCTCAGTAAAAGAAACTAGCTATAGGTGGCTGATTGTAGCGATCGTATTTGCTTATCTTGGCTTTCTCACCAAAGCACTGACATCTTTTGTGTTTCTTTTTTCAGCGCTGTTTATCACGGCATTGATCGATAAAAAACTCGCTTACTTAGGTAAGGTGCTATCACCAGTTTTTGTAGTCCTTTCAGGTTTATTGATTTGGTGTTGGTATGCGATTGCCCCTACCGGGGAGCAGATGGCCACAGGGATGTTCTCGGACATTGTCGACCGTTATCTTTCAATAGACTTCTCCGTATTCTTTTCGCACCTCGTCATTTTCCCTTTTGAAACCGCCCTTAACTTATTACCAGTCTCAGCTTTTCTCTTGTATTTGGGTTTTAAGAGAAAAATGCCACTGACACCCAATTCTTTAGTCAAGACGTTTGGTTTGTTAGCGCTTATTGGATTTTTACCGTATTGGATTGCACCGTCGAGTCACAGCCGCTATCTGATGCCGATCTATGGGATCGTTGCCATTTACTTTACTCTTTTAATTCAGGATGATTTGGATTTAATCCGTCGAGTAGGAAAATTTATAGTTTGGATCGTATTATTTAAATTAGCGTTCGCATTTGTTTTATTCCCCGCGTATACAAAAGCGTTCCGCCCGCCGATAGATCAGTGGGCTCAAAATGTAAAGGAAATAGTTGCTGACAAGACGCTTTATAGCGTAGATCAAACCTGGATAGGAATTTCCGTGGTCGACACTTTTAACCGCCTAATTTACCCCCGGCCTCCCGTCGTGCGAGCCTACGGCGGTATTGAATCTGGATATATTTTGTCCAATACGAACCGAGAGGACCTGGGTGTTTTAGTTAAGAGCTTTGATAACAAACTCTTTTTGTATTGTTTTGGTGTCGAGTGTGCAAAGTAGTCAATTTACAGTGGTGCAAGTTGCACGTCGATTTGGCGAAGTGGGTGGAATGGAGAGCTATGTTTGGCAACTCAGCCACGCGCTAGTGAATCTGGGGGTCCCTGTCATTGTCTTGTGCGAGGAAGCTCTGCATCCTCACAGCCCTGAAATTGAAGTCATTCGAGTTAAAAAAGCACGAAGCAGGCCTCGTTGGCTTGCACTTTATCGCTTTGGCCTATGCGCCAAAAAGATTTACTTAAACCTTCTCAAAGAGAGGTTGCTTGAGAAATTCATCGTGCACAGCCACGAGAGATGTGACTTTCATCATATAACCACTTTTCATGGCCCCCCGTTTGCACAAATTCGTGAAAAGCCCTTTTGGAAGAGGCTAAGTATTCGGGTGCTTGCGCATTTATATCTTGAGCGCAGGGAGCTTCTTGCGCCCTCTGTCAGTGGGGTTGTTCCTAATTCTGAACTTATTTCTCGCTCTTTAATGCGGCACTACCCGACCCTTAGTTCTCGATTGACTGAAGCGATAACGCCAGGCGTGCCAAGGTTTCCAAAACGCAGCGCCCGAGAGGTTGACCCAACCGGTGGGGTGGTGGGATTTATCGGCAAGGAGTGGAAGCGTAAAGGCTTAGAATTTTTCTTACAGGTAGCCACGGAGTTAGCAAA
>CAIMVM010000071.1 GCA_903844895.1 uncultured Pseudomonadota bacterium
AGACTCCATTTCTGGAAACATTGGTCGATTTATAGATAGGATTATAACATCTGAGGAAGTCGGAGTTGAAAAACCTGATTTAAGAATTTTTCATGAACTTTCTGAATCGTTTCCAGGTAAAACAGACCTTAGATTTTTTATGGTGGGCGATAATGTGGCTGCTGATGTCGTCCCCGCATTAAATTTGGGTTGGAAGGCCGCTCAGATGACTCAATTCGTCGAGGATTTAACTCCTCATCAAGGGGCAAAAGTCTCTTCTTTCGATCAGTTATTAGACTGGCTAGGGAGCGTGTAATTTGAATATTGAAAGTTCTTGTTTGGCGGATTTGATTGAAGCCTCAAAGATTGTCGGTAGAGAAGTCCCTTGGTCTACTCAAGGTGCAGGAAGCAATTTTTCGTTTAAGTCTAACGGCTTCCTTGTCATCAAGGGATCAGGTAAGCGGTTGGATGAAATTAAGTCCATGGATCAGTTGGCTATTTTAGATCTAAAGAACTTTCAAAGTGAGCTTCAGAAATTATTGGTGTCTCCTGCGGATTCTAAAGAAAAAGAGAGCATCTATTCAAAATTGGTTTCAGCAGCTTCAAAAAATGGCGTTAGAGCGTCCATGGAGGCTGGCTTTCATGCCATTTTAGATTCCAAGTTCGTTTTACATTTCCATTCGCTCTTGAGTGTAGTTCTCTCTGAGTGGGTAAGGGGTGACGTTAAAAATAGCGCCTTGATTTCTTCAGAGTTAGCGGCCTTAGGTCTAAAGAATACGTTATTTCTTGAGTTTATTTCGCCAGGTTTTTTAATTGCCGCTGCACTTGAGTCGCATTCAGAGTCCCAAGTGATTTTTCTTAAAAATCATGGGGTGATTCTTGGGGGGGATTCCGCCCAAACTCTCATTCTAGCTTGGAAGAAATTTGAAAATATAGTGGTCGATAAGTACCTTCCCAGTTTTAAGGATTTGAAGGCTATCCATCTGGAGGCGTTAAGTTTTAATTTAGCCTCATTAGAACCTCGGACGCCAGATTTTGCTCTGTATTTGGAAGCCTATCAAAAACTACTTTTAGATTTTAATGAACAGGCGCTTTTTCAATTAAAGAAAGATCGTAATTTATATGAAGTCTGGGCAGCTAACCAAATTTTGGCACAAAGCAGCCTCGAAGTTTTGCCAATCAGTGGTTCCGGGGTGGTTTCTATTCAATCTAATGAATTGGAAAAATATCGCCTTTAAAATTAATTTTATTTGATGGTGCTTATGTTTTGAAAAATAAATACAGTAGGACCTGCCTCCGATATTGTTTTAATCAATCTGTAGTTTTTCATATATTGATCTCGATCCTTTAGGGAAAATAAAGAATTTTGGCCCCAAGTGTCATTGTGGTTAATATAGTGAAGATTTCGATAGTTGACTGAATCCAGAACTTTTTGCCAATTTTCTTCTCCTGGCTTTCTAAATTCACCCTCTTCATTGATGCCGCCAAACCAGGAATCAAGTACGATATATTTCGGCATTTCAAGGCTTTGGAAGTTAACAATCGGAGTGTGACTACAGCCCCCGTTGGCCCAAACATTTTCTAGTCTTTCTTGAGCAATATAGTCTTTTACAACAAGTCTTGAATCCACCTTGGTATCGTTGGTAAATTGCCTTGCCGTTTGAGGCAATATAGAAAATAGAGTTAAAAGTGATAGCGTTCTAAAAAAGTACTTGCCGATTTTGGTGGGAAAATTGATCTCAAATCTAGAAAAACCAAAGGC
>CAIMVM010000072.1 GCA_903844895.1 uncultured Pseudomonadota bacterium
ATCAGGCGGAAGTCGAATAGGCCGCTCACCTCGCTTTGCTCGGATCACGGCAGTCGGCTTTCACCACCAGCCAAACCCGTCTGGTTCCTCGCTGGCTCGGGACGGGCTATGGCTGGAGTACTTGCCGACAATCCGATAGAACCACCACTGACGTCCCAAGTAAAAGTGAAAAACAAACAAGATCATCGGTTTAGACTCTTCCCTCTTTCTAAATACAGAAGCACCACGCGGCGCCTCCCTTAAACTGCCTCTGTTAAAGCGCCTCCCTTAAACGGCAACTCTTGAGGCGCATCCATAGAGGCTCATGGAGAGCGATCAAGCCCTCATTTGGTTGAAAAGCCCAGACGGCTTGGCATACGGGGGAATTTAGGCCTTTTTTTTTGACTCCCTGAGGCCCGCGGGGATTCTTGTAACACGTTGATTTTAATGACTTCTATTTCTAAGTGGCGGGATATAGAAAAAGACCTTAAGGTTTCCCGAGGTTTCAGTTGACAGGGCCTAGCAAATAAACAATAAATAACGCCCGTTCACGCGTTTAGCGCATGTCGGTCATGCGTTTTGATATTTGTAGGAGAATCTAGATGTACGCAGTATTTCAAACTGGCGCTCACCAGTATCGAGTAAAAGAGGGCGACACCATTACTATTGACAAAATTGAAGGTAAAGCCGGTGAAGCGGTTACTTTTGAAAAAGTCATGTTAGTCGGTGGAAGCAAGCTGTTAGTAGGTGCACCACTCGTCGCCGGAGCCTCGGTTCAAGCTACGATTGCTGAGCAGACTCGCAACCCAAAGATTATCATTTTTAAGTACAGGCGCCGTAAGAACTACAAGCGCACCCAAGGGCACAAACAGCCGGTAACTGTTGTTACCATCGGTAAAATCAAAGCTTAAACATTTGATTTCTTACTGATACACTACTCCCCTCCCAGTCACTTTGAATGATTGGGGATCTAAAAGTCCGAAAGGCCAAGAGGAAGTAGATAAAATATCAGTAGGACGTTTTATCTTTTTGAATAGATCAAACCGCTTGCATATCTAAAACTATATTTCTGGAAGGAATCAACGATGGCTACGAAAAAAGCCGGTGGTAGTACCAAAAACGGACGCGACTCTAACCCCCAATACCGTGGGATTAAAGTCTATGGCGGACAAAAAGTAACTTCTGGCAGCATTATTGTTCGCCAAGTAGGAAGTACCTTTCATGCCGGTACAAATGTGGGAACAGGAAGTGATTTCACACTTTTTGCCCTTGTAGACGGACATGTGAAGTATGAGCGTTTCGGAAAAGATCGCAAAAAAATTAGCATTCTCCCTTTAGTGTAAGTCAGGTTTCTGGTTAAAAAGTAACTAATACACTTGATTTATAGCGGCCAAAAGATTACTTAGGCCGCTACAAGATCCGAGGCTCTTGCCTCGGTTTTTTTTGTGTAGGTGCAGATGATTTTTCTTAGGTCGATTCTTGAGCGACCACGGAGTTCACAACTATGAAATTCATTGATTCCATTGCCATTCGCGTTCGCGCCGGCCACGGCGGCTCAGGGGTCGTTAGTTTTAGACGCGAAAGAAACATGCCTAAAATGGGTCCTGATGGCGGTAACGGCGGAAATGGCGGCAATGTCTTCTTAGTTGGCGATGAAGGTTTAAATACCTTATCTACCTTAAGGTTTCAGGCTGAGTACAGAAGCGAAGATGGCTCCAAAGGCGGAACTCAAGATAAATCTGGTGCTTGTGGTGCCGACCTGCTGGTACCTGTTCCTGTAGGCACTCAGGTTTACGATAAGGAAAGCGGAGACCTCCTAGGTGAAGTACTCGAACATAATGAGAAACTTCTTGTCGCCAAAGGCGGTTGGCGGGGATTTGGAAATGCATCTTTTTTGGCAGCAACCCACCAAGCTCCCACGGAATATACCAAAGGAAAACCAGGTGAGTTTAAAGAACTTAAATTAGAGTTAAAATTGTTAGCAGATGTAGGTTTGGCTGGATTTCCTAATGCCGGAAAGTCGACTCTTCTTTCCGTGATTTCATCTGCTCGACCCAAAATTGCAGATTATCCCTTTACCACCATAACTCCCAATCTTGGTGTTGTGGATATGGGCCAATGGGGTGACCCAAGGGACTCATTTGTGGTTGCCGATGTCCCAGGTCTTATTGAAGGCGCAAGTGAAGGCAAAGGCCTTGGGCATGCCTTTTTGAAGCACTTAGAGCGAACCCGGGTCGTTCTTTATGTGCTCGATGCCCTAGATGTCGGTGAGATGTCCCCCATAGATGCTTTGACAAAACTGCGTATCGAACTAGAAAAATACTCTATTGACCTTTACCGAAGAAGATCCTTGGTCGTTCTCAATAAAATTGACTTGATCTCTGAGGAAGAGGAACTTGCAAAGCTAGTTCGCCCCATTGAGCAGCTTGGATTTGAGGTTTTAAAAATCTCTGGAGCGCTAGGACTAGGTCTCGATGCTCTTAAGCATCGCGTCAATACCATAGTCAAAGAAGAAAAAAATAAAGAGCGCCCGACAAATGTCTCTAGCGAGCCACCTAAAACCCCCTATCTAGATATTCTCTTAGGTAAATCTAAATGAACTACCTCATTTTTGGTGGCGCGTTTGATCCGCCTCACCTTGGTCATGTTCAAATGGCGGCGACGGCTCATAAGTACTTTCCAATCCTTAAGATCTTAGTGCTGCCTTCCCCGGTCAGTCCTACCCCTGGGAAATTCGAAATGGCGCCCTTTGCTCATCGGCTTGCAATGGCTCAACAGGCTTTTCTAGAGCCTATAAAAAGTGGCTGGTTGGAGGTTTCTTCACTAGAAGAGGAACTCCCAAGCCCCAACTACACCATAACTACCTTAATTGCCCTAGGAGCCACACCTAAGAATCGGCTCTCACTTCTCCTTGGAGATGACCAGTTAGCCTCGTTTCACCTCTGGAAAGACCCTAAAAAGATCCTAGAAGTCGCAGATTTAATCGTATTCCAGCGACTTAATGAATCCCCGTCCCCCCTGCTCCTTGGTGACCTTCTGGAGTTAAAAGCTCAAAAACGCCACGACGGGGTATTCGAAATCGGAGAGGCAAAGGTCACCTTGATCCACGATAGAGTTTGCAATGCATCGAGTCGTGAGATAAGAGCTTGTCTAAGGCAGGGCGAGGAACCTTCCTGGCTGCCTGGGGAAGTTTTGGCCTACATCAAAGAATTTCAACTGTATGGCTCTTCCCTTTTACCTCAAATGCAGTAACCCAAATGCAGTAACCCAACTCAAATAATGCAACTCAGTAAGGAATCAACCCATGAATCATAAAAATATGGCACTTAGAATGGCCCAGGCCAGCCTCGATAAAAAAGCAAAAGATATCGTCCTAATGGACTTACATGGACTTTCCAGCCTTTGTGACTATCAAATTGTTTGTTCTGGGGATTCCGATCGCCAGGTCAGTGCGATTGCACTCCATATCGAAGAAATTTGTCGCGAAGAATTTAACTTAAAACCTACCGTCACAGAAGGTAAGTCTACTGGCAATTGGGTGCTATTGGATTTTAGCGGAATCATGGTTCATATCTTTCTAGATGACCTCCGTCGTTACTACGCCATAGAATCCTTATGGCCAACTGCTCCTGTTGAGGCCATCAGCTAAACCATGCAATGGCGCATCGTTAAACTCGGTAAAGTCGGTAAGGAAGAAATCCGCTCCCTTACCGCTGAATATCAAAAACGTCTTTCTCACGCTGGTCGCTTTGAAATCCTAGAAGTAAAAGACCCTGGATTAGAGCGCCCAGATGAAATCTTGAAGCTTTGCCAAATAGCTCCTGGAAATTTTGTGATTCTTCTTGATGAGAGGGGGCAAAAGTTCAACTCCCTAAAATTAGCACAATTTATTCAAAGCAAAATCGAATCCCCTCACATTAAGCAGCTAACCTTTATAGTGGGCGGAGCTTTTGGTGTCAGTGAAGAGATTAGAAAATCGGTTGACTTTATATGGAGTCTCTCCGACTTAGTTTTTCCTAACGAGATTGCCTGGCTTCTTCTTTGGGAGCAGCTCTATCGCTCTTGGTCGATCATCACCAAAAACGGTTATCATCATGAATAGAGGCCTCGGAAACGAGATAGACATGTTCCTATTCAAGTTAAACCGTGCACCAAAAGCATAGGACGTTTTAAGGCTGGGATTACGCAATGTGATTACGCAATGCCTGCCCTAAAGATCCCAGATTCTAATTACCAGCCGCATCCCCACTCTCACTGGGAGCTTAGATCCCACCAAAACAACCTTTTGCTTTGAAAACGCATTTTTTGCCTAGGTACGCAGTTAAAAAAGAGAGGGATTTCCCGAAATCCAAATGTATCAAAAATGGAACTTAGGGGCTTCCTTGAACAAATTTGGCGACACATTTAAAAAATATGAGTTTTTTAAGAAGACATCTTACGCTGGCATGCTTCTTCTACCGATGATGCTCACATCTTGCAAATCCTCTCCATCAGATTCCATCCCTGAAGCAAGCCTAGCCTCTGTGGCCTTAAAACCGTCATGTGCGGAAAGCAACCCGTCTCCTCTGATGACTCGGCTCGTACAGTTTCGTTCCCATGGAGTAGCGCCCTATTTAAGCTGTCCCTATCAAAGCGAGTGGGCTGTCTATCCCTATTACTATATAGACGGCGACAAAAATGACTTTAGGAACTGGATGATTCGCATTTTCAAGGAACTTGAAAAAAAATCCTCACTGGCAAATAGACTCCTTTTTACCGACCGATATGAATTTTTTACGATTGCCATGGGTGAAGGTTTAGGCGAGCTATTTGATAGTAGTGCTGGCCACGCCGCTATCGTCACCGACGGCAGCCCCATCGACGACCCTGACATAGTAGTAAAAACTCCCTCCGACACACCAAAGAAGTTTTTGCAGGATCCAAGAACCATTGATGTCCCAGGATTTGGTGTCTTAGGAACAGACTGGTTTGGTGCTGAGTTTCCAAAACTTAGACAAAAAACATTCGCTAAGCCGTACATCGGAAATTTTGTGGCAAACACTCACTTTGTCAATTCCAATCAGTTTAATGAGCGCGAAGAAAACGTAATATCTGCTGATTTTAAAAACCTAGAAATAGGCTTAAATGCCTTTGCTGCGGTCTATCTCGAAAGGCGCCAAATGTATCTTGTGGATTCGAAAAATTGCCTCGGATCCGTTTCAAGTGACGAAGACGAGATTATGTATTGGAGCTATTACTATTTCAGACGTCCTGCAGAAGCAAAAAGCAAACTTTGCTCAAGTAAGGGAAAGATCCCAACTCCAAGACCTCAAGAAGATGGAGAGCACCCCAAAAATATTCCCATTCAATGTCTCAAGAGAGTTGCTACCAAGAAATTCTTGAGCCTAGAAAAAGTCCTTGATTGATTCTTTGAAAAACCTTTTCTTGACGTCGCGAGGGAAATTTCTGAAGTCGGTTAAGCAACTAAAACTTTGCGTAACGCACTTTCAAAACGATACGTAGGACAAAATAAACGGCGCACTTCACTCGACACGGGCCAAGGAGCAAGGGTCATCACCTCCTCCGGCTGCCAAAAAAGCAGAAATAAACGCCGGTCCTTAGAATTAGAATTTTACGACGCACGTGACGAATCCTGTCCTTTTGATAGATCCGCCTTATTTTTACTGAATCCGATAGTAAAAACAAAATGTGCCGTCGCTTCCATAGCTGATGAAAATACAACTTCGAATCTTACTCCACCCCATTTGAGATAGCATCAGCACCGATAAAGTCGAAGCTGCATTTTAAAAAGCCGCTGAAAGTGGAACCACTTGCCTGAAAAATCCAGTTCAAAAGCCATGGGGACAACTTGTTGGTTATGTAAAGGACTGCAACGGACTCTTGGTCGAAACTTGCTCGTCGTTTGATGAATCTGATTTTATTTTTGTGACGCGGCGTCAGGAAAAATTGGCTGTATTCATTCGTAAATATTTTAGTAGCATCACTCATGGATAGATGGACAAAGTCTCCTTTAACTCACATAGGGGCATTCTAGTAATTATGGGCATCTTTAAGATAGGTGAACGTAAAAACTTGAGACATCGAGCTGGGAGTTGGATATTTTTAAAGATCAAGGAACTCTTTTTTGGTCTTAAAGTCGACAAACAGGTAGACGAATTCTTAAGTCCCCTCAAGCCTTCCGATGCAACCAAGCGTTATTTCGCAAGAAGTCAAATGCGCTTCAATGATTGGATACAAAGCGTCTAGTCCTACAAGAAGGAAGAAAAAACTGGCTATTGCGATTGCGGAAACAGGATCCCGCGTTGGCCGCTATTCTATTATTTTACTGTTTTGTTATTTCACTGTTTTGTTATTTGCAATGACTAGGAAAACGATAAGAAGAATTTGGAGAGATTGGCTACGGTTCAGATTATGAGAAATCCTAAATCTCTCGCATACACTTCAAAACACATTCTCATTTAAGAAAGATCATTTAAAAAACAGACTTTAAAATTTATGGCAGAAATGAATCTAGGGATTCCGTTAGTGCTGCTATGCATTGCTTTGAGGTGAGATTTGTTGCGAAGTCTTTTTCTCGATAACTAGGATCGCCAACACTGTCATCTGAAATGATGCAAAAATGATTTAGTTCAGGCAAAGTAACCCTTTGAGTGCTAAGCAAGGCCTCGACGCGCTTTACTTTTTCCTGGGCTTCTTGGTCTCGAAGCATGAGTCCATCTTTACTTCCGATAAACAGTTTTAAATTTTTTACTGCGACCTTAGCTGGATTCGAGACAAAAGAGTTCACACTATAAAGAGCTATGTGCTCAAATATTGCATTTTCCTCCGAAATATAATTTCCTAATATGGCCCCACCCATGCTGTGCCCAAAGAGAGACATGGGTAGCTGTCCTCCTTTTAGTTCGTCAACAAGCGTGCTTGGAAGAGAGGTTAGCTTGGAAGGATTGTCCTTTAGAAGAGTGGAAAGTTCCGCAATTTTTCCACTTTGACCAGGAATAATGCCTAAATTTTGAAGATACTGCATGACAAAGACGATGCGTCCTGTCGCAGCTAATGATGCGGCCAGTCCGCTCATGGCTTCAGGAGGGACTTTCCCCCCTGGGCTTAATATGACTAGGGAACGATGAGTTGGTACTTGCGTCGCCCAAAGAAGTGCTTCGGCACCGGACCCTAGTAATCCAGGTCCTTTTACGCGGACTCCTTCGGCTATCCATGAAATATTTCTAGAAGCGGCTGAAACGGATTCCTTAGATTCTAAATTTCCGCGACAACCTGTAGATTGGATCACGAGAAAAAACAGGCCTAAGGAAAGAAAGGGACCGAGGTATTTTGTTTTCAAAAAGCTCACGACGTGTTCTCCTTAGATGACGATCGCCAAATGGCGATCGCGGCTTTAATTAGTGACCCATGATGCAATCCGTTTATGGATTGAGGCTACCCCAATGACATCAGTGCCTATTATAGACAGAATACATTGTTTTGTAAAATCACTTTGCCATCGATGGATAGATGGATGCTCTATACTCAAAATCTACCTCTACAAGTAAAGACTGAAATTCTCGCGGCGTAGGCATGTCTTCAAATTCTCGCTTTAAAAAAACCAGTTATTTCGAAACTTGCGAAATTAAAGCTAATTTATATAGTCAGCCTGGGGAGGTTGATTTTTTTATGCAGGACTGTCCAGGATGTCAGCGATTTCGATGGAGTATGGATGTTTGGTGTCAGGACTGCTTTGACTCTCTTAAAAAGATTCCTAGTCTCTCCTCAGATGTCATCACTCTCTTTAGCTATGATGAACCCTTAAAAAAAGTGCTGATTCTCTATAAAGCCACCGGATCTCCGGTTTTTGAAAGCGCTCTTTTGGAGGCGTTAAAGAGCTGTGAAGACGAATGGATCGAGGTGGTTACGTGGTGTGAAACCATAGTATGCGCCCCTCAAAGCCTATCCAGTTGGTTACAATTGAAGTCAAATCCACCCCGAGTTTTAGGTCACTATCTATCACAAAAATTTAGCAAAAGTCTGCGCTATGAACCCTGCGGCCGGGGTTTTCGCAAGCAGTCCTCAAAACAACGAGTCAATCGGCATAAGGACATATTAAAGCGGGTTGCTCAGCCTGGCCAAGAACGACTTCTATTAATTGACGATGTCCTTACCAGCGGCGGGACTTTTTTGAAGTTAGCCGCCGTCTATCCGCGGGCTCAAATAAAGATTCTAGCCCTCATGCGATCTAGGGCCATAGACCTCTAAACCTGCGTGCCGCCAGGAATTAAGATAACCCATGAAAGTCTCTACAAAATATCCGTTTTTGGGGGACGTCTTATTCAGGGGATCTCAGATCCCTTGGTTGTAAAGGGCGCCTTTAAAGAAGCCTTGCAATGACAGTCTATTATGTGAAGAATGTCCGCTTCAATCCCTGGTAAGGAGAGCTTTGTGGCACGACCAACTGAGCAAGAGATCGCTGCGATGACCCCTATGTTGCGCCAGTTCTATGACTTAAAAAATAAAGCTGAGGACGCCATTCTTTTTTTTAGAATGGGCGATTTTTATGAAATCTTTGGAGATGACGCCGAAGAAGTCGCACCTAAGCTAGACATAATTATTACATCACGCGAGCGTGGCGATAAACAAAAGATTCTTTTTTGCGGGGTTCCCCACCATTCCGCTCAAGGGTATTGGCTAAAGTTATTAAGTCTTGGCTATAAAATTGCCATTGCCGATCAGATTGAGGACCCTAGTACCGCAAAAGGGCTTGTCGCGCGAGACATTGTCCGCGTCCTAACTCCAGGCTGCATCGATGAGCTGGAAGGGCTTTCTTCAGATTCTCAGAACTACATTTTTGCTTTATGGCAAGATCCCAAGCTAAAAGAGTGGGCTATGGCTGTTGCCGATGTCTCCACGTCAGAGCTACGCCTCGGATCTGCTGGTTCCCTAGAAGAGGTGCTGAAGGAAATTTCATTATTTCGCCCCAAGGAAATACTAGCAAGAGGATTTCAGATACCTAAACTTAAAGAAATGTTTTCAGCATCACAATCTGATCAAAAAATGGTTTTTAGCCCCCTTCCTGAAGCAGCCCTTCGCGATGAAGCCGAGCAAAATGTCATGCTTTCTAAACTTTTTGGCGATAAAAACCTCAAATCACAGCCTTGTGGCGAAGTCTCCGGCGGAAAAGCCTTATTAAGCGCATTATTTGTCTATCTCAAGAGCCTAAAAGCTCCTGTCGATCAGTTTTTATCAGTGAGGCCAATAAAAGAAAAAGACACCATGGCCTTAAGCGATATTGCGATCAGAGACTTAGAAATTTTCGAAACTGCTAGACGCCGCCAGTCAGAGGGAAGTCTCTTTCGCACTGTTAACGCAACTCTCACACCGATGGGTGGACGCCTTCTGCGTTGGAGTCTTTCCCATCCTTTTTCCAATGACAAAAGCATTCAAGCGAGACATGATGCCATCGACATTCTCCTTAAAGAGGGAGAGACGAAGTTACTGGCACTTCGAGGTCATCTTAAAATGACTGCCGACCTAAGTCGAATTGCAACTCGAATTCAGTCTCGCAGAGCCTCTCCCATAGAACTTGGAAAAGTAAGAAGCACCCTTTCTGGACTGCTCGCGATCGAGAAAACGATACCTCGCCATTCGCCTATTTTTAACGGGATTTCAGAAGCTATTTTAAAGACTAGGCCTACATTCGAATCTTTATTTTCTTTTCTAAAAGATGAGCCTGGACTTATGGGCCAGGGAAGTGACGTTTTTAAATCTGGGTTTGACGGACTGCTAGATGAAAAAGTTATGCTTGCTCGAGGTGGCGAAGGTGCGATTCTTGCTTACGAAGAAAAGCTCAAACTAGAGACCGGCATCACGAGCCTCAAGATCAAAAGTCATCAGAGTTTTGGACTTCTTATAGAAGTCACTAAATCCCATCTTTCGAAGGTTCCTTCCCACTTTATCAGACGACAGACCATGGTGAACTGCGAGCGTTATTTAACCATGGAACTTAAAGAATTGGATGAAACTCTAGCGAGTGCGCGTGATCAGGCCATTTTAAGAGAAGCAGTACTTTTTGAAAACGTAATGACTGAGCTCACTGCGTTTTTGCCTGAGATTTATGCCTTAGGTGAAGCTGTTGGGGAATTAGATTTGATTCAAAGTTTTGCCTGGCACGCCTTG
>CAIMVM010000073.1 GCA_903844895.1 uncultured Pseudomonadota bacterium
AACCGGCGGCCTCCGCCGTGACAGGGCGGCGTTATAACCAACTTAACTACCACCCCGCAGAGATGGTCATCGAGAAACCCGTTTATAGAAATAATGGCGACTATTGTCAATAACTTTTAATTGCTAACTTGCTCTTTTGCGATAGCTAAATCCTTGCGATCTTTTTCTTGTTCACGCTTTGCCCACACAAAGAAAGTAATCGTCATATACAAGAACATGAGGAACCCGCCTGGAACCCACATAATGAGACCGCCTAGACGTTGATCGTCTAGGTGGGTCCACCTATAGGCCCACCATTCAGGCATGGGAATCCCTTCATAGGCATAAAGCACCGTCTCGTGATAGGAAAGAAACGCTGCCAGACCGACAGATGTCGCCATGGTGCCCGCCAAATACAATATTCTAAATCCCATATGTAGTTTGGAACGAAGCGGATAGGGATCAATAATATTGCGCCACAAGAGTATCGCTGACAAAGCAAAGAGAGCATGCTCAACAATATGGAATATATCATTGAGCAAAGCCCAGTTATAGAACCTTGGAATATGCCAAAACCAAAGATTTACATTATAGAAAATCAACGATACTAGGGGAGATCCCAAAAACACCAATATAGCTCTCAAGCCTCTATTTTTCAAAAGAGGGAGAAGAAAAAAAGTTCGGGGAATGCGCCCTAAACCTCTGGAAATCACATAAAACGGAGCGCCTAAAATGATCAACGGCGCTCCAATCATCATAATCATCATATGCTGAATCATATGAGCAAAAAACAATCTATCAGATAGCGGATCGACTGGGGGAAGAAGTGCTATGATGTTGCTCGTAATCCCGACATAGAAACAATAGATTTGCCATCTTTTGACAGGCAGCTTACTTCTAAACGCTTTGAGACCTTTGAAGTAGAAATAGGCCATCAATAGAAAAAAAAGGACCGTCGGATCCCAATCCAATTTGAACTGAAATATCCCGGTCGGAAGCGGATCATAAAAACTATGAGCTAACGCTTGATTCATAGAGGTCCCTTATAAGCGTCTGAACTATAAAGCTGCAGAACCCTTATAATCAACTCGCTCTAGGGATGCAATGCTAACTTAAGTATCACAAAGACCATTACAGCCAAAGCAAGGGAGCCCGCAAAAATTTGAGTCAAAATCTTATTGTCATATTTCAAATGCATATACCAGCCCAAAACCAATACGAATTTCACAATAGACAGAATACTTAAAACTGGAATCATGAACATTGCATTGGCTCGTAAGGATGGCACCTTAAAGATAAGGTATTCAACCAATGTCATTAGGCAAAGAATGACACAAATCTTCCAATATGTCCTAACTGAGGAGTGATCGCCCGACATGTATGTCTCCTTATAAATAAACGAACAAGTAAACGATCGTGAAGATTAAAATCCATACCACGTCAACAAAGTGCCAATAAAGCCCCAGAGTCTCGACAACATTATAATTAAACCAAGTCTCTTTTTTAACGAGAGAAGTCACAAGAACGGAGCCCATAATCAAAACACCTACTGCAACGTGGGCACCGTGGCATCCTGTTAGAAGGAAAAAGCTTGAAGCAGCAAGACTTGATGTTAAGCCAAATCCTGCATTAATAAAGTGATCGAATTCATAAACTTGACAGCCCAAGAAAAACAATCCACAGACAACAACAACAAAGGTCCACAACTGAAATTTCTTCAACTCTTTGCGCTTACAGGCATCTAAGCTAAGCACCATAGCTACGGATGACAGAAGAAGAATAAAGGTCGACCAAGTGGTCAGCTCAATATTAAAAACATCGGTAGGCTTGGGAGCTGTGCCAGTATTATTTCTATTGATAATAAAATTGGCGATCATGGTTCCAAAGAGAAAACACTCTGATCCAATAAGAACCCACATCCCGTACTTACGGTTATCAATATCGGTTACTTGATGATGGGAATGCGCAGCTCCATGATGATCGTGATGCCCTGAATTTGCGGCATGGTGGTTTCCCAGTTTGTGCGTATGAACATCATGATGATCGTGATTTCCCACGAAATCCCTCCTAATTATAATACCTATCTAAATTCTTCCTCGAAAACCTAACAACTCATGGCTCTTCGTATGCCCAGCCATATGCTGAAACCAGCAGTAAAGATGTTCCCGCAATCGCCACAGCCAAGCCATGACTACCAAAGAAAAATGAAGATGCTATCGTTACAATGCCTAGTGCTAAAAACAGCGGCCAAAAGCTTTGATTAGGAACGTGCATTGTCGATGGGTCTACTTCCTTCTGATAAGGAATAAGGTTGTCCGCAAGTCGTTTTCCATTCGGATACTTTTGGTGCCAAAAATCATCAAGTTGAGTCACAACAGGATTTACAGAAAAGTTATACTCTGGTGGAGGAGACGCTAAAGTCCACTCTAAGGTCCTCGCATCCCAAGGGTCGTTTTTCGCTCGTTTTCCTTTAAGTAGACTCCAAACAACATTAATAGCAAATACTATGGCCCCTAGAGCCGTGATATATGCCCCCAAGGTGCACATTAAATTCCAAAGGTTCCAGCCCTGATCAGCAGCGTAAGTAAAGTTTCTTCGCGGCATTCCCTGCATGCCTAAAAAGTGCATCGGGAAAAAGGTAAGGTTGAAGCCAATCATATAAAGCCAAAACTGGAGCTTTCCTAGCGGCTCAGAAAGATGGCGGCCAAAGAACTTAGGAAACCAGTAGAACATCCCACCGAATAGAGCCATCACAGCTCCACCATAAAGTACATAGTGAAAGTGAGCGACTACGAAATAGGTATCTTGGTGATGATAATCAATGGGGGGTGAGGCATGCATAATCCCTGAGAGCCCACCCAGCGTAAACATGCAGATGAAACTAATGGCAAATAGATTCGCTGTCGTAAATTGGATTTGACCTCCCCAAAGGGTAGATATCCAATTGAAAATTTTCACACCTGTCGGCACGGCAATTAACATCGTAGCAGCGGAAAATAGCGCTGTAGCCCAAGGACCCATGCCTGTTGTGAACATGTGGTGAGCCCATACCGCAAATCCTAAAAAGCCGATAGCTGATATCGAATAAACCATGACGGAATAACCAAATAGCGGCTTGCGAGAAAATGTGGGTAGAATTTCAGAAACGATACCCATAGCCGGTACAATCAAAATATAAACTTCTGGGTGGCCAAAAATCCAAAACAAATGCTGCCACATAACAACCGAACCACCTAGGGTTGGTTCAAAAAAGCCCGTCCCAAAACTTCTATCAATTGACATCATAACGAGAGCAATAGTGATCACTGGCAAGGAGAGTATCAGTAGCACCTGGGTTACTAAAGTTGACCAAATAAAAATGGGCATTTTTAATAAAGACATGCCCATGCAACGCATATTCAAGATGGTAACAAAGAAATTGATAGAAGCAATAAGTGAAGCCAAGCCTACAACCTGGACACCTAGCACCCAGAAGTCTACTGAGTGATCTGGAGAAAAGATCTTGCCAGATAGGTTTGCATAGTTAAACCAGCCCGCATTGGGTACTTGTCCCACTACGAATCCAAAGTTAAGCAAAATTCCCCCAAAGAGAAATATCCAGAAGGAAAGAGCGTTGAGCCTTGGATAGGCGACGTCTGGGGCCCCAATTTGCAGAGGGGTAAGGAAGTTAAAGAAAGCCGATGACATAGGCATCACAAATAGGAAAATCATGGTGGTTCCATGCATAGTCACCAGACCATTGTAAAAATTCGCCGTCACTAAGTCATTATTAGGCAACATGAGCTGTGTTCTAATGAGCAACGCTTCAATGCCACCGCAAAGAAGAAAAAACATTGCGGCAATGGCATACATGATGCCAATTCTTTTATGGTCGACCGTGGTCAACCAACTTATCAAACCCGTTTTCGGTAGATTCTTTGCCATAGAAGCAGGCTCTCCTAACTATTAAAGCTTTTTAGCGGTGGATATTCTTACATAAGATGCAACATCCTCGATTTGCTGATCAGAAAGAATACCTTCAAAAGAAGTCATTCTAGAACCCGGTTTGATTTGAGACGAGTTCTTGATCCATAAATGCATGTTATCCAATGTGTTTTCACGAGTAGTTGCACCAAGATATCGTCGGTTTCCGAAATTCGTCAAATCTGGACCCATTTTTTTTCCTGGTATCTTTGCTGAATCCGTTCCTGCAATCGTGTGACAAGCTTGGCATTGGGAAAAGACAGCTTCGCCTCTTTTTTCTTGGGCTGAGAGCACCTGAGGAGGATTCATTGCGTTTTTAGCCCAAACATCAAACTCTTGCTTGGTATGGACAAAGGCTTCAAATCTCATCAATGCATGGGATTGTCCACAAAGCTCTAAGCAATGGCCCTGGTAGAAATCGCCCCCTAACTTATGGGGAACCATCACTTTCGGAGTCGTCAGATAAATATGATTTGTGACGCCTGGTATTGCATCAATTTTTCCGCCAAATCGCGGCACATAGAATGAGTGAATCACATCATCTGAAGTAATCGTAAAATCAATCGGGGTGTTTTCGGGAAGATGAAGCTCATTTGCAGTTGTAATCCCTAAATCAGGATATTGAAATTCCCACCACCACTGATGGCCAATCACTTTGACCTGGAAGTTATTAGGATCGCCTGCTCGATTGGACTGTTTAAAGATCACTTCCCAAGTTGGAATCGCAATTATAAAAAGCAACATAACGGGCAAGATGGTCCAGATCAGCTCCATTACATGGTTGCCTGTAAATTGCTTAGGAAGTTCTGTTTCATTCCCTTTTGCTCTAAAGCGCCACAATGCGTACAATGTAGGCAGAGCTACGGTCAAAAATACGAAAACCAAAACTAATGTGGTTATCCCATAGACTCTCAAGATATCTGCGCCCCAGTCCGTAATGCCTACGAGCGTGTACATGGGGGCATCGCTTAAACTTGTCGACAAAGTATAGGGTTTTTCGTCGAAACTTTTCGAAGCTAAAGCTAAACCTGAAAGCGAAAGAAGAAAGCTAAAGATCGCTGGCTTTTTCAAAACAACTCCAAAATTTGCTAGTGTCTTCTGAAGTGTTCTGCTCTTCAATGCTTCACCCAATTTCAGAAGTTGTGGTTAAAACTCAAGACACAATTATTAATGAGAACTATGAATCTAGTCAATAGCTTATATTACAATATCATAAGTTGTTTTACTTTTCTTCCCCTTTACCTCCCATTCAAAAATGAGTGTCCATTTTCCTTTCATGTGCAATTTCAAACCATCTATACGCCATTCTCTTGCCCCAAGGCGTGTAATCTTAGGCGTTAGCACCATTCCATGGTTATGGGCGGGCATTTCTGCCTTAAAGGCAGTCAATTCTTGAGCTGCGCTGTCTTTATTTAGAACAACATTCATCGAAAAAAGAGAGTTGAAAGGAATACTACTAGCCTCAATATAGGCCTTGGCAGATAGACCGCTGTCTGATAATTCAGCAATAACTCCCGATCGCCCTTTTTCGGACACTAGAAGGGTAAGGAAAAAGAACATAAGACGTTTTACTTTAGATATTGAATATGAATGCAAGTTGGGACTCCCTCAAAAGGAAATATTTCCGTGTTATTAGACTTAAAATCTTTTTTTAGCAAATTCAAAAAATGGTTATTTGCTTCGATAACTGCCCTTTGCATATGGTTGTGGCTTCCGGACTTGTGGAGCCAGAAACTACCAAGCCTCATGAGCGAAGAGCTTCTTAGAGATAAAATTAGATCACATATATTTCCACCCGCATTTTCGCTCCCCTATGAGCGTAAGTTTGCTGAGTTCGGAAAGAAGCTCTTTGTGGACTCCAGGCTTTCCGTCAACGAAAAAGTTTCCTGCGCTACTTGTCATAATCCAGGGAAATCGTTTACCGATGGAAGACCTACTGCTATGGGAGTTGCTCTTACCGAAAGAAACACACCTACACTTGTAAATATTGCTATGAACTCTTGGTTTTTTTCTGATGGTAGAGCCGACTCACTCACTGCTCAAGCGCTGGGACCTTGGCTGGACCCCAAAGAACAAGGGCTCAGTATGGAACAGCTTGCGGCGAAGATTGTAACTTTCCACTTGAATACGTACACCGCGCTTTACGGTCCTATAGAGAATGGCGTCCTAAAAGCCATCCAAGAGGGGGGTGATCATTCTATTACCCCCTCTGGCCCATCTGTTAATCTTTTGCCTCCCTCGCTTCGTATTTATGGAATTGCAACTATGGGAACATTTTCAGCCCTCGATCATATCTTAAAACTTGCTGGACAAGGCGCAAGGTCTCCCCAAGATCAATTTGCTATGCTCTCTGCTGGCTTAAATGCCTCCGATGATTCAAAACCTTTGGTTACTGAGCAAGATTTGCTAACTCCCAGGCACGACAATCGGCAGTTAGACGCCGCCATAAGAGCAGTTATTACTAACAGCGCCGGAGCCGTCGAAGCCTACGAAAGATCAATTCTTTCCACACAAAGCCCTTTTGATCACTTTGCGGAGAGATTAACAAGAACGAAAACCATCCAAGAAGCTTTTGATGCTAGTTTTTCTCAGGATGAATTTGAAGGTCTTAATCTTTTTATGGGCAAAGGTAACTGCGACCTTTGTCATTCTGGTCCAAACTTTACCAATTCCCAATTTCACAACATTGGACTGCCCTGGAATTCCGATATTGATTATAAGAAGCTCCCGGCGGGACGTGCTCAAGGAGTGCTCGCAATTAAGGATCATCCTTTTGGATGCCAGACTCCGCACGTAGTAAAAGCACGAGCAGACAATAGACTTTCTAACTTAGAGCAATGTGCCGAAGTCGAATTTTTAAAACTGGATGGATTGGAGTCGATGAACGCCTTTAAAACACCCACTTTAAGAAACTTAAAACTGACGGCTCCCTACATGCATGACGGTCGATTTGAAAGCTTAGAGGAGGTCATCAATCATTACTCCTCATTGCCTGACAAACCAGCCATAGGCCATCGAGAAGAATCCTTACAAGAGTTAAACCTAACAAAAAAGGAAAAAAATCAGCTTATTAAATTTTTACTTTCCTTAGAATCCAAAATAGAATCTTTATAGCTTACTATTCAATCCCAAAATCTTAATTGGAAAAGTCTAGCCTGCTTTTCATTCGTAATTCGTGATTCATCTACGATTTCTCGCGCTAAAATTGCCTAGATTTTTACGATTGCTTAGAAAGAGCGTGACTCAGTATCAATTTTTCTGTGAAGTAGTTAATTGCAGCATCTTTACCTATGTCTATTGCTAGGCCTGGTCAACTGAAACGTAAATCTCATGGCTCAAGCAGAACGGGCTAATGAGCCCTGCTGCTTAGTTCGAAATTGCCACGCTTGATTTCAATTAAGAATAGAAGAGGCAATTACTTCCGCTTTTTGTGCCAAACATTAAGCCTGGAACAAGCTACTCTTTGCTAACAAGAGAAATTCGCCCTTAGGCTTCGGTACTTTTGGGAGTCTTCAATTGCCACCTGCTATTAACGCTCGATGATATTCGACACCTTTTTGAAATCTCTGGCCCCACTCTGCCGAACTCAACAAAACATCATCTCCCGCCCAAATAACCGAGTGGGGAATGTTTCTTTGCCCAAGGGCCCACACGCCTAAAAGCGTACAGCTTCTGCCATTGCCATCGTGAAATGGATGAATCCCCACGCATTGGCGGACCATGCGAGCCGTTGCAGCGATATATAGTTGTTCGCTACTTGATTTGGTCTCCGTGATAAAGACGTCGTTCAGTTCTTTTAAATGCCGTTCTACGTTCTCTCCTATGGCGTAACCAAGAAAATCACCTGTCACCATATCCCCATAGGCGTTTTTCCAAGGTTTGTCATAGTGATAGCTGGTAAGGATTCCTTCCTTCATACTTTCCTTTAGAACCGATAGTTGTTGGTCACTCAAAGGATTAGAATCTAGAACCTCCTCGCCTGCTTTACGGGTCTTTCCTAAAGGATTTTCAGCAACTTTGGCATTAATCGAGCGCAGCATGTCAACAATTGGGTATTGAGACGTTGAACTATTGCTACCGGAAGACTTAAATTTTGTATCCAAAGGCGCAATTCCACCGTTTTTTGGTGGAAGATATAAAGCTAGCAACAGACCTGCGAAACTTACGTAAGAATCCTTACCATATGCAAGCAGGCCTTTCTTATGAAAACTGTCACAGCCCATATTAAGTGGGGTTATTGCTTTTAAAATCCACTTTTTCTCACTAGAAGATTGTATATTTAGCATTGTTTTTACTGCGGCAAATTTCGGGCTCTTTTGGACTTCTAAAATTGCAGCTTCGCTTTGAGAATCCATTTCTACCGCTGAAAAATCTGAATCATTAGGAACACTGCAGTATTTTTTCCCTGCAGGTCCTTGCATTTCTTTTGAAACAGGATCCGTTTGTAATTGAGAGCGGCAACCGATGCCTATTGACAGGATCCATAGATTCAAAATGAAACATTTCCTCATTGCTTTGTTCCCCTGAAAGCTAAAATTTTTCTATCAGCATCTTTAGAATTTACGGCGCTTCTGGTATCTACCCCCCTATTATACAATCCATTCTTGCTTTTGCAAAATCGCAGCTTGAAAGTGATGTTTTGACCACAGCCCCTTCCCGCAAACGGGCGAAGTAAATGGAAGAGGTAAATGGAAGAGGTAAATGGGAGAAGATAGAGACCTAGAGAAATAGGACTAAAAGCGTAGACTGCGGCATTCCACCTAAGTTGAGCCACCTGTTTTTCCAAGATTGAGCCACTTTAGCGAGCGACAGCGGACTTGATATTCCCTTCGAGATGTTATCTATTAGGCGTCTTGTTCTCAATCTTTTGCAGTATGGCATTACTGGGGAGCCTCTATAAGGCAGCGATCTATCCTTGAAATTAAAATCGAAATTGAAATCGGAATCAAAAAAGTGGCCCTCGCAGGCCACTCATTTTAATTCTCTATCAAACCAAACTTAAGACAAAACAACGCCTGATTTTTTTGCAAACCGAACTTTTTGTCCTGCTTCCAACTTGTAACCAACTCGAGTTGGTTTCTTCGTCTTTGGGTCAACCAAAGCTACATTGCTGATAGCAATGGGCATAGCTTTGTCAACAATTCCACCATCTGGATTCTTAAGGTCAGGTTTCACATGTTTTTTTGAAACATTGGCACCCGCTAAAAGGACTGTCAAATCCTTACGGATTACAGCATCGATCTTACCAACAACGCCTTTGGCGCGGCCTTTAGTTACAATAACTTCGTCGCCTTTTTTTAACTTACATTTAACTTCGTATTTAGACATTCTATAAATCCTTAACCTAATTGGTTATTTGTTTAGCAGCGTTTTGCAGCTATTTGCAGGAACATGAAGCGCTCAGCAGACCACTTTATGTCCCAAGATCTCATTGAACTTAGACCATAAAAATCGCCCCGACTTATGCCGTGGTGCATCGTGCCAGGAACCCAACCTTTTAAGCAATGATGGAGGTTTCGTCAAGCATTTGATCATTTTTTAGTGAGCCAGAAAGTCAAGAGCCCCCAGATATTCTATTTTTTCGAATAAAATTAGACCTTTGCACTAGGAGCACTGGAGGACGTAAGGCCCTTTAAATCGGAAAACTGGCACTTACCAAGCTCTTAACTAATGGAACTAAGCAGTCGGACGCAGGGAAGATTACGCTATGAGGCCGCTGTTGGGCCTTTGGATTCCTATTTAGTTCGTGGTATGTTGGGCCTATTCCAATAGGGAGCCTTATCTAGATGTTATGTAAAGTCAGTGGATTGTTCCTATTTCTATTATTGCTTTCTCTAGGCACATCCGAACAAAGCAGGGGTGATGAAAAAGCCTCTAAAAACGTATTATTAGATTCCGCTAAAGATGCTCCTCTAGTTAATATCCAGCCGTCTGAAGTGATTCTTTGGTCAGGGGATCGTGCCACCGTCAGTAAAGACGGTGCAATAAAGGTGCAGTTAAAACTAGAAACAAGGCTAGATTTCTCAATTTACAAAGATAAGCTCGAGTTTCTCCCTCCGCCGGGCATCAATTTATTAAAAGTAAATGCCCCACCCCACTTTGTTAGAAAGGATCCCGTTTCAGGCAAGGATGTTGAAGTTTATGATGACGGGATATTTGAATTGGAACTTGTCGCCTTTGATAGGATACAAACACCAGAAATCCTATTCGGGGTTACATCATTGGGCTGCACCACGCGCATTTGTCTCTTCCCCTACACAGCCCAGGTCCAGCTTCGAATCTTGGATGAAACTCCATCGGAAAACTCCATAGCAGTGCCATCAAAGCCCCCCGCTATATCTCAAGCAAGTTCGTCGGCAAATGGAGCGGCTGAAAAAAAACATCCAGATTTAACGTTAACCCCCTCCCCTGAAAAAGACAGCATAGAAACGGCCACTAATTCCATCTCCTCTGGTGAGACCAAGTCTTGGGAAGCCAAAATTGCTGAAAAACTGAAAGGAAAAGTTTCCTTTTGGCTTTTGGTAAGTCTCGTTTTTATCGGAGGCCTCCTCACCAATCTCACTCCCTGCGTTTACCCGATGATTCCCATCACGCTGAGGGTTTTAGCTCATCAGGGGGCCTCCGCTAAGGCCGCATCCCTCCTCTATGGACTTGGCATATTGATGACCTATACTTTACTCGGCCTTCTAGCTGCTTGGTCAGGCAGTGTTTTTGGATCTTTCATGGCGTCACCTACTTTTAATCTCATACTTGCAATTGCCATGATCATTATGGGATTTACCATGCTAGGATATGGCAATCTCTCATGGCTTCAAAATGTAGGAAGCAAAGTAGGCAGCTCAAGTCACACCAAATCCAATGCTTTTTTGATGGGAATAGGAGCTGGGCTTGTAGCGTCACCATGCACGGGACCCATTTTAGCATCACTTTTAGCTGTGACCTCCAGTCGTCAAAACCCTGCAGAAGCTGTTCTATTGCTCAGTATCTATAGCTTTGGATTTGCCTTGCCTTATGTTTTTCTGGGAGCCTTTAGCGCTAGCATACCTAAAAAACGTTTTAGCCCTCGCGTTCAAGTAACTGTCAAGACGCTTTTTGCAGGCGCAATTTTTTCCGTATCCTTGATTTACCTGAAAATCCCCTTTGCTGGAATTTGGGGTTTTGTGGAGCCCTATACGATACAGTTGGGAAGAATTTTTGGTCTGATTTCTCTGACTATGTTTGGATTGATTTTGATTTCGAGAAGTTTATTTGAAAAAAAGAGCCTTCATATTCTTCCAGCGGTCATTTCTGGCATAGCTGTTTTTTGCCTTTTTGAATCTAGATTTAGTTCTACAGCCGCGGAGAAAATTCCCTGGATAACCTCAGAAGATGTGGCATACCAACTAGCAAAAGACGAAAACAGACCTATATTAGTCGACACTTGGGCAGAATGGTGCATCGCGTGTAAAAAAATGGAGATTGAAACTTTCATGAATCCAAAGATTCGAAAAGAACTAGAAGATCATCGTTGGGTACTTTTAAAGATTGATTTAACTGAAGCCAACGATGTAACTGACGCCATTCAAGAAAAATACAATATTAAAAGTTTACCAACAGTTACCATTATTCCAAGTGGCGGGCTTAGCCAATTTGAAAATAAGCGAACTCTTGTTGGATACCAGGATGTAGAAACGCTATTTCAAGAGATCACTAAAGAAAGACCGTCCCCATGAAGCGAAATTTACTCTATGTTGCTTCATCTGAGCAGCTTAAAGAAACAAAGAAAAGTCTCTTGCGCATTGGTGCTGAGCCTCTTTCAAGTTCACTTCACGATGCTATACTTAGGATTGCTCACCCGGCTGTAGCACCTTTAGATTTGACAATCTATCTATTGGAGAGCAATGACCCCATAGAAAGCATCTTAAAGAAGACGGATTTGGACATCCTGGTCTATGACGAGAGAAAAAACTCTAAAAGCGCCTTAGTTGCCTTCGAACATTATGCTCAAGTGGTCCTTGATCTTGCTTCCTCTTGGGGGCCGGACTTTCACTTCCCCCTAAAGCGAGCCCTGGCTATTCTAGAAGACACTCCCGACGCCACTCATAGGGCCTTTAACCTTGGTCGTAAGCACGTTCAGGACGTACTCGTCGACCCGCATAGTGCAGGAAAAATATTAAGCTGGATTGCTAAAATACTAGCTGTGGAGGTTCGAAAGAGCATCAACCCAAAGGCAGGCATGGCAATGAGCGGAGGCGCACTTGAAGGTTTCCTCTATCAGCTAGGAGCTTCACACGCCTTTAATCTTGCGCTACCTCAGAAAAACCTTCTTATGCTTGATGTCTACTCAGGAGTGAGCTCGGGTTCTATTCTTTCAAGTTTCTTTGCTAATGGCATAGATCCGCTTGAACTCATTCGTTCCGTATATGGAACCTCGAAAGTTTTGCCCCCTTTGAAAAGTTCTAGCATCTACGACTTAGCTGCTAGAGACATTGCCACTCGCATTCTAGAGTCTAGCTCTCTGAGAGATAAATTGGACCCCTCAAAGTGGATTAACAATTTGATTAAGGGTATACCTACAGGATTTTTCAAAGGAGAAGGGCTCAAGGCTTTTTTTGAGCAAGTTTTAGCGGCATATTCAGGGACTAGCAATGAGTTTGATTCGCTAAAATCTACTCTTTACATTGGGGCTACCGACCAAGATCAGTTAACCCATGAAGTTTTTGGATTGGGGTCAAAGGACAATCCGACTATCTCGGAAGCAGTGCGCGCCTCGTGCGCACTTCCGCCCTTTTACACACCAGTTACTATTGGCAATCGTAGATTTATCGATGGCCAAGTGACCCGTACCTCAAACCTTGAGTTGCTAGTCGCCGGAGGGTGTCAACTTATCTTTGTAATAGATCCACTTAAGCCTTTTGCAAGCCAAGTTCCAGGGACTGTAGAAAAAGAAGGTGGAATTTTCGCGCTGATTCAAACTGTTAAAGCGCTCGTTTATACGAGGTTTCAGTCCACACTTGCCCATCTTACTGAGAGGTATCCTGATGTGGATTTTATTGTTCTTCAACCTGACGAGAACATTACCAGAATCATGTCTGGCTCACCCATGAGATATAGAATTCGTTGCGAGATCATTGAATTGGCGTATCGATCCACATTAAAAAGACTCATAGAGCGCCATGAAGTTTATTCATCAAAACTTGCCAAACACGGTTTTATTTTGTCCTCTATTGAGCACTTAAAAGAATTAGAGAGGACACCCCTTGATATTTGATCCTCCATGTAGAGAAGCCAGACTTTTAAAACGCTACAAACGCTTTCTGGCTGACATAGAGTTTGAAGACGGCTCTACGGAGACAGCACATTGCCCCAATACAGGCAGCATGAAAACCTGCATAGAATCTGGCGGGAAAGTTTTTGTATCTGAATCCAAGAATCTGAGTCGAAAGCTAAAGTGGACCTTAGAATTTTCCCAAATGGGGAAAGGTCTGATCGGCGTAAATACTTCACTTCCTAACAAGATTGTGTCGGAAGCACTTAGGGAAAAAAGAATTCCGACTTTTGAAAAGTATGAATCGCTTCGCACAGAAGTAAAATATGGAAGTCAGGGTTCCAAAATTGATGTTCTCCTTGAATCTCCCGGCATGTGTTTTATAGAAATTAAGAACGCAACGCTTTATGATTCTGCTAGAGACTGCATACTTTTCCCGGATGCTGTCACTACCAGGGGGCAAAAACATCTTGAAGAGCTTATGGCTCAAGTAAAAATTGGCCATCGAGCTGTTCTTTTTTTCCTCGTAAATAGAGCAGAAGGTAAATTTTTATCCGTGGCAGATGACATTGACCCCGTTTATGGACGACTTCTTCGCGAAAGCCATAAAAGTGGAGTCGAGATTTTAGCGTATAGGGTTAAGTCAAGTTCACAAAGCATTGAGCTGTCACATGAAGTCCCCATAAAACTTTGAGGTATCAAATGAATTTCGTACTACATGGATATTGGCGCTCTAGCTGCACTTGGCGCGTAAAATGGGCTTTAAATCTAAAAGGACTGCCTTACAAGTCCATAGGGGTCAATCTATTAGCCAATGAACAAAATTCCCCTGAATATCTAAAACTCAACCCCCACGGAAGAGTTCCCACACTTCTCGTCGATGGCAAACCTATTTCAGGTTCTCTTGCTATTGTAGAATGGCTTGATGAAACATGGCCAGTTCCAAGCCTCTTGCCCTCAGACCCATGGGAGAAAGCCTTAATTAGAGAGATGGCCTACGTTATTGCCATGGACACGCAACCGATTCAAAACCTAAGTGTTCTTAGACGACATTCAGATTTAGATGAAAAAAGACGCGAGTGGGCGCAGGATTTTAATCGCAAAGGCCTAAAGGTATTCGAGCAGTTGATCCATCAAAACAATAGAAAAGGCCCGTATTCATTTGGAAGTAATTTAACCCTTGCTGACATCTGTATCGTGCCTCAATGCTACAACGCAAAGAGATACGGAATCGATCTATCAACCGAGTTTCCAAGACTTTCAGAAATCTACGATTTTTGCTTAAAAACAAAATACTGTTATGATGCTTCTCCGGATCGTCAACCCGAAGCTCAAAATTCCTGACACCTTACCAGTACAGATCATTCCGCTGCGCAAGACTGTCATCTGTTCTAACGACGCTCTTATAGGCTAACTGCATTTTTTTCTTTTACTTCATCTTTAGGCACAGAAAGTGGCATCTTGACAAGAGGACTGGCTACAGCCTCAAGATGAGGCATAGACAGGGTAGTATCTCGATACCATTTTTTATAATAGAAATAATTTCTAAGTATAAGTTTTACATAGCTGTTGGTCTCTTTATAAGGAATTTTTTCTGCAAAGAGGAGCAAATCTGTGGAATCGAATTTATCTTTCCACTTTAACATTGCACCTGGCCCAGCATTATATGCCGATAGGGTAAACACTGGGGAACCATACTTTTTCATCAAGGTATTAACATGATGAATACCAATCATTAAATTAGCTTCGGTTTCGAAAAGACGTATATTGCTGGATGCAGCTTGCAGAAGATCTGATTTAGAATTGCTCTGTTCGAAATAGTTGCTGTCCATCCTCTTTACTTCCATTTGGGCAGTAGCTTCCATAAGCTGCATCAACCCCTTTGCACCCACTGGCGACATCGCTTGGCTGTCAAATAGGCTTTCTTGGCGAATAAGGCCTATTACAAAATCTGGATCCATGTTGAGTCTCAATGCGAAATTTTCTATAGTTTCCTTATATCGAATAGGAAACAGAATGCGTTCTGATCCTCTGGGAAGATTATTGCGATATGAGCGAGGCAGCTCATCAAAGACCTTCACCGACTTTAACCATGCTCCAGAAGAAGAATACAAAAGTGCCCGTGCAAAATCTTTAGATGGATTTTTTTGATCGGCTAGCTCATCAATTTCGCAATCGGCCTCTTTAGATAGTCCTGCTCTCAAAAAAACTAAGATGGATTTAACGCGAAGCCGATCGGATTCATCAAATGGAGAAAATAGAAATTCTTCTTCCGAAAAAGCTTTATCATTTGCAATTTCCACATCAAACACCTGGCCTAAACTTGCTTCAAGTAGAAAATGACCTAACGCGCCATAGTAGGTAGAATAATATTCAGTCTTCAAGCGCTTCCATGCAGCACTAGCTAGTTCTTTTTCTCCTAGAGCTAGCCAAGACCTTCCTGACCAAAATAGTCCAAACCCTGCCTTATTAACTTCGCGTTTTTCTTCAGGTTGAGAGTCTTGAATAGCTACCATGCGCTGAGCCGCCTCAGCAGCTTTAATCCATTCTTGTTTTTCGGCATAGAGCAGAACTAAGCTGCGAAGAGCTTCGAAAGTTAAGGATGTATCTTTATAACGACCTAAATAGAATTCAAAATTAATGATGGCGTCTTCAATGCGATGTTCATTTTCATAAATTTGCGCCAAAAGATGTTGAGCTGCCCCTACATTATCAAGCTTATTTTCAGCTAAGGCCTCTGTGAAAATGTCTGCTAAGATACTGCGCGCCTCAGTAAATTTGTCGGCCGACCAATATGCCTTGGCTACTTCAACAGCAAGTGCGGACTTTCCTTCAAATCCAAACTTTGCTTCAAGCACCGGGGAAAAATCTCGTAATGCAGCGACTCTCGATTCAACACCATTCTTCCGAAAGCACCTTCCCACATCAGCGACGTTTTCCATAATTGACGGCATACTGTCAGGCTTTACGACTGCTCCACTTACCCAACCGCCATATTTTTGTTTTGCGGCCTCACACTCGTTCTTTGCCAGAAGTCTATTAACCGCGACGTCTTCTCGTCCATTCTCTATTTTTACCCAAGGCACCATTTCAGCGAACCAGGAATACTTTTCCGCAAAGGGCTGCAATGTCGAAGTAAACTTTTCCTGATCAGAAATTTTTATCCCTTGTACTATCTTCCTAAATTGGCTTTTCTTAAACCACAAGGCACGGTACAGATCGACCTCAGCCATCCAAGCGCCAAGCTCACTGGGGCTTCGCGAAAAAAATCCCTTCGTTTCGGAAACACGACTAAAATTGCCACGTTTTAAACAAGAGTTAAATGAAGGTACAGACATCAATGCATTATATTTGGGCCTTAACTCAGGCGAAATTTTTAACTCAGACAAAATATAGTTATGCAAAGGATGTGGTTTATTGTTCGCATCCAAATAGGACTGTAATTTGTCCAAAATCAATCCTGAATCTAATTGGGATGCGTCTGAAATCGGAACAAGATCACGGTTTTTTAATGACACATAATCACGAGATAACACATCGAGATTTTCGAAACGATCAACTTTTAGATCTTTTCTATCTTGAAGGTATGCAATAGAGTGCCTCGAAATCCATGCTTCAAGAGCTGGATCCACGGACAGTCGGCCACCTCTAACTTTAGCGGATTCAGCAATAGCAGTAGTTTCTAGAAAAAATACTAACAAAATCCAGCGTGGAAGCATCAGATTCCCCTATATGCGCCATCAAATACCAATCACCCTATCGGAAAAATCAACGAAACCTTTAGATAACATTGAAATACCCAAAGAGATCCTATTAAGTGTTTGATATCAGGCAGTTCTAAATAGGTATTATCGCATAGATTTGGCCAATCTCAAGCATCCTCATCAGAAAGATCAAAATCATCGAAACCGGTATAGGCCAACGGGTCCTTTTTAGGGGGAAGCGACGAAGGGGAGTCTAAATCAAGGGTCTTAGCGTTAGCTGTTTTCATTTCCTTTTTTTGAATTACTGACTCAAACTGGTCAACTTCGTTACTCTGGAGTGAGGACATAGCTAAAGGAAGCTTTTCAGAAATACGTTTCATAAGGGTTTTCGATCGAGTGAAAGTAGGATCCAGTTCGAGACTTTTCCTTAAACATTTTAGGGCATCTTCAGGCCTGTCCCATCTGTTAAAGCCTAGAGCAGCATTAAAATAGAGCCTTGAGCTCGCAAAATTGTCGTCTTTTATAGACTTTAAAGCGACTTGATAGAGACCTATGCCATCAATGAACTTTCGATCCCTGATATTTACAATGGCAGCTAAATTAAAAACTGAGGCCAACTCTCGTGGCGAAGCAAAACTTTTTATCAACTCCAACGCATCCTCAATATCACCTTGCGCCAGCAGACACTCGGACTTGCCCAACTTAGCTTCCGGCAAATTCGGATCCAGTTTCATCGCTTGATCAAACACCTCTAATGCCTCGCCTGTTCTTCCTGGTTGCTCTAAAATACACCGCCCTAAATCAACTAATCGGGGAGCATTGTATGGATTCAGAAGTCTGCAATTATTCAGCAGGCCCTCGGCTTCTTTGTTCTGCCCTTTTTTCATAAGGACACGTCCATAGAGGTGTTGTGCCCGCAAATTAGGGGGCTGCACTTCAGAAAGTCTTTTCACTATTGGCTCGGCATCCCGCCATAAGCCGCTATCAATGTAAATTGCTGCTAGCTCCAACTCCACCATAGCAACCTTTGGTGCTTTTTCTAACGTGGATTCTAGAAGTGACATCGCAGATTCAAAATCACCCCTTTTGCGGAAGATATCGATGATGTTCAATATGCTTCGGATAGGTGAAAGCTTGACAAAGGAATCTATAGCTTTTCCCACACCTACTTTAATCTCAGAGGGAATCTCAGAAGCATTGCCGATGTAGTTAACGGAATATTCAAGACCTACGGAAATGGCCTTACCTGAAATTGTTTCAGTATGAATTAATACCGCAACCTCTCGTGAAGAACCTTGCACTTTGTTAAGAAGGCAAACAACATTATCCACGTCTAAATTCCAGTCAATGACCAATAGAAGAGAGTCCCCGCCCTTTAAATGGGGTTCTATCTCAACTGGTTCTTGAATAACTTCAATGTTGGATCCGCTACGGTCTCTTAAGGCTTCGCGATAAAGACTCTTTATTTGACTACTTCTGGTAGCTACAATTGCAGATTTAAATGTTGTCGCAACCAAGAAGCCTCCTATATCCTATCAAATGAGCCATAAAGAGCTATCTGCTTCTAGGTTGAAATTATTTAGACTTACCTAATTTTGTAACTATATCGGTTAGTTATGTCTTGCCATAAAGAGGCAGCACTAGGTCGGAGTCTGTTTCCGACGTAAATCGCTTCTGAAGCTCTACCACTTCAAAATGAAGCTTCTTCAAAAAAGGATCTAACCGGTGCAGAAGTATTTCAGAACACTTTTTCCAGTTATTTTGGTTCTTCTCATGAATGAGATCGCCCATAACCCGGTCGCATACAATAGACATCGCTTCAAAGGGAGCAATATCAGAATGAAATTGGTCCAAAATTCCATTGATATGTATACGCAAGCTATGCAGATACTCCATATCTTCAAAAATCTCACTGAACGCGGGTAGAATTTCAGTACCCTCAAATTGATAAAGAGCGACCGCAGCAGGCTTAATTCGACTGAGAATTACTAAACAGAAATCTCTAACGACCTCAATGGATTGAGCTGAAATTTCCCTAGGTGACTCCACCTGAACGATAAATTCAGAGGAAGCATCCAAAGACCAATCACGATTCTCTACCGCTTCCAGAGGAAGCTCTTCCCCATTTAATATAACACGAGTAATCAGTCGATCCTCTACTGCAAAGGTTTCTGTTACCCAAAAGAGAGCTTCCTTGACGTTGGAAATGGGTATGGGAACAGGAATTCTTCTATTTTTGATATAGATAAACTTAAGCATGCTTGCCTACCTTATGAGGAGCTTGATTAGTTTTCTGCTGAATAGCGGCCTTTAACTCAAGAGCTTGAGAATGTGTTGGATTGATAGAGAGAATTTCCTCTACGACAGTCAGGCTCTTTTCAAAATGGGAAACGGCATACAAGGCACCGGCGTAGCTATATTTCACAGAGAGATCTTGGGGTTTTAAACTAAGATAGCGCTCTAAAGCCGGCAGTGCTAAAGAGAAATCTTTTGACTGATGAGCGACTTTTAATAGACTATACAATCCAGTAGCATTCGTCGGATTTAAGTCTAGACAGCGCTCCATCCATTTGTTGGCCTCGGAAATTTCCCCTATTCCTTGGAAAGCTAGCCCTAGCCCTAAACAAGCCATATCATCCTGAGGTGCACAGGTAACCGCCTTTTGAAACTGAATGATGGCCATATCCGGCTTATTCAGATTGATAGAAATCACACCAAGCCCGATAACTGCAGACGCTAAATAAGGATCCAAGGACAAGGCTGTTTCGTAAGCTTCTTTGCCTGAAGTCATATCTCCTAACTTTGTAAAGCAATCTCCAATGATCCTATATAGGTTTGATTTATGATGGACCGCTAAATCATAAGTTGAAAAGACGCGGTCTATCAACTTAATCGCGTCCAAATAACTCGCTTTGGAAACCAACTGCTCGATTTCTTCAATTTGGACAACTAAAACGCTATCTGAGGGCCGAGAGTCAGCTCGTCTCGCACCTTCGATCGCGGAATAAAATATTTCTTTTGAGCTTTCCAGAGTCCGTGTGCTTTTTTGCACAGCCTTTGTTGCGATATCTGCACATAAACCTTTGCTAGCAAAAGCTCTGGAAATAGCATGAGAAATACTCAGTGAGCTTCCTAGGCAAAAATCAAGTCGATACTTGCCAACAAATTCTTCTGCCATCGGAGTCCGCCCCGAAAGAAGAGGAATCCTATTAGCGATGGCGGTCACTACTTTAAAGGGATCCCCTTCCAATCTATCTCTAGACTGAATAATCGATGAAAAAATTGCTGAAGACGCATCCATGATTAATGCATGATGAGTCCGATTGGGTTGAAAGATTTTAACTGCAGTGGCCATGCCTAGTGCATCGATCCTCTCTTGAAGAACAAGATCAAATGAGCCCACCCCACAAATTGCTAACTTTATTTTTGAGTATTCACCACCATTTTCTTTTCTCGCCAAAGCGATTCCATGAAGCGCATCAAATAGACCTTCCTCCCACTCTACCTGGCCCACCACCGACACCAAAAAATCCCCATCGTGGAAACCCAGTGCTTTTAATGCATCTGCTTTTGCCTTACCTCCTGGAGTCTGAGTATGAGCGACAAAAGGCGGAACAAAATAGATTCTTTTCGAATCAATTCCTTCAATCATGGTTAGCATATCCCGTGCTGCCTCCGATTGAACAATGAAAGCATCTGCAGCTTTTGTAACCTCATCTCTAATGGTTCTTAGCCGCGGAATGTCCTGGGCCGGCCATGGAGTTAAATTGTCAATCAAAACAATGAGCCGCGAGCGATGCAGCCACTTTGCTTTAACTGCCTGATAGGCGTACAGCCCTATCCGCTCTTTTATAATAATGGTATGAAAACCCGCCAATGCAGGCTCCAACCCAGGAAGAAAAGTATGATTTTCGTCATGATCAGGAAGGGCCAATACCCTCAAACCAATCGATCTAGAGTTGGTCCTTAAGTACTCGGCAATGGACTGGCCTGTTATAATAGTCAGTTCATACTGATCCCCGCAAAATGCAACCAGTTGATCTATCTCCTCTGGAGAAGGAATGGTACCGTAGACAGCCGCCAGTTTTTCTTTGTTCATTTCCCTACTCCTCTACACGCTTTTTGAAACGAAACTATCGATCTTCTCTGCTGCAGCAAACTTCTTTATCTTACCGTTTACAGAATGAACTTGCTTTAATCTCGCCTCCAGTTCAGAAATCTTTCTTTCAGCCAACCGCGTTAATGATATTACTTTTTGATAAAGTGGCTCAATTTCACCCGCAGGGTAGGCCTGACTTACATCGTTCATAGATCGCTGTAAGGAATCAAAAGCTGCTCTTTCAAGAAACATGATTTCTTGAATGGAAGCGATATCATCACCTTTTAAAACTTTCTCTAAACGATCAAGACGATCAGAAAGAAGATCTACAAAATAGCGAATATTCTGCAAAGCCCCCCCCCCCCGACTAGCCCGCACCTATGCCTAGATTTCATTTTAAATCGAGCCCTAGGCACCTGTCAAAATTACGAATTGGCCAAATCGCAAACCCCGGTATTTTTGTCAAGAGCCAACGGGCACTACAGAAGGGCTATCCAATGGCCCAGTGACTTGAAGTGTGAGCTCACTTGTGAGCCTTTCGCCGGCCAAAAACTGCATTTCTAAGAGTATTCCGAATTTTTCCTTAATTCCGCCTTCCATTCGAATAGGTATCTTCAGGTTCAAAAGGGAACGCAGCATGGGATTTTTGAGGGCGACGTCGCCGCTAAATCCAATCCCTATGTCCTGAGCTTGAAATCCTGAGCCTTTAGCGAAATCAAGGCGACCTCGATTCATCACGGCATCAATCTGAGCAATTTTAAATATCTGCTCTGCGATGTAGCCGTCATCCATCGCGAAAGATGAATTTTTAAACTTCACGGAAAGAGAACCTTGACTTTGGATAGGGTCTTTCGCATTTAGCGAAAGCTGAATTACGGAACTTAAATCCCCCCGCAATATCAACTTTTTCAGTTCCGGCGCAAGAAGTGGATTTGCCCCTGGCATGTGGGCTAAATGGTCGAAAGCAAATGCAGCTAGGTCTCCCATTGGAAAATCGTCGACTTTTATATCTAAACTCGACGGAACAAAGACTCCCCCGATAATGTCGCTAAAACCTAGAGAGGTAAACAATTCCATCTCACCAGACTTGCCTGCACCAACGAACAAACTCACTCCCAATCGCCCAATAAAAAGCCTCAAGATAGATGCCTTAACTTGAATGGTCTTTATAACTGCACTTTTGCCGCCAGGCCTTCCAAATTTCACGTCTTCAAATTTAAATCCTAATGGCAGAGCAGGAGTCATTTTGCCAATACTTACCTCGACACCCGACTCACGACTCAGCATCGTTGAGATATTTTCTTTTAGAAATTCATAGGGGAATGAAATAAGCGCAAAAAAACCGAATGCCAAGATAAATACAAATGAATATAAGGTGATTTTAGAAGCACGATTCATATTTTTACCCTTTAGGCAGGTTTATAGGCTCGAAATAGTACCTTAGCATCGAAGAATAGCTTTGTGCCGTAGCGCGATCGAATCCTCAGGTCGTCTATTCTTAGATACTTGCCTGATTTCTCAATCTCTGTAAGAAACTTTAAGAGCCTGGGAAGAGAAACATTGTCAAAATTTACATCAATAGCCACGTCGCGCAATTCTTTTCCTAATGGAGACTCTTCTGTCGCTGCAATGTCTCGTTCATCAAGCTGACCCAGAGAAAGTCCATTCTTTTTTGCCAATTGGTCCAGATATGGTTTATAAGAAGTGGCGTCAACTTTCCCTTTAACGGAATCAACAAGAAGTGTGAATTTTGTATTTTCCATACCAAACTCATTGGCGAGACTTCGAAACTGTCTTAAGGTCGAAAAACTATCTGAAATTTCGGCCCTAAGAGAGGCAACTTGCGCTGCATAGATCCAAATCCCCATCATAATCATAAGAAAAAAAACAACGGCTGATCCAGCTAAGGCTCCTCTTTGCTGGTTTGGCTGAAGCTTATTAAAGCTGTCCAAAAGAAAGTCTAGACGCTCATTATTTTCTCCAAAAATCTCCAGTAGAAGTTTCTGAATAATTTCAGAAAATCGCGTCTTCATTTTTTCAATAAATTGTTCCAACTGTTCCATTACGATTTTGCTCCTTTGGGATTAAAGGCCAATTGAATATTAAACTCAATGATCTTATTGTCTGTTCCAGGCTTAGCTCCTGAACTTTTTTCTTTGACCTCAGAAAAAAACTCGCTTTTCTTCAGTGTTTCAATAATTTGAGACATTGCACCAAAGCCATCTGTCTCGCCTTTTAATACCATCCTTCCGGTCAAATCTGGATTCATATTGTATTCATAGCTGGTAATCTCTACTTTCATGTCTTTTGGAATCACACTGGACACTGTCTTTAGAGCCAAAAGAGCGCCCGCACCATTAGATGCTTGTTGAAAGTCAAAAACTGCTTTCCTTCTTTGATTAATATCATTGTTCATTCTCTCGAAGGCCTGGCTCTTAGCTTTGGCAAACCCACCAGCGTCGGCAATACTTTTCCCAGCAAATTTCTTTTTAACGTCTGGTATCTGCTTGACATACTCTTTCACGAATTCTTCTTGCAGGCCCCTAATTTGACTCTTATACAAAATAAATTGAGCAATGTAGCTGACAGTAACTAAAAGAATTCCTACGCTTAAATACTTAAGAATGGAAGTGGCGACCTTTAGTAAAGATTCGTAGTCCTGATTATAAGCAAACTCGCCTTTTCTGAGATTGATCTGCGAGTGCCTCTTAATCCCCGTAACTGCGCGAAGACCAATGGAAACAGATTGTGGAATGATTTCCTTATATTTTCTCAGGTCTTCTTGTATTTGAAGATTGGTATCAAACAAACCGCTTTTTTCAACTTCAACACCTAATTGATCGGCCAAATACTGGTCGAAGTCTTGTATTCTCGCAGTCCCCCCCGACATAAATATTTTAGTAATTGGTGTTTTTTCCCAAGTTTTAAAGGCGTAAAAAGTTCGGCCAAGTTCTCGGACGATCGAATTAGCCGAGAGTCCGATTCTACGCGCAACTCTTAGATCATCTGGCGACATATCGGTAGGTTCTTCATCCTTCCAGATAACCCGACTTACCCTATGTTTGAGATTTTGGGCTTCCGTATATTCCAGTTCTAAGTCTCGAGCCAAGAACTCTGTAATAGCACGACCACCATGCTTGATGGAGCGAAACATCCTTAAAATCCCATCTTGAACAATACAAACTGAGGTCTTTTCATGCCCGATATCTACGATAGCGGCAACTTGCCCCGGACTTGTTTTAAGAAATGATGTCAAGTTATAGAGCGCTAGACTGTCCACATCAACTAATTTAGGATTGATATTGATTCGATCTAAATGCTGTAAGAAAGTCTGTAGAAAGTTCTTTCGCGTCATAACAACTAAAACTAGAGTTGTATCACCAGTGGTCCCAAGAATCTGATGGTCAACAATCATATCCTCTAACTCAAATGGAACTTTGTCTTCCACTTCGCCGTAGATAGACTCTCGTATTTTCTTGGTATCCGAAAATTTAAAGGGCATGACTCTGCTAGAAATATATTGGCCAGGCATGGCAGCTATAATTCTATCAGCAACTAAATGATTCTCGCTAAAGAGTTGCTCCATGCAAAGAGGTAGTAGTTCCTCGATGGATTGCTCCGTATCAGTTGGAATTATTTTTTCATAGAAATTAACAATTTCATACGTTTTAAAGCTGTTGATCACTTCAACTGCCTTAATAGAATAACTACCAATATCCAAGCCGATAATTTTTTGCATTTTTTAAGCCTTAATTCAAGTCATTTTCCAATAGAGGATATCCCACGAGCGATCTGTTTGACGTTCTTTCATTCCCTTAGAATCCAGCCTTTTAATAACCACTTCAATTTTTTGTTTCTGCTGATTCACTTCTCCCTCTGCAATTATTCTAAAGGTAAGAGAATTTGCTTTAAACCACTGTTCTTTCACTTCCGTAGGATTGCTTCCGTCACGGCTCCCGTAACACAAGGTTTTCTTTAAATATTCCCCGATTTCTTTGCTTCCAGCTAAATTTTGATTTTCGCTAATTTTCTTTTTTTGGTCCACGGCAAACTTGTCCCTGCACTCAGGATTTACATCCTGAAACAAACAAGCTATGAGCCCACGGGGTGCAGTATTTATGTTGAGTTTAGAATCGGTCGACTTTACTTGCTGCAAAGGACTAAACGGGTACACTGTAACATATGGAGCAAAGACTGTATGAAGCTCGTCATCCCAGCCCTCAATGAGTTTTAGGTCCTCTATAGAATCTAGCGGAAAATTTCGTGCTTTATAGGGTGGTTTTTGATTGGAGTAGGGCGCCGACTCATCACTGAAACCAGATTCTTCTGTGGCGGTATTATCGGAATCGATAAAGTCAAGAATCCTTGCAGCCATGAGCCGCGGCGATAGCCTCTTAGAATCCAGAAGCGCTTTTTCTGCGGGACAAGAAAACAGGCCTGTAAGCATGGCAAAAGCAACTTCTGAGCGCCTTGAATTTTGCAAGTAGTTCAAATTGATTTTTGACTCTTCATCAGAAACCGTAATCTGAAAGGATCCTTCGAATAGTTTCAACTGGTCTATAACCTTGCTGTCAGTCATTTTTCCTAGGTCAAACGACTCTGCAGCTTGACTCACCATTTCCACGGTAGACGCTCCTATGGGCATGCCGTTCATCATTCCCCAAATGTCGCCAGGACCGTCGGCCATTTCCTGCTTTGCTTCGGTCATTTTAAGATCAATTCCAAAATCAATTTGGGTCATAAATACGGCGAGATTAACCCCAGACTTGGCCATATATTCTGCCTTAATGCGATCCCGCACCCCTGTCGCAAGTTCGACAGCCACGCTCGAGCTTATAATCATCTCAGCTGCAAATCCCATTATGATAACAATCACCGTAAGGGCCAAAAGTAAAGCCATGCCCTTTCGCGGCGCTTCAGGTGAGCCTTCTGGGGCCGAGCCATCTTCAATGGGAAATCCAAAATAGGTCTTCGGTAGCTTCAATCGATCCCCTAAAAGTTTACAGATTTTACGCGCTCTTTTAATTCCTTAAGCCTGGATGAGTAGGGAAGAAAAATCGTGGTGGAAAACGAAGTAAGGTAAGCATCCCCTCCCTGAAGAGCCTTATCCTCCTGACCTTCTTCCGGAACGTCATTCCAAGCTGTCACAGACACTTTCAACATTTGCGGCAGCTTGTCTCTCGTATCACTTTTTTGGTTAGACCACTCCCCTACAAAACTGTCTCCGTTCCATGCCTCTATTTTAACTGTTTTTATCGAATCCGCTAAGAGTTCCATCTTTAGGGGCTCGCGGAAGTTTTCAGGTACCCTTGGTGCTGATCCTCGATACAGTGCCGTTCTTCCTTGATAGCGTTTTGATTCCTTGATCTCGTAAGTGACGTAGGAGATGTCTGACTCTTTAGCATCCGCTATCTGGGCGACATGACTTCCTGTCGTAAGCTGCAATAATCCGTCTTGGGAAGATCCAAATTGAAATATCGACCTCGAGTCGGTGCCTCTGACGCGACCTTGCAATTGATCCATTGTGGCAGATAGAATCCATGCATGTTCAATATCCTGAGACAACACACGAAGCGTGGTGTTCATACGATGCGCGAACAGCCCTTTCTCAGACAAAGCTTGCCTCATCTCGAGGCTGGACTTTAGGATTTGAACAGCCGCAATCATAATAGTCGAAATAATCCCGACGGTCACAATGACCTCGATCAAGGTAAATCCACTTATTTTCCCTGACTTCATAGGTTTACCCCGCCTGCAGGAGGGGTGGATACAGCGGGGCATACTTTACCAGGAGTCGCAGGGGTGCCATCAGGGCACGCATCTCCTTCCTTACAAAGCTGTCCCACTTGGCAAATGGGCTTATTCGCTCCCGCTTCACTGGCGATGGGCTTCATCGCCACAATTTGCTTATCTACCGCACGGATATTGGGCAGAAGCAAGGTAAGTGTTGTCGAATTTTTTACAGCTCCTTCCAGCCAAAAAACCTCTACGTGAGCCAATTTGAGAATCGTATCCCCTAGGACGCTTTCAATCTGCTGCTTAATCAGATCTCCGGCACCTCCTGCGGCATCACCACCTTCACTTGCAGGCTCATCTTTGCCGTTTTTCCCATTAAGAAGAAGGTCCATGATCGGCAATTTCCACTCTTCAATGGAAAGCTTGTACGTGAAACCTTCGTAATCTTTCGATAGATCTTTAAAAGACTGCTCCCCTGGGGCTGACCAATTCAAATCTTTTAAGTCTCGGCCCATAAATTCATATTCGACTTTAGCCATGACGCTTTTAGCTAGCCATGTCGCCTTTGTTACGTTGAGTTGATATTCTGAAAAATAAAGAGCTCGACCCTGAGCCGTAGAAATTTCCAAAATGAATGTAACGAGAAGACCTATAGCGATGATCGTCTCTATAAGGGTAAAGCTTCTCTCTCCTATTTTGACTGGACGACTACTTTTAGTGCTATTCTGGATTTGCAAGCGACACCTCCACATAGCCATCTTTAATATCTACGTATCCTTCATAGGAATTAATCACTATGGTATATGGGCTTTTCTGTTCATTGATGGTGCCATCTTTGCCCTTATATCCTATATGCAAGAAAGCCGGTTCAATATAGCCAGATGGGAAAAAATAGATATACGCGATGGCCTTGTCCCTGGCATCAGCAAGGGAAATCTTGTTGGCGTGATGATAAGCCTGAATATCTTTAATCATCAAAACATCCCCCAATTGCCTTTCCCCCCACTCGCCATTTTTTACGAGTTGCCAGCTTGGCCCCTTAAGCGCTTCCTTTGCTTGGATTACTGGCGATTCAGGCTTAATCTCTTTTCCTGATTCGGGGTCTGGAAAAGTTCTATCAGCGAGTTCCACAAAATGTTCAAATTCTTGCTCAAACTTTTCAGCTCTATCTTTCTCTTCATCTGGGGTTAGCTCGCGATCCAAGACACTAGCACCAAGCTTAACATGATCAGATTCTGTCATCTCTAGCCAATAGGTGCCTTGAGCTAAATCGAAACCTAAGCGATGGGTTTTGCCCGAAAGTACAGCAGAGTCATAGGCAGATCTAAAATCAGAACTAAGCTTGCCCAATTTGGAAGAAACTTCATTGGCTTCAGAAAGCGTTATATTAGGCGCCATAACTACAAGCATAAACGCCATTAAAGAAATCACGAGTATGACTTCGATCAAGGTCACACCGGCATTTGAGCTTTTGATATTCCCCAATGATGCCTCCCGAGGCGAGCGTAACGGTTCCAGGGTAGGAAAGCTTTAAGTAATAACAATTCATGAAATATTATGCCATAAATGGCGGTTTTTGTCCTAACCCCATTAAAAAACCAGGTCAATGACCTGGCTGAATAAAGCATCACAACAGAGAGCTATTTTGCAGTTTCGGTATTTCCTGCTGACTCAGGATACGTGATATCATCTTCAGTACCTTCAGCGCCATCAGGGCCTGGAGAGGTTATTTTATAGTCGCGTCCATCAGAAGAGTAACCAAAGTCACCTTGCCAAGGATCCTTAAGTTTTTCTGCTTCAATATAGGGCCCACGCCACTTTTTATCTCCACCTGGATCTCTAAGCAAAGCATCAAGTCCCTGCTCAGTTGTAGGATATCTTGAATTGTGCACTCTAAAGATCTGCAAGGCTGACCCAATACCACCCATACCAATACGAGCTTGATCGACTTTTGCGCTATCGGCCACGCTAGTCAATTTGCTCACTAAATAGGTCATCAAGGTACCTAAAAGTGCGATTACGATAATGATCTCAATGAGGGTTAAACCACTTTTTTTCGAAGAAAATGGCTTCCATAAAAACGAATTGACACTGCGAATTCTTTCCATAAATAACCTTTCGATAACTGTATGCTTTCAATTGTAACCCAAAATGTATAAGAATCCAATGAATCGCTATCTCACTTGACTCATTAGCCCGAGCATCGGCACCATCATCGCAATCACGACAACTACCACGATACCGCCCATAACGACAATCATAGCAGGCTCTATAAGGGAAACCATGGCGCCAATTTTTCGTTCGACTTCTGCATCATAGGCAATTGCCACATGGTTAAGCATCGTCTCTACAGAGCCCGTTTTTTCCCCTGTCTTTACCATATGAGATACAATCGGTGGAAACTCGCCTGATTTTTCCAAAGTTAGTCCCAAACTCTTTCCCTCTTGAACCGCAATTTTCGCCTGCTCAATGACATCAGAAATTATGACATTACCGATAATGTTCTTTGTAATCTCGAGAGCCGGCACAATCTGAACCCCCGAGTCCATTAGGGTGGAGAGTGTGCGCGTAAATCGAGACACATTCAATGCCAAAAAAATACCGCCAAAGACAGGAACTTCTAAGGAAAAACGATCGAATTTGCGGCGCCCTGCTGGAGTTTTAACCCACTTTTCAAAAAGCACTCCGGCAATCACCGCCGTTAAAAGTAACAATAGCCAATGACTTTGTATAAAGTTGGAAACATCGATCAAAAATTGGGTATACCAAGGAAGTGTGGCTTTCAAACTGGCAAAGACTTTCTGAAGTTTAGGTACGACACTTACAAACAAATAGGTGATCACGGCAAATGACACAGAAATCATAACGCCAGGATACGTAAGCGCTGAAAAAACATCATTTTTGATTTTAAGTTGATATTCCATAAACTCAGCAAGACGATTTAAGACTAATCCCAATCTCCCTGACTCATACCCAGCCTTCACCATATTTACATAGAGCTTGTTAAAAATCCCAGGAAAGGCTGCCAGCGACTCAGCCAAAGACTTACCTTCATTAACTCGATCTTTTACTTGGGCCAATGCTTGTCTTAAAACCGGATCGGAAACCTGTTCAACAAGGGCTTTAAGGGCATCATCTATGGGTACATGAGCGGAGACTAGAGTTGCAAGCTGCCTTGTCATAACGAGGGTGTCTTGAACTTTTACCGTCTTAGTGGTGAGACGCTCCAAAAAAGAGGTGTCTAACTTAGAGGCCGTCTTAGTGAGTCCTGACTCTTCCTTAAGCTCAGAGGTCATTATATTGTCTTTTTGCCGAAGCTTGGTACGCGCGGACTTTAAGGAATCAGCCTCAATGGTTCCCTTAACGGCTTGCCCCGTTTGAGAATTATATCCTTTGTAACTGTATAAAGGCATGGTCTACCTTACTCTATATGGTCAGTTTGAGTCTTTTGGATGGCTTCTTCTAGAGATGTATGACCTTGAATCACTTTTTTCATAGCTGAGTCACGCAGGGTCTTCATTCCCTTTTCTAAGGCCGCTCGCTTAATGGTTTGTCCATCTTGAGTCTTGAGAATAATATCTTTCATATCATCGTCCAATACCAGCAACTCGTGAACCCCAAGGCGCCCCGCATACCCGCGTTGGGAGCATATCTCGCATCCAGGTCCTTCCCGAAAAATTTTGCCGGAAATCAACTTATCTTTGGTGACACCAAGAATTTCTAACTCTTTTTGACTGGGCTCATGGGGCTCTTTACAAGAAATACAAAGCCTTCTGACAAGTCGAGTTGCCATCACGCCCAGAACCGCTGAAGATATTTGAAAGGGTTCAATTTCAAAGTCCATGAGACGCGTGACTGCGGTAGCGGTATCGTTAGTGTGAAGGGTCGAAAATACAAGGTGACCCGTCATTGAGGATTGGACTGCAATTTGAGCGGTCTCTTTATCACGTATTTCCCCAATCATAATAACATCTGGATCCTGGCGAAGAATCGAGCGCAGTCCCTCCGCAAAAGTAAGACCTACTTTAGGGTTGGCTTGAATCTGACTAACCCCAGCAAGTCGATATTCTACTGGGTCCTCAATGGTGAGAATATTTATGTCGGGAGTACTTACTGCCATCAGCGAGGCATAAAGCAGAGTGGACTTTCCGGAGCCCGTAGGCCCGGTTACAAGCACAATTCCGTGCTTTTGGTTTACCAGCATGTCCCATTTTTCTGCTATCTCTGCATCAATTCCCATCTCATCAAGGCGCTTAGCACCTGCGGACTTGTCTAGAAGACGCATTACAATTCTCTCGCCCTGAGATGTAGGAAGAACTGAAAGACGAACATCAATTTCTTTACCAGCAACTCGAATCGATATCCTACCATCTTGTGGTACGCGTTTTTCAGCAATGTTTAGCGAACCAATGATCTTAATGCGGCTGGATAAGTTATTATGAAGAACCTTTTGAAGGCGCATCTCTTCTTTTAAAGATCCATCCACCCTAAACCTAACAATTACCTCAGTTTCATAGGGCTCAATGTGAATGTCTGAGGCTTTGTCTTTAACAGCTTTTGCTAACAAACCATTCACCAAACGGATGATCGGCTTTTCATCATCCCCTGCTTCCAGAAGATCTTTTGTCGGAACCTCGACCCCGGCATCTTCCATGTCGACATTAAGTTCTTGCAATGCCTTATTGGAACTATCGCCTGCTCGTTCATAGACGCGATTGATCGTTTGATTGATTACGGATTCTGAACTGACAACCATCACAATGTTCGTGGAAAGAATGAGGCGCAAATCATCCAAGGGATAGATATTCAAAGGATCAGAAACCGCTACCGTGACATTAAAATCATCCCTAGCAATCGGAACAACCTTATTGTCTTTACAAAAACTAATGGGAATTTGATCCACCAGTCTTGGATCAATATCATTGAACGGAAGTCGATCATAATATTGAAGATCAAGCTGAAATGCTAATGCCTTTAGGAGCTCTTCTTGGTTGATTACCGCCTGTTCGACTAGAATTTCACCTAGCTTTTGAGATGATTTAACCTTTTGTTCTTGAAGCGCCGACTGTAGCTGAGCATTAGAGACCAGCTTAGCGTCCACAAGAATGTCACCAAGATTTCTCTTTTGAATTTTGCGCACAGAAACTTGCTGAACTTGCGCCAGCTCGTCATTAGACTTCACTCTCTCTTCTTCTGCCATGGCGATACTCCCCCGGTGACAAATTACAACTGTGGAGGAACGGGTGGATTCGCGGGATCCACCTCTCCAGCTGGTGCGCTATGTTGTGGCTGCACAACTTCCCCCCCGCCAGAAGTGCCTGTTCGTATAGGCACCGGTATAGGAGCGCTGTCCATTTTGTCAGTATCTCCAGCATCAGCTGATTTTCCACTTCCATTATCCAAATAACCCATATCTTCTAGAGTCTGGCGTCTTAAGCTAACTGCTCTCTTTCCTTCGGCCGCATCGATCTCTGTGGGTACAAAATCTCCTGCTTGCTTACTTGGCAGACTCTTGTAGAAATCATCGGAATCATATCCCCAACCATACATATCTTCTAGCATCGCATCTCGTTCGTTGACTTTAGCTTTATAGATGGCTGCAAGATCTTCGGGACCATGAACAATATGTGGCGTAATAAATATGGCCAAATTACTCTTACGATTCACTATAGAGGAATTTCTAAACAACCATCCGATGACCGGAATATCTCCAAGCAGAGGTATCTTTCTAAAGGACTGAATGTCTTTAGTTTGAACCAATCCTGAGATCACTACGGTTTGGCCATTTTTTACAGTTACGTTTTGGCTCGTCTTGCGTTTAGAAATAATGGGAGTTTTGGATTCGGGATCGGTTCCAGCTACTGCGTCTGCCTGCAAATCAATTTTCATGGTCACATAGTCGCTGTAGCTAATATTGGGCTTAATGGTAAGGGAAAGAGTTACATCTTCCTTATCCAGTTTAGAGCTTGGGACGCCTGTTGTGGCATTCGGTTCAGTCACTTTAAAAAAGTACCGCTCGCCGGCTGAAAACACCCCTTCTTCATTATTGGAGATCAGAATATGGGGAGATGAAAGAACTTTGGTATTGGCATCTGCCTTCAGCATTTTGATGAGTCCACCTGGGGTGAAGGTTCCTAGGCCCTTCACCTCAATGGCCTTTCCAGCAAGAATCCCAATGGACATTTCTTCAGCAAAAGCACCTGCCACATCTTTGGCATTGACCAGACCCGCATTCGTTTTATTGTCCGACGATCCTAGAATAAGAGGAGCCATTTTTGCTGCTTCCCAACCATATACCTGCTTGGTTCCCCCACCATCAGCTCTCCCAGCTCCTGTAAAGATCGAAGTTCCAAAAGAGAAGTCATTGCCCATAGCAAGGTCAAGGATATCAGCTTCCACAAACACTTGGCTTTTCTTAACGTCAAGCTTTCGGATAATCGTGTTAAGGGCGTCATAGGCGCCACGGCTGCCTGTTATCAAAAGAGAGTTGGATGAGTCGTCAGAGGTGATTTTTACTCCGCTGCCTAAATCTGCCACCGCTGCTGGAGCATTATCCCCACGGTTGGGCATATTTATCGCTCCACCTCCTGGAACAAAAGTAGGGATAGGCCTTGAACTGCCAGTCCCACTAGATGTTCCTGTAGCTAGAGCGCTCAATGTAGACGCTAGCTTCTTTGCATCTGCATAGTCCAAAGGCCGCACATGAATCGCCGCTTGGCGACTTGCATCGTCTACGGCAAAGTCAAATTTTTGCACAAGATTCTTCACATCATTGATAGTTCCAGGAGGCCCAAAGATCACCACAGAGTTAGAGCGATCATCAGTCAAAATCTTGTAGCCACCAGCACCAGAACGGTCGGCTCCACCAAGAATCTGATTCACCTTTTCGGAAACACTTTTAGCATCTGAATGGCGAATCGGCACCAGAGCCACTTGCGGCTGCTGTGACTGCACATCGAGCATCTGAATGATGTCCAAAATGCGTCTCACTTTAAAACCAGAGTCTGAAATAATCAATGTATTGGTAGGTTCATAAGCAATGATCGTGTTGCTCGTTACGATACGAGACAGGGTGGTTTGAATTTTTTTAGAATCAATATACTTAAGCGGTACAATTTGAGTGATAACCTCATCTGTAGGCGGGGTCCAGCTAGAACCTACATAAGTTTTTAGATTGCCTTTTAGGGCTGTTCTCACCGGTAGAATTTTTATAATCTTTCCGGTTTCCACGGTGGTTAGGCTCAACACATTTAATGCAGAAAGAAACGCCTGATAAGCCTCTTCTTTTGTGACTTGCTTAGGAGATATAATTTGAACTTTTCCCGATACGTTTCGATCAAGAATTACGTTCTTTCCCGTCCAAAGTGACACAGCTTTCACGATGTCTTTAATATCTGTAAGTTCTGGAAAATCCATATTTACGAGTTCTCGTCCGGCCTCAATCGCATCGGAGCCTTTTCCTTTGAGGGCTTTTCCTGTGACTACCTTTCCAGTGGATCCAGAGTCTACTGGCGGCGCAGTTAAGCCTCCCGTCTCTTCTTCCGGCAAAGGAGGTGGTTCCATGGGAATATCTTGGTTGTCTGGTGGCGGAGGAGGAGGAGCTTCTTGGCCGCCTTCCATCAAATCCGCCGGAGGAGGAGGAGGGGGGGGAGGAGGCGGAAAATCACCTTCTTGAGCCATCATCCTAATACTAGGAAGCAGCGTCAGGCTGAACACTGTCAACCAAATGTAGCGATGTTTTTTATTGTTCAACATGGATATCCCCCAAAAAATTCAACAACTCATTTAATCTTAACATTTAATGTCACAGGAACTTTTCCATTCCTCAAAACATGAACCGTGATTTCCCGCTCATCTTGCATAGCTTGATATATTGCAAAACCCTGATCAGGCTGATTCATACTGATATCGTTCACCTTCGTAATCACGTCATCATTTTGTAAACCTATTTTTGTCATAATACTACCGGGCGCTATCGCAAAAATCTTAAATCCGTTCATCTTACCATCGGAGGGAGAAATATTAGGAACAAGCCGCGCAGCTTGTAAAACTTTAGAGAAACCTTCTCCTAGCTCCTTTTCAACCCAAGAGCTTTCAAGCGAGACACTTCCACCGCTGATGGGTTGATCAAGTTTAGAGGCGCCTGCAAGGGATGCCCCTCCCGACATCGACTTCTTTTTATTCGGATCAGGCGCCAATTCGATACATTCTTTTCTACCATCATTATTTAGAATGATACTCTTCCTCTCAATCGCATAGATTGTGGCATTTGGAAATCCAACAATTTTATCGCTCACCTTATAAATGTCTGCTTCAGAGTATCCCGTCTCTCTCAGAATAACAGATGAGCTGGAACTCCCCATGTAGATTGTACCAACGAGCGCGATAGGAAGGGTAGTTTTCTCGCAAGCTGCATTTGGATCGAACACTCCTGAATTGGATCCTGAGGCGCTTACTTCACTCTCCTCTGGGACCTTACCATCGAGATTAAATAGATTTCTTGCCAATATTACGTTTCTCAATTCTGTATGATTGACAGGGGGGGCAGAGTCCTCAATCGATGATATTTCCCTAGGTACAATTTGCCCAATTTTCTGAGGGTTCAAAAAGACACTTAAAAAGATTCCATTTGAAATCACCGCAGCGAGGTAAGCAAGCCCCAACATCAAGCTGACGGTTTTAACTCCAGACTTCCATTCAGGAGAAATCTGATTGATAAAATAAACGACACCCTTCTCTCTAAGAATCGACTCTTTCCGAGAGATAAAGTCTGTAACTTTTTTCGATAACCTAATTTGATACATTAAGCGCCACCGTAGATTTTTGATCCCCTCTCAAATATGTAATTTCAATCTTTGACGCATCTCGTAAAGACTGGAGAGTGGAAATTGCCTGTGATGCAGAAATTAATTCTATTCCATTAATTTCAGTAATGACGTCTAAATCTTGAAGTCCCGCTTTGAGATATATGGAATCATCTCTAATTCGAGTTAGCCTAAACCCTTTCAATTTGCCATCTACCATATTAGGTTCAGCTTTTGCATCTTGCAAAACCTTCGCCATGTCGCTTGTCAAGGTTTTCCTCCGGTACTCCGAGGACATGACCACTGTGTTTCCTTTCCTTTCAAATCCCGGCTCACTAAATACGTCTTGGTTTGGTTTCACAGACGCATTGGCCATTTCCGAATCTCTTGAAGCGTTTCCGCGATTCTTGCGACTGGACCTCTGAAACTCTGGATTTGCCACCGCCAAATATTCATATCGTGAATTGTCCCGCAATATAAATATTCTTTCTTTCAGAACATGGGACAGAACTGCATTTTCACCAGGTAATATTTCATCGCCTACCATAAATGAATTAATAACCTTAGTGTCGGAATTTTCAATCATGGCCACCCCGGACTTAGCGTCTCCACCATAAATCGTACCAATAACGTTAAGTTTGAGATCAGACTTTTGAATCTCATTTTTTTTGTTCTCACCGTCTTTAGACTCTCTCCCCAAACCTTCCGCATTAAATAGATTTCGCTTTAAAATACTATCCAAGTCAGCATCGCTTAGCACAACGGGAGTAAAAGGCGGCAATACTGCCTGAACTTCATTCCTGCTCTGACCCTCATAGTTTAGTTTTGACGTCAAAACCCAGGAAAGAGATACATTTAAAACTGTGGCAATTATAAAAGCAGCGCTCAACAAAGACAGCACTACTACCGAGTTGATCTTTATCGGATGCTTTCGACTGATCTCTCCCATTTTTTCAATATATTCTAAAAAAATGGATGTCATTAAGGTCTCCCTGGACGGAGAAATCCGCCTTTCTTAAGGACTGAGTGAATCAACTGGCCAGCTATATCAGGTGGCACAAAGGTTAAGGTGAGTGCTATATGTGCCTTTTCAAGGCGAGCTTTTCTTACCGCCAACTGGCTGGTTAACTCTTTTTCAATCATTTCTACTTTTCGGGGGGCCTCTACACCTTCTATCGCACCGGCAATCAAGGGGCGACCTTTAGCCTGGTCTTTAGAGGCCAGCCTGCGTGCCATTTCTGCAATTGTAGTGTCGAGCCAAACTACAACTCCTAAACCCTTTGCCATACCCCAAGCTTCATCACTGGATGCTATGCCGCCGCCTGTAGCTATTACATGATTTTTAACTTGGCGCAACTCAGTCAGTGCCTTGATTTCCAATGCTCGAAAGCCTTGCTCTTTATCTACCCTGAAAATATCTTCTATTTTCCTCCCGGAGGACTTTGCTATCCATTCATCCAGATCAATAAATCCAAAGCCAAGGCTCTTGGCTAAATGCCACCCAGTAGAACTTTTTCCGGAGCCTGAAAGACCTACCAGCACTATATTAAAACCTTTCGCGACGCTTTTCAGCTCGGGGCTTTGACTTGAATCTTGATCTTGTTGTTCTGCTTCCAAATTTTCCTGCATCGCCGCCCTAACCCAAACAAAATTCTCACAATTTCAATTTCTAGTTTAACAGTTATCCTGCCAACTGGTTAATAATAGCCATAAAAATAATGCTTCTGATTGGCATTTTAGCAAAAACGTCTATATTCTTCTTTTACTCTAATGTAGGTAAGATCGTTTTAAGCCAGATGGATAGGGGAAAAAAGTCACATGTATACCTACCTTGAAGTGTTTGAAGAGAATCGGGCCGTCTGTATAAATATTAGTCGAAGAGAACGCCTCAATAGCCTGGGCGTCGCCATAGGCAAGGAGCTTTTAAGCTGCCTAACTGATATCAAAAACCGCACAGATGGTTATCTTTCGAGAACCGATACGGTAGCCGCCCCCAGAATGGTGATCCTTTCAGCTACCCCGGAAAAATCCATCTGGATAGCTGGTGGCGACTTAAAGGAACTTTCCCAACTCAATGCCATAGAAGTTCATGAGTACATCATGCTCTGGTCTGAAATATGCCTTCTTTTGAGAAACCTCCCTATTCCCACGATCGCGATAGTCACCGGAGCTTGCTTGGGAGGAGGCGCAGAGCTCGCCATGAGCTGTGATCTTCGTTTGATGACTGAAGATGCTTATTTCTCTTTTAAGCAGGTTCAAATTGGGCTTTCTTTAGGCTACGGCACAACCGCACTTATGACAAGGCTGCTAGGTGAGGCCAGAGCACGGTCTATTTTACTTCAAGGGAAGACGATATCGTCTAAGGAAGCTGAAGTCCTAGGCCTTGTTGAAAAAATCTCGACAAAAGACACTTTGGAGAGAGACCGACATGATCTCATGCAACACGTCCTATCCCTTTCCCCATATGGTATTGCAACTCAGAAGAAAAATTTTGATCTACTACCACATGAATCAGAACCCCTTCATTTCTTGTCAAATTGGGGAAATCCCGATCACCGGAAATTTCTTAACGACTTTAAAAACAAGCCATGAAAATATGTGTTACAAACCACTTTGAAACAGGTTTCGAGGCGCAAGCCTATTTTGCATTTTTAAACGTGAATCGTCCCTTACTGCGCCCAGACTCTCAGGACTCACCCCCTGTATTTATCATCACCGCTGAAAACCAGCACAAAGAGCTTCTCGACACCACATTCTTATTTTCTGGATTGTCTGCTTTCGAAGTCGTCTCCTCGAGCTTTTTAACCTTGTTTGATGACCTCTCTAAGGCGTTTTTAAATTCTGAAACGAAACTCGTGTTCATCACTCTGAAACTAGAAGGTCAACCCTGCTCAGTTTGGCTCTTCGCCGAAGGATCCCTCAAAGCTTCCATTCCTTTTGCAACAAAAGCCTCCGTTCTAGTCAGCAAAACATCATGCATTCCTTCGGTTACACCAGAAGCTATAGCGCTCGATTTTCTTTCAGACTATCTCAATCACCTAAGAAAAGAGAAATCCATTTTTGTTCTAGAAGACCTAAAAGAAGAGACTGTGATCATGGCTGCCATTGTAAGGCATCTTACGGGCTCAAAACTTATTTACGGCACAGCTCATGAAGCTCCTCAGAAAAAAATATTGAAAACTTTTAATTTCCTCACCCATGATCTTCCTGAAGGTGCGCCTATCGATTTAGGAATTCTTCACACAAAGCTCGCGCCTATACTAAATCACATGAAGGAATCACAACTAGTACCTGCAAAGGTTTCTCATCAAATTAAACTTTGGAAAAAGAGTTCTCTATGGGAGTAAATGCGCCTTAATTTTCTATCGAGTAGATTGCCGTGATCTGCCTCCAAATTTTGGCGGCCTCTACCTGCATGGGAGACTGGCAACATAGAGTTCGCATCCGCCACGTAGCACTTATGCAAATATGTATATGCTGGTAGGCGCAGATCATTCCTGGATACTTTATTCCCACTAGCATCCATGAATAGCCTCCAGGAATCCCAATCGAGTTACAAAAAACCCCGGTTCACAAAGGAACCGAGGCCGTTAATGTCACTGTTTTTTATGCGAGCTCGGGCAAGGCAATCACAAAGTAAGTTCCTTTACCCTTCTTGCTTGTGACTTCGATTTTGCCTTTAGCATCTCTAACAGCGACTCCTACTACATCCAGACCAATGCCGCGGCCTGAAGTCTGCGTGACGTCTTGGCGGGTGGAAAAACCTGTGGTGAAAACCATTCGAATCTTTTGCTGTTCGGTCATTTTCTCCCACTCCTCAGGCTTGACAAGGCCTTTCTTCATCGCACTAGCTCGAACTGAGTCTAGATCGATGCCGCGACCGTCATCAGAGATCTCGATCTGATATTTGGAATCTGATAGGAAACATTTGATCCGGATTGTGCCATAAGAAGGCTTAGCACCACGCTCACCTGGCCGTTCTAGTCCGTGATCAACTGCATTGCGGAACAGATGGACCAAGCTGTTGTAGACATTAGCGTACTCAGAAGGGAGTTTGATTTTACCACCCTCAATCTCAATCCGAACTTCCTTCCCCATGCGCTTACCTAGCTCTACCGCACTTCCGGCAAGATGTCCCAGAAATTGTTGAGCTTCCTCATAACTTGCTTCGCGAGTGAATGCGTCCATGGCTTGTTGTGCATCAGTGAGATTGGCTGCTTTTTGAATCCGATCTCTCAGACCCTTGAGGCTTTGATCCGAAATCTGATACTGCTTGACTTCTAACTGATCCGGATTCAAACCTAGAAGGCCACCATGAGATTCTAAGAAGCGCCTCAAACTTTTACTGATAGCACTAATACCAGACTGAATCACTGGCATATTGAATGCAGTTTCCTCAATTTCATGAATTTCGCCTGCTATGTCTCGCAAGTTAAATACGGAAAAGTCACCCTTCCAAGTATGGAGATTTCTTTTTGCCTGAAGCACTACCTCATCTGGCTTAGCCCCAGACTTTAGAAGCTTCGCTAGGGAACCCGTTCCTTCTGCTTCTGAAAACACTCTGAGTGCCAGCTCGCCAAAACGATCTTTACTGTTCAGAATTTTAAGTAGCGATTGATTCAGTTCATTCTCACTCTCAGCTTTAGCCAGGGCCGTAATGTTGGCTACCGTGAACAACACACTTTCTACTTCTTGATGCGCATCCAAGATCACAGAACCGAACAGAGACAAAGTTTTATCAAACTTCGCAAAACGACTCGGGAGTTGACGTACGAGATCATCTGCCAACAGCGAATCACTGGTGACCTGCTCAAAAAGGTTTTGGAAGTTCTCGCTATCGCGCGGATTTAGGCCGAGCGCTCCCCATATAGTCTGACCTTCCAGTTTTTTATTGCCATCAGAATTCAAAAGTGCTGTACATGACTTTGAGTAGCCAGAGAGAATTTTTCCAGAACGGTCACAGCGAAGAAGCCCAAAGTCTACATTGTCCATAATTGTCTGTATAGCGCGGGACTTCTCAGCTAGAGAGCTTAGCATTCCGTTAATGGAGCTGCTGAGGCTTGTAATTTCATCTTTGCCTTCCACGGTCACCCGATCGGCGCTATTGTCTGACTTGCCAATCTCATCTACACGTTTACTCAGTCGAAGGATCCGAGATACTACGCTACGCTCAATGATGAGTAATAGCCCAATACCAAAAAGTAGGCCAAAAATGGCGATCGATGTCAAAAGAGTTTTAATGGTATGGCGACCCTCATTCATAATGTCGCGAGAAAACTCAATACGAAGGGCTAATGCTGGCTTTCCAAAAAAATCTTGGAACTGCGCGAATCCCGCGAGCTTGTTCTCATTTACAACACTTATGACGCTAGGATTTTCTGGATTTAGTGCCTTTCCTGCATCCCATAAAGCATCAGCAGAGCTCATCTCTGACCAATTCTTTTGCATAAGACTCATCTTTGTCACTTTGCCGAGATGCTCGAGTGCCGAGGGGGTTAGATAGTATGAAAAAACAAGGGTTCCACCGATAGGTTCTGTTTTGTCAGCCTTTACCACAGGAGAGGACACAACGAACGCCGGCCCCTTCGGTGTAATGACAATAGCTTTCTTAACGTCGGTAGGATTTTTATGTGTCAGTAAATAACTTCCGGGCACCAAAAATTTAAAAAAGAAGTCATCAGTAGGGGCCGGCTTTCCCTCTTCAAGATCATAGCCCAAGACACCAATGAACTCGCCTTTATTGTTGATATAAATCATGTCGTTGATTTTTAAATTCCCTGGCGACTCTTCAGGCAAATTGGCTTCTTTGAAACCGTCGTTCTGACCAATGACGAACTTATACGCCTCATCCCAAGCCCCCCAGTCGACAATCTTAGATTCGAGGAACTTAAACTGCTCCTCCACAGCGTTGCGGACTCGTTCAATGTTGGCAGTAGCTTCTCTATGCTCAAGTGCTTCGAAACCCTTAATAACTAAGACCTGAGATACACCGTAAAGTGCTCCCATAAATATCATAACGGAAACAGTAATCGACAAAATAACGCGGACGCGAAGTGACATGAGGCTAAATCCTTTCTGACAAGTTTTGGGGGAACCCAAAAATATTATACATGCGGTTCAACTGATCCTTCAAAAATATAACTTTAAACCACATACATGAATCCACCCATTCGCGTTTTGAATTAGACAAATAAGTATTTAAAAACATTAGTCAACCAAAAAAAAATTGTAAATCCTTTAAAGTTTTCTCTAGCCTGACCGATCCCACATGGCCAGCTAACTGTAAAGATGGACCAAGCTCAAGCCCAAGTAGACTTAATTTTAGAAAGGGGATTTCGTAATGGCCAAAATACTTATTGTTGATGACTCTGATGTGATTCGCTCGGAACTCCAGGGGATTTTGGTAAAGGACGGGTACGCGGTAACGGAAGCCTCAAGCGGTACGGAGGGACTCAACGCGGCACTTGAACAAGGGCCCTTCGATCTTATTATCACCGACTACAATATGCCAGGACTCAATGGCGTGGAAATGTGTAGTAAGATCCGTCAAGACTCACGCTTTTCTCAAGTGCCTATTTTGGTCCTCACAACAGAAAGCAGCACCGAACTTCGAAAAAAAGGCCAAGAGATAGGTGTACGTGCGTGGTTGGTAAAGCCCATTAACGCCGATGTTATCAGCAAAGTTCTTGTAAAACTATTTAGTACCTCTTCAAAAGCCGCATAAGGTTTGAAAATATGAACACAGTAAACTTATCTGATGATGACCTTAGATTTCGTGTCCACCGTGAGGGAGAAGTGGTTCGCTTTTTTGGATGCATCGGCGATACGCCGGACCTTGCCGCACTGGATGGTGTCCTTACCGACAAATCAGTTTGTGACCTGAGCAATCTCAGCTTTGCATCCTGGATCGGACTAGCTACACTTGGCTCCTACATCTCTGGCAAAAAATTTCACTTAGTCTTCCAGGCAGTACCTTTTAAAATTTATGATTCCATGCGGATGATGAAGACATTTGAAGAGCAAGAAATCAAAAATGCAATTGCGCCACTCCTCGATGCCAATACAAACAAAGTAAATTTTAAATTGATTGAATTTGATCCTCTGCGCGAGGCAGCTATGTCGGGCGAAGATTGGGTAGAGACTACGCCAGGTCAAAAATTGTTGGTACCAGCGCGATACCTTTTTCCTGATCTTCGTATGCAACGCGAAGGGGGCCCCATCCTCTTAAAAGTTCAGCATCCTCAAAAAGATATTGCAAGTTTCTGGATACAGTATGCGGCCTATTGCAATACCACTGTTGAAATCAGCAGCGTGCTCGTGTACGCCGCCAAATTCAATATTATGCAAATTCTGGGTGAGATCAAATCGAAGATGGCGTCAGGAGAAGCAGCACTTAAACTTATTGACCCCAAAAATTCCTATACGTTGGTTCAACGCATGGAGAACATGATCAAGAACATTGAGAGCAGCTTTGATACCCTTGCCCGAAAGGTACAGACGCAACACGACGCAAGCCTAAAAACATATGCTGAATTGACTTCTCAATCGACTACCTCTGACATCGATGGCTCAACCTTCACGGCAGCGATGGCTGCCTATGCCACTTCCATTACCGAGATGGTTCATGTAGCAGCTGGCTGCGAGGACTGCGGAAGCGCCATAGGCGAACAACTTGGGTCCCTTCGAGCGACGCAGGTACTTAAAAACGGCATGTCAACGTTTACAAATCCATCTCCAGAAATGCTCACCGCGATCCGTGATGCTTTCGCTATTATGGATATCATGTCTGAAGACGACTGGATGGCAACGCGGGTCATCATCATGGACGAGATTGAACACATCGAGGGCCTCATAGGACGCTGTATCGTTACTTTGCAAGGGTTTGACATGATGCGTCAGATACTGGAACACCGCATTCAAGAGATGTTGTTAGTAACTGAGCTCTTCAAAGCCAATGGTGCTGATTCCCTCTTAGATCCAGATGTGAAAGAACAAGTACTTGGTAAAATCGGCGCCCACATGGTGACCGAACAAGAGAAGGTTGCGTTTGAGTTCTATCTTCCGGACGGATTCGCGAGATTTGCGCAAACGGACCGTAAAGAGCCGGGTGATGTTCTATTGTTCTGATTGTAAATTCGCAGGCCAGGAGAATGGCATTACGGTCGACTCAAGGCTATAAACTATTTATTTGCAGGTGAGGATTCGTAACAGATGACTTCAGTATGTTTTGAAATGTCTTTATCTGCAATTTGACCATGCTCAGAAGCGATATGAACTTTCAATTCTGAGATTAACCGGGCTTTCTTTTGCGACAGAGAAAGATCACAGGAAACGTCCGCGTTCACATAAAAATCAGTGGATTCCTTATTTATAAAGTTACAAGTGGCTTTGCAAAAACATGTCTTCGCAGATGCTGATCCCGAATGCGCTATGCCCATGCTTCCGGCAACTAAAAGTAGCAATTGTTTCATGATCTATGTCTTTTTTTGAAAAGAAATCTACACGAGGCGAATCGAAGATTCACGATCCATTAAGTGGGGAAAAATGGTGGGTCCAGCAGGACTTGAACCTGCGACCTTCGAGTTATGAGCACGCTGCTCTAACCAACTGAGCTATAGACCCACGCGACAACTAAATTGCCACAACCAGCAGGAATTTCAACAATAAAAGCCCACCAGGAGGTGGGCTTATAAACTAATTTTAGGCTAGCATCTAGCTTTCAATAAAGGCGCGCAGCTTCTTAGATCGGGAAGGATGGCGCAGCTTTCTCAAAGCTTTTGCTTCAATTTGGCGAATACGCTCTCGGGTCACATCAAAGTTTTGGCCTACTTCCTCAAGGGTATGATCGCTTCTCTCGCCAATACCAAAGCGCATGCGAAGAACTTTTTCTTCTCTCGGTGTAAGAGTTGCCAAAGCTTTCTCCGTTTGCTCCACAAGCGACGAACCCATCACATTCTCTGAAGGGGAATGGGTGGACTTATCTTCTAGGAAGTCACCAATATGATTGTCCTCTTCTTCACCAATAGGAGTTTCCAATGAAATGGGCTCTACGGCAATTTTTAAAACACGGCGAACTTTATCTAAAGACATGTCCATTCGCGCTGCAATTTCTTCAGGAGTGGGTTCTCGACCCATCTCTTGAACTAAATGGCGGCTGGTTCGAATGAGCTTATTGATCGTTTCAATCATGTGAACAGGAATTCGAATGGTTCTGGCTTGATCAGCAATTGCCCTAGTAATCGCCTGCCTGATCCACCAAGTCGCATAAGTTGAAAACTTGTATCCCCTGCGGTACTCAAATTTTTCAACAGCTTTCATCAAACCTATATTGCCCTCTTGAATCAGATCAAGAAACTGTAGTCCTCTATTGGTATACTTTTTGGCAATCGAAACCACGAGTCGAAGGTTAGCTTCGACAAGTTCTCGCTTAGCTGACTCAGCATCGGTTGCCATGGCGACAAGTTGACGATAGACACTCAGAAGCTCTTTAGAATCCATGGAAGATTCATCAATGGTCCGAACGAGAGTATCCATAGCCGCTTTAAAGTTTCTATGAACACGCTGCCATTCCCTTTCAGTGGCCTTTCCAAAGGGAACATCAGGAGTTTTAAGAATATGCTCCTTAAGATCCTCGACAGTGCACTCCAAACGACGGCTATAGTAGGCTTGATCGTTATAAGCTTCCGTGATGGAAACCGTAAATCCAGCCATGATATCAATGGCTTTCTGCATCAACTTGCGGTTGATATTTAAATCCTTAAGGGACTTGAAAATTTCCATTTTAGATTGATGGATTTTCTCAGGCTTTGCCCCTTTTCTTTTCAGAATGGCCAAATATTCTTCAAATTCTTTGAGAAATTGCTGTGTAGCTACGCGAATTTTACTCTCATGAATTTCTTCGTTATTAGAAGCTTCATCGTCATCAAAGCCCTTGATCCAGCCCTTCATCCTAATTTCGCCAGATACGAACTTAGATGCAGTTTCGAAAATAAGGTCTCGGCCAATTTTCAAATCGAGCATGCGCTCTAGAATGCGGTTTTCTGCATCTTCAATCTTTTTAGCGATTACAACTTCACCTTCACGGGACAGAAGCGCTACAGAACCCATTTTGCGCAAGTAGATTCTAACCGGATCATTCGAACGACCCAGATCTAAAGTGGCCATCGCCTGAACTGCTTTAACATCTACTTCTTCATCTTCTTTTTTATTTGAGTCTTCTTTAGAATTTTGTTCTGCTTGAACTCGCTTGCTTTCTGCTTTGCCTTCTAATGCAGGCTCGGCTATCGCTCCCTTTCTCAAGGAAGGACCTCTATCAATAATTTCGATACTGGCGTCTGAGGCCATAATCATCAATTCATTAACTTCTGCTGCGGTGATCGTCTTTACTGTGTCAGTAATACTTTGAATATCTTTGTAGCTGAGGATTCCCTCTTTCTTCTTGGCAGCCTGAGCTACTTTATCAAAAAGTGCCTTTATATCCGTTTTAGAAGCTTCTGCTTTTGCGGGCTTCTGAGTTGCTTTCGAAGTTACTTCCACTTGGGCCACAGGCGACTTGACCGCCTTCTCGTCCATCTTTAAGGATTTTTTACCTGAGATCGATTCCAACTTAGTTACCGAAGCTTTAACTGGAGTCGCTTTGTGGTCTTTGCTACTAGCTTGTGATAGAGCCGACTTTACTGCTGACTTTACAGCTGTCTTTACAACGGACTGAACCACGGTTTTCACTTGAGCTTTAAGGGGCCCTTTGGATGACTTATTTACAGCCGTTTTAGCGGCTGGTTTGGTGGTCTTCACCACTTTTTTTTCCTGAGGTTTGGCAGCCTGCTTTTTATCCGCGGGTTTTTGTGCAGGCTTAGAGTCTTTTTTTGCAAGACTTTTGGGCAAACTCTTTGCCGGCTTTCCCAATGATGCCTTTGCTAATACCACATCTTTTTTTGACAATACGGGTTTAGCCTTTATGGCTCCCGCCTTTTGTGACTTAGCAGAAGGAGATTTTGACAAATTTTTGATGCCTTTATTTAAAGGCTTCCCGCCAGAAGCACCTGATTTACTTGTTGATTTTCCGTTTGGCTTGGCCGTCTTCTTGTTGAGCAAGGGAGCCTCCAGCTGAATTGTTCAAAAGGATCTTTTATATGACAAAGCCTATTTAATCAACTAATACCTTTCTTTATTAACGGAGATTTCTCATCTCACGTTCCATCTGAAAAAGCTCGTTTTGCAGAGACTGAATTTCTTTGACCATCACCATAAGCTCATCACCTTCAGCTCGGCCTACTTGAGCCTTCAAATTCTGAACCGCCATCTTGAGCAGGTCCCCTCTCACCTTACCCATCAGTATAGAAACAGCACGAGTCCGGCTTTGAACTTCATAGAGAGGACGCAGAGTCGTCAAATACATAATAAATTCAGCCGCTTCTGGATCCTGAGCCATCTTCATTCTTCCCATTTCGTAGCGGCTGGGGGATTCGCCAGATTGAAGAATATCCAAAAACTCTTCCGCAAGTTGAAGCACCCCTTGAGAGAGACGCATTTCCTCTCTTAAAAAGGCGAGTAAAACAGACACATCGACCTGACCTGGCTCAGCAAAGTAAAGGTGGGCCAAAAGTTCTCTCACATCGCCTTTTGCAGGAGCCTTAAAAGACTCTCTAGGAACGGCCGTGACGGGCTTCACTCTTTCAACTTTGGGTAAGTCTTCTTTTAATAATAGCTGCTCCTGAAGAACAGCTTCTGAGATTCCCGACAGCTGGGAAACTCTCGAAATCAAAAATGCCCTGCGAACGGGATCTAAAGTTTGTCTCACCCAAGGCAGTAACTCTTTAGACACAACATCAGGTATGGACGTTGAGGATGTTGTCTGGAGCTTTTTTTGAATCGCGTATTGAAGAATATCCGTGGCACCAGCAAAATAGCTTTCAAGAGCATCTGGACCTCTTTCCGCTAAAAATTCATCAGGATCAAGTGCATCAGGCAAGGTTACCACTTTGATGCTAAGCTCTGGAACATTCATAGCTTCGGAAAGAACTCGCATGGTCGCGTTCTGCCCGGCACTGTCACCATCGAATAACAAATAGACTAAACCGGTCACATGACTCAAATGTTTTAAGTGAGCTAAAGTTAAAGCAGTGCCTTGGCTCGCGACAGTTTCCGAAAAACCGCTTTGCCACATTTTTAAAGCATCAATATAGCCTTCTACTACTATCGCTCGACCCTTCTTTTTGATCTCTCCCCGAGCCTCGAAAAGGCCAAATAAAACATGACCCTTATCATATCTGGAGTTCTTATATTTTTGCGGCGATTGATCAAGCGCTCGCCCTCCAAAGGCTATGAGACGCCCTTGCCCATCACGAATGGGGATCATGACTCGATTTCTGAAGAAATCGTGCCATTTGCGGTCGCTATCATAATAGGTAGCTAAGGAAGCTTGTTCCATTTCCTCATAACTATACCCTAGGCCCTTGAGATAATTGACTAAGTCAAAAGTGCCCCCCCTGGCATATCCCATACCAAACGTCTTCATCGAAGCCTGAGAAAAGCCGCGTCCTTCGAGGTAATCAAGTACAGGCTTTCCTTCCTTGTCCCAAAGATGTTCGACAAAAAACTCCTGAGCTGCCAGGACAATTTCATGGCGCCGAAGCCTTGCTTTCTTCTCATGGCTGTCCACGTCTCGGGTCAATTCAGAAACATCTGTACCAGTCTTTTGCCCTAACCATTTCAGGGTATCAATAAACCCTAAACCTATTTGCTTTCTAATAAATTCAATTGCGTCACCATGGGCTCTACACCCAAAACAGTGGAAATGATCTGAATACACATAAAAAGATGGCGTTTTTTCGTTGTGAAAGGGACAACAGCCTCTATAATTTCCGGAGCTTTTTTGTAGTGGAACAAATTCCCCAATGAGCTCGGGTAGTATCACTTTTTGAAGAATACTGCGTTTTAAGTCGTCACTCATGTCTTGCCTTTTTTATGCGCAGAAGAGCATAGGCTGACTTTCTTATTTTGTCTAGAAACATCATAAAGATGATTTGCAGATGCTTAAATAGGCCGAAAAAGATTTTACTAACGCCTCATTTCCCTTTACTATGCGACGATAGAGTAAACGCAACAAGTCGGAACAATTATGATTTTAGGCTTCCAAAATGAAGTTCGAATGGAAAAAGCTATGCGCCTTTTAGTGCAAAATATCGACTCTCCATCTAAATCAGGTAGCCAAAAGCCCGTCATTGCCCATAGCCTGCGGGTTGCGCAGGTTTTAGAGTCTTTAGGTTATGGCGGCGACACGATAATTATTGCGCTTCTGCACGACATACTCGAAAAGAGCTCCGTTACGGAGAGGGAAATTGCTCAGCAATTTGGACAAGATATTGCGGGCGCGGTTGGGGCTTTAACCGTTCAAAAAGGCAACGACGATTCTTGGGCTAAGTCTCTGAAATTATGTCAGTTGTCTGGACGCCCTGCCATGCTCGTAAGGGCTGCAGATTTATATGATAATTTATGCCGCCAAAAGCACCTGGAAAATCGAACCAAAGTAGAAAAGTACCTAAAAAAAATGGTCCTTATGAAAGCATCTTGGGGCGAAGAACTGGCCTTTGAGCCTATATGGCGGCGTCTTACTTTAAGCTTTGAAAGCTAGCAATCAAAGTCGGCATTAGCTTTTTCTTTCAAACCTGATACATTGCCCCTTCAGTTTTTTGGAGTGGATATGCCCTCATTTGATATAGTTAGCGAAGTTGATTTTCAAGAGATTGATAACTCCGTAAACCAAGCTGCCAAAGAGATTGAATCTCGATTTGACTTTAAGGGATCAAAATCGTCTCTCGATTTCGACAAAACAGCAAAGGTGATTAAGGTTCTTGCCGATGACGATATGAAGTTACGCGCGATGCACCAGATTCTCGGGACCAAAATGGCAAAGCGAGGAATCGACTTGCGCTCCCTTGATTATGGCAAGGAAGAACTCGGATCCATGAACACTATCAAGCAGACCATCACCCTTAAAAATGGTCTCGACAAAGAAGCAGCTAAAAAAGTGACAAAGATTATCAAAGAGTCTGGCTTAAAAGTTCAGGCCCAGATACAAGATGATCAAGTTAGGGTAACAGGAAAGAAGATTGACGATCTTCAAGAGGTAATTGCTCTGCTCAAGTCTAATACGGATCTAGGAATCCCCTTACAATATATAAATATGCGGAGCTGAAAATGGGTTTTAAATGTGGAATCGTCGGACTGCCTAACGTAGGGAAGTCCACAATATTTAATGCCTTAACTTCCGCAGGAGCGGCGAGCGCTAACTACCCATTTTGCACCATTGATCCCAATGTGGGCATGGTTGATGTGCCAGATGAAAGACTTGAACAGCTCAATATGATTATTAAAGCCCAACGCCTCATTCCAGCGTCTATGGAGTTTGTGGACATTGCCGGTTTGGTAAAAGGAGCATCAAAAGGCGAAGGACTGGGAAATAAATTTTTAGGTCATATAAAATCGACAGATGCTATTGCCCATGTGGTGAGGTGTTTTGACTCAGGCGATATCATTCACGTTGAGGGAAGCGTTTCCCCCATTCGAGACATTTCTATCATAGAAACTGAGCTCATTATGTCGGACTTTGAAACCGTCGATGCTGCCCTCAATCGGAATCGAAAGCTTTCTAAGGGCGGAAAAAAAGAAATCGGCCTCATAATCACGATGTTAGAAGCCTTACAAGCCCATCTTCAAGACTTAAAGCCAGCACGTACCTTTAATTTAGCGCCATTCATCGCGGAAAGCGTGGAAGTCTATCATGCCTATAGAGACTGCCACATGCTTACGGCAAAACGTGTAGTATATGTCTGCAATGTAGATGAAAGTCTTGCTGCTGGCGACGTTGACAATGAGTTTACAAAACAAGTAAAAGAACATGCGGCAAAAGAAAATGCGGGCGTTGTCATTCTTTGTGGAAAGATAGAAGAAGAGCTGTCCAGTTTAACTGGCACAGAAAAAAAAGAAATGCTTGAGGCGATGGGTTTAAGTGAAGCCGGCTTGAACCGACTCATTCGAACGGGATATTCTCTATTAGGACTTCAAAATTATTTTACTGCCGGCGAAAAAGAGATTCGAGCTTGGACTATCACTCAGGGCACTAAAGCTCCCCAAGCTGCAGGAGTGATACATTCGGATTTTGAACGTGGCTTTATTTGTGCGGAAACTTACCGCATTGAAGGCCTCATGAAAGCTGGCTCCAAAGCAAAACTTAAAGAACTCGGCCTTCTTCGCCTCGAGGGCAAAGAATACGTAGTACAAGACGGCGACGTCATGGAATTTAGATTCAATGTTTAAAGTTAGTGATGGACCTTGCTAAAAATGACCAGAAGCTGTCTAGGCGTTGCGTAAAGTCTGGCAGGTAAAACGTGGATGATTTCTATAGTACCCAAGGGGGAAAACTGTTTATCTTTTTCGATCCAGTTTCACCCCAATGGGTACCTACGTAAATACAGGCCGCTATAAGACTCAAAGTCAAGTTTGCATAGGTTTTCGACTTACTGTTTCAGCCCCTACTCGGGACAACGAACGGCATTCACTTCGCTAATTTTCTGTTTGAGCGCGGCCACCCACTTATCAACGACAGTCTCGGCCGCATCGGGAAGGCGAATGTAAGCATACAACTCTACACGTGCGGCGACAAAGATGTCCCGCATCTGTCTTTCGGTCAACTGGTTTAAAAGTGACGCAAGGAAAGCTCTACCTGCTTCGTGAATCCGAGGTCGCTCAAACGAACCCGTGAAAATGGGGGGCAAACCGTTCAAATTGGTTAGACAGCTCCTCTCGTCAGCCCAAACTCGCGTGGTACTCCAACTGGCGAGATCCATCTTTCGAATTGTCATCGGATCGTTTGCCATCCATCCACCGCTGAAATTCCATCCAAAATCCTGCACAAGAGCAAAAGGTTTGCTACATATTTTTCTGCCATCATCGGTCATTGAAATTCCATCTTTCGGGCAAACCAGGCGCTGATTTTCTGGTTTGTTGTCAGGGTGCTGAAGGATGGACATGAGTAGAGCCAAAGCCTCGCGATGAGCCACCCGCTCCCGGCTCACCCCCTCAAAATTCATTAACTCGTTCCAGCCCCATCCCTGGTCTTCCAACGTCTCGATTTTTATCGCTTTGAACTTGTCCTCCACAGCAGCTGGCACAAATGTCCGCACGCTGCGAGCACTGGCTGCGGTGTAGCGATCGACTTCGGTCCTGCTGGGTTTAGTTCCAAAATGGTTGCCGTAAAAGTGGGGATCGGCTGGACAATTATCACAAACCACACGGACAGAATACATGGCATCGGCGCCAAATCCCAATGTCCAAAGAAGGCGCGAGGAGGCCACTTCCGAATAAACCTCGCCATTATCGACTCCATATTTCACCTTGATGCGCTCGCCGTCAGGCTTGTCGCAGTAGAATTTTGGCGTACGACCACCTACATCTTCTTTCTCCGGTTCAACATACCTGCAGTTGATGGTCTCGCCGAATTTGAAACCTCTGTAGCCTTCCGGTCCCACAGCCGCATCCTTGCTCGCAATGTCCGATTTCATCCAAACATCAGCCTCCTTAAGATACTTCGCCCGCTCCTCTTTGGTAGAGACAATCGTCTTCGTCGAAGGGCTGTTTGTGGATCCAGAACGCACATCGGTAGCTCTTGAGTTGTCTTTGAAAAGGCGTGGTGCGCAGGAGGCAAGCGCCAATGACAGGCATCCCAAAAATACCGATCCCAAATGAAATGTCTGATTTTTCCTATGAGTCATAACCTATCTCCCAACATCCAATCCTATTCACAGCGCCCAACATCAAACGCCACAATTTACCCCACTGCGCTCCTTTCGCCAGAAAGGAGCTTTGCTCCCGATATTTCCATGTCACTATTATAGCTCCTCCCATTGAGGAATGGAGTATCGGCGCGCTAAAAATCCTACAATATTTTTGCAACCTGCTGGAACTATTTAAGTTCCAAATGCCCCGATGCGAAAATTCATGGACTTACAACGAAGAGGTAAAGAAACAGCCAGGGCTCCGTTTTCACCAACAATTAAAGTGACTAAATATCGCTGACCAAGGTCCAAACATACTCAAACAATCATTTCACGGTACCCCGTTCGCCTCGTGCAAAATATATCTTCTATAAAGTAACGAATCTTAGGAGAACACGGAATTCGAAGTCCTCTCAAATTAAGGACTAAGCTTTACGCTCTATGGTTGGAAAGCTTCGCAAAAGAAAAAATCACTCAGGTGGGATGCACTTGAGTGATATAGAAATATAAATTCAATTTTCAAACACAAAAGCCGATTTTTTGGTCCTAAAAGAGATTTTTGAAACTCTCAATTCGGGTCCTAAGTCAACTTGGGTTCGCTTTTCAAATGGGGCACTTGTTCTGATGACTCTTGTCCGCTCATCCATCGCTTGAGCATGGGCACTAGGGCTAAAAGCGCAATCGCTGCCACTCCAGCTGTTACTGCAAGAATTCCAAAAAAGCTGTCTGGAGCCATCGTGTCATACTGCCCAGCAAAAATACCGCCAGCTAAATTAGCAACAAAACTAGAAAGAAACCAAGTTCCCATCAACAGTGATGCAAACCTTGCTGGGGAAAGTTTTGTCACCACGGAAAGACCTACTGGTGAAAGACAAAGCTCTCCTAGAGTATGAAGAAAATAAACACCAAACAACCACCAAGCTGCCACTGGTCCACTCGTCATATAGGTTTTTGCGGCAACTGCCATAAGTACAAAACCAGCGGCGAGCAAAGCCAGGCCCCATACAAACTTCATGGGAGAGGACGGCTCACGATCTCTTTGGGATAGTTTGATCCAAATTGATGAAAAGAAGGGAGCTAAAACAAATATAAAGAGGGGGTTTAGAGATTGGTACCAACCAGCAGGAAATTCATAACCAAAAATAGTTCGATTGGTTTGAGAATCCGCAAAGAGAGTGAGAGAGCTTCCAGCCTGCTCAAAGCAGCCCCAAAAAAAGATCGTAAAGAATGCCAATATAAAAATAACAGCAATTTGCTTCTTTTCCGTACCCGTAAGCGCGACATTTCCCATTGATGCTAGATTCTTGGCGACTGGCGTAAGCCCCAAATCTCCCAAGTACTTTTTTTGGCCCCAAAGATAAAGAAATAAACCGGCCCCCATACCAATACCAGCTGCGGCAAAACCGTAGTGCCATCCGTACTTTTCACCCAGAGTGCTGCACACAAGAGGAGAAAAAAAGGCACCAAGATTGATCCCCATATAAAAAATTGTAAAGGCAGCGTCACGGCGAGGATCGTTCTTTTCGTAAAGGCCCCCCACTAGTATCGAAATATTTGGCTTAAAAAAACCATTGCCAAGGATCAACAATGCCAATGCAGAATAGAAAAAAGCGAGATTCTCCACTGCCATGGCAAAATGACCTAGCATCATTAAAAGGCCACCGACTAAAATCGACTTGCGCTGACCCCAATACCTATCAGCAATATAGCCACCGATAAGAGGCGTTAGATACACGAGACCAGTGTAAAGGCCGTATACGGATCCGGCTTTCTCAGTAGAGAATTCCAAAGCTTTGAGCATATAGAGCATGAGTAGAACGCGCATACCATAGAAGGAAAAACGCTCCCACATCTCTATCCCAAATAACAAATAAAGTCCTTTTGGATGTCCCTCTTTAACCACGTAATACTCCCAGCCTGCAAATGTAAATGTAAATGTAAATGTGCCCCATTTTTAGAAATGGATCTTAAGAATCCCTTATATATTTGTTTTTAGAGCTAAGCTAGTGCGTTTCTTTGGCAGCCTAGGCGGAGGTGTCGCATCTAGCACCAAGGCTCTAAGGACCAGGTGATGCCAGGAAATGGGCAGGTTTAGTAAAGATGCCGAAGCCTCCTCCCTGCCTGGGGCCAGAGCTTCTGAGGCTGCGGGATCATGGAGAATTCCTCACTTTACCCTTCCGCAAGAACATGGCCGGCAGCTAATAGATGAGAAAAACTGAAGAACGATAGTTGCCTTCGGCCAGCGACACCTAGGAAATCTAGCGCAGCGGACCTTATAAGAGTATGATCATAGCGACTCAAAAAATGAGGGAGCAACTTGTGATTAAGATTTATATTTCCATGTTCCTGATGTTTTCCTCTGCTATTGCTTCCGCTCGTCCTGTGGTTGTCGTCTTAGGTGACAGCCTAGCCGCAGGCTACGGAGTTGATAAAGATGAGTCCTTCCCAAGCCTTTTAGAGAAGAAGTTTAAATCCAACCATGTAGATATGAAAGTAATCAATGCCGGCCTTTCTGGTTCCACCAGTGCCAGTGGACCCTCACGAATGAATTGGCAGTTAAAAGCAAAGCCAACTCATTTGCTTTTAGCTCTTGGAGCCAATGATGGCCTGCGAGGAATCAATCCCGCAGACACCACAGAATCTCTTAGAAAGACTATTAAAATCGCTTTAGAGAATCACATAACTGTATTCCTGTTAGGAATGAAAGCGCCTCCTAATTACGGCAAAGAATTTACGCTTAAATTTGAATCGATATATGTAAACTTATCAAAGGAATTTAAGCTGGATCGATTTCCTTTCCTCCTGGAGGGAGTCGCTGGAGAAGCTTCGCTCAACCAGGGCGATGGAATTCACCCCAATGCTAAAGGACATCAAGTCATCGCAGATCATCTCTATAATTTTCTAAAAGGAAAAATTCATTGAGCATACTAAGCCTGAAAAACATTCACAAATCCTATTCCCAAGGTAGCTCAACACTTAGTATCTTGAAGGACCTGGAACTTGAGGTCAACCAAGGAGAAATCGTCGCCATCACAGGACAGTCTGGAGCTGGAAAGTCGTCTTTGCTTGCCATTATGTCGGGAATAGACCGTCCGGACTCAGGGCAAATCATTGTGGGAACAACCCATTTAAGCTCACTAAATGAAAATGAATTGACCCAATTTAGAGGTAAGAATATAGGAATTGTGTTTCAGCAATTTCATCTCGTTCCGCATCTGACTGCCCTTGAAAATGTTATGCTCCCCCTTGAAATCGCTGGGGACAAAAGAGCTGAAGAAAAAGCAAGACAGTCCCTTTTAAACGTAGGCCTTGAGGCAAGATCAAACCACTTCCCTAGTCAACTCAGCGGCGGCGAATGCCAGCGAGTTGCCATTGCAAGAGCCTTCACCACGGAACCTGAATTTTTACTCGCTGATGAGCCTTCAGGAAGTTTAGATACCGCAACCGGAAGCCAAGTCATGGACTTACTATTTAATGAAGTAAAAAGACGCGGCATGACTTTAGTCATTGTGACTCACTCTGAAGACCTCGCCCTAAAATGTAGCCGACAATTTAAACTAAGCCAAGGAAAGCTCATAGAATCCATTAGACCTCCTGAATCGATTAAGGGAAATTTATGAACTTTTTTCTGAGGTCCCTTAGAGAGTTACGTGGTCAGAAATCTTTTGTACTTCTATTTTGTATCAACATCACTTTCGGGCTTGTGGGTTTAGGCCTAATAAGCACATGGCGTCAAGCGTTTGAAGACACCATTGCTCAACGTTCTAAGACTATGTTAGGTGCAGACATCCAAATTTCTACTCGCAGGACCTGGGATCCCAAAGAAATCGCAATCATAGAAAAAGAGACTGCAGCTTTAGGAAGCCCTATAGCAAGATCTGCAACGCTCTACACTATGGCTTCTAGCGCATCCAAATCTCGTCTGATCGAACTTCGAGCGACAGAAGCTTCCCTGCCCTTTTATGGCCAAATCACAATCAAAGGCGATCCTTCGCATGTAAAACGCCTTAAAGATCAGGACCATTCCATTTGGATCTATCCTGAAATCGCTACCACCCTTGGACTTAATGTTGGCTCAATTTTAAAGCTTGGAGAATCAAACTTTACTGTGACAGGCATCACTGAAGACGACCCCGCAGGATCTTGGGCGGGGTCATCAGTTGCGCCCAGAGCGTACATAGACATAAAAGACTTGCAGGGCACGGAACTTGTTAGAAAAGGATCTACAGTTTGGAGTTCTTACTTAGTCAAAACGGCAACGGAAATAGAAACGAAAGTCATCATTAATAATTTAAGCGCGTTATTGAATGATCCTGGAGTTAATATAGTTGATCATCGAGAGTCCGGAGAGCAATCCGCACGCTTGTTTAAATATTTGACGGATTACCTATCCCTAGTCTCTATAACGGCACTTATTATGACAGGCGTGGCTGCCTCTTGGCTTTATCGCCACTATTTTAGAAGACGCCGAAAAACTACAGCGATCTATATTTGCTTAGGAGCCACCCGCTACGAAGCTTTTGGAGTGGGAGTCATTCAGGTCCTCTTTTTAGGAATCCTATCTTCTTTAGCAGCTGCTACTATAAGCCTTTCCCTGTCTGGAGTTCTTGTTAAGTTAGTGCATGAATTTGTCCCTTGGGCACTAACACCAGCTTTTAGCTTCGGCGTAGTTGCTAAATTAGTTTTCATTTCTGTGAGTACTTGTTTGGTAGTTTGCCTGCCATGGCTACTTGAAACAAAAGATATTTCACCCTCGCTCCTATTGAACGAATCGGTGGCCCAAGGCTCCCAAAAAAGCAAGTATCGATTTCTATCTCTAGGAATTCAAGTCCTCTTTTTTGCTGGACTAGCTATTTTAGAAGCCAAATCCTATTTATCTGGAATGGTCTTTTCCGGTACTCTGATTTTGGCAACCCTGATTATTTTGTTGTCTTCGAGGCTGGTGCACAAAGTTCTGAAAGGCTTCGCTGCGGGACTATCAGCCCCCCTTAAGCACGGACTTTTAAGAAGTGTCCGCTGTGTAGAGGAATCTACCCCAGCCATCGTCTCCCTTGGCTTGGCTACAATCCTTACGGTTCTCCTTCCCACTCTGAGAGATATTTTAAGGACAGAACTCAATGTGTCGTCAGATCGGGGCGTTCCTTCCATGTTTGTTTTCGACATTCAAGACGAACAAAAGGCACCTCTCGAGGCCTTGTTGACAGAGCTAAAAGCCCACGTTCAAATGATCAGCCCGATGATACGAGGGCGGCTTTTGACTCAAAATGGTAGCTCCGTTGTCCGAGAAGAAATGAACCCAAAGGACAGTCGCGATGCGGAGCGGTCAAAGTTAATGCGAAACAGAGGTTATAACCTTTCTTATCGCACTAGCCTTGACCCTTCTGAAAAAATCACCTCCGGGACTTTTAAGGGAACACCATTCTCCCCCGAGCAACATGAATTGCCTGAAATTTCCGTTGAAAAAAACTTTGCCGACCGAACTAAAATAGAAATGAATGACATATTAAACTTTGAGATAGAAGGGGTAGAAATTCAGGGCAAGGTTACATCTTTAAGGTCCGTTAAATGGGCCAGCTTTCAGCCTAATTTTTTCATTCTTTTTCAGCCGGGAGTCCTTGATGATGCGCCCAAGACCTGGGTGGCTTCAATTGGCGCTACGAGCCCTGATCTAAAAGTTGAAATACAAAACAAAATTGTACAAAACTTCCCAAATGTATCTGCCATTGATGTCGAGCGAGTTTTAAGTCGACTTATGGAGCTCATGGAAAAATCCTCGATTGCCCTTGGAGCTTTGGCTCTTCTTTGCGTCATAAGTGGCTTCCTAGTTCTGATAAGTATAACCAGACAGATGCTACACGAGCGCGAAAAAGACTTACTCCTCTACAAGGTAGTAGGAGCCGATCGATCTTTTCTAGTTAAACTTCTGCTAAGTGAGATTTCTATAATCGCTGCAGTTTCGAGTTTTACAGGACTGTTTCTAGGCCTAGCCATCGCACAGTCCCTTTCGGTCATCGTTTTTCAGTCAAAAACAATAGTCAGTCCAGGAACTGTTGTATGGATTCCATTTTTGTTTACTTTTTTTGCTGTCGTATTGAGCTATAGTTCCATTCGCCGTATCACGTCTCGACCCACAAGTTTTGGTCTTCTATCCTAGCATTCACGTCGCATGTGAAAAAGTACTGAAGCAGCTAGGCAATAGTTACAAAAGCATACTAACCCCAAAAATTCTGCCGCATAAACCTCAAGGGTTTTGCGGCAGAAGACAAAATACTTTTTACCTAAGATGCATCGTTGCAAATTTTTTCTCAAATGTAAATAAAGATGCCTAATTCCTAATTGAAGTTAAGGCATCTCAGACCCATCGGGTAGCACCTTTACCAACTTTATAAAGACACTTCCTGCACCCGCTCCCATTTTATGGTCGTAGGTAGCGCCATTATTTGCGAGCGCGCGAACTACCATCATAATCTGACACGTACCCGCTGCGATTTCTCTTCCATGATTTACCGGACCATTGGCAGAGGAGTGAAGATGTATACCTACGGTAGTATCGTTACAAAATTTGATGCCCGCATAGAGGCTGTTAACTCCAGTAAAAGCAGCATCTCCAACGAGAGTATCCTTCACACCTGCCACCTGCTGATTGGTGGGCAAAGTAGGCGGCACAATGAGCGTTCCTGCTGCAGTAACCGGAACTTTTACAACTATAGGATTTGCTGCTGAAGTCCCCCAGCTTATGGGATTTGTAACATTGAACTGTGTGATAACTTTACCAGAAGCTAGCGTTGCAGCATTATCTGCTTTAGTTTTATCTACCGACACCGGTTCTTTAGCCATTTCAGGCGTAGAAGGGGGAGCTTTCTTTGCATTTGGATCTATGGGAACTTCTTGTTTTGGATGAGTGGGATCCACAGAAACGGCATCACTATCTTTTTTTGTCAGTACTTTATCGGAAGTTGTACCAGACGTCTTTGATAAAATCTGGTTGGAATCCGCCTGAGAACAACTCGCCAAATAGATCCAAGTCACCCCATAGCTTAGACCTCTTAAAACCCTAGACTTTGTGCCCATAATCATCTCCTCTAGTGATCAAGAAGCTATATCGTAAAAATGTAACTTTTATATAGATCTCACTTAATCTCCCGAAATAATCAATACTTTCGGTGTCTTAGGCGAGCCTCGAAGGGCTCTATTCTTTACTCTACTTATTTTAAAATACTCGTTTTAAAATACTCGTTTTAGAATACTCGTTTTAAAATAGCCGTTTTAAAAGATGCATTGCCTTGCGCGCTAGAAGCACGGAGAATTGCACCTTGAAGCTTTGATGTTAAACAGAAATCGAACCATATTCTTTGTAAACCATCAACAAAATCAGGATACTACTGGCCTGTTGTGGCAAATCTTCCCTAGATAAACGTCAGCGGAGAGGAATGGCATTACTAAAAAGTCCCCCTTGGAGGGCTGAAAACTGAGAATTTCATGGCGTTTTGTGGGCTAAGGGCAGGCTTACGGCCAGTCCGCACTAGGAAACCACGAATCGAGGAATTTCTAGAGAAAAACCGTTACTTGAAGGAAGTCCCTCCCTTTTTCGCCTGAAATCTTTCGTTGCAATTTTAGGTTTTCTGACTATATCTTCATCCGATATCCTGCGAGGGTGTATACTTTGGAAACCGACCACTTCATTCTTAATTTAAAGAGCGACAAAGACTGCTTGTTTGACTCTGCAGATTGGCCAAAGCCCTTCGAATTCAGCGAAGCCGTGGTTAAGGTGTTTGACGATATGGTATCGCGATCGGTACCTCTATATCGGGACGTTAATGAAAGTGTTCTTTTTTGGACACATTCTTACTACCAAAAAGACAGTGCTATTGTAGATCTCGGATGTTCTACGGGTACAACACTGGAAGTGATAGGACGACATTTTAAAAGCCCAATAATAATGCTTGGAGTGGACACTTCCCAGCCTATGCTTGATGTTGCTAAAGATAAACTTGCAGGCCTGTCGAAACGTCACCAAATTGATTTTTTACAATGCTCTTTGGAGGACGTTGAGCTGCCCAAAGCCAGCGTCATCATTTTGAATTATACGCTTCAGTTTATTCCTGTAAGAAAAAGATTGCCCATACTTCAAAAGATATTCACAGCACTAAAGCCAGATGGGATTGTCTACATATCGGAAAAGATCCGCTATGATAATTTAGGATTTCAAGAAACTACCAATCGCATTTATGAAAACTTCAAACACAGAGCTGGCTACTCGCAAAGCGAGATTGAGCGTAAGAAAGAAGCTCTAGATCAAGTACTCGTCCCCATGACCATCGAACAACTTTCCGCCATGATAAAAACTGCCGGTTTTTCTGTTCAAGAGACGGTTTTAAAATGGAATAACTTTGTATCGATAGTAGCTCAAAAATCATGAAAGACTACCTAGATCTACTTTCCAACAAAGAATCGCGAGAACAAATTGAAAACTTGCGGAAGGATAGATCTGTTTGGCGAAACGATCCTAAGCTTGATTTGTATCGCAAAGCCGTCGCTATGGCTCCTGCTATCGAAGTAGCAACCAAAACTTACAACACATCTGCAGTATCCTTTGAGTCCCCATCCACCTTGGACGCCCCCACGCGCATTGAACTTTTAAAGTCTCTTGAAGCTTTTATTCCATGGAAAAAGGGTCCCTTCTCATTTTTTGGAATAGAAATAGATTCTGAGTGGCAGTCCCACTTAAAATGGGAGCGTATACTTCCCCACATAAAGAGTCTTGAAGGTAAGCGTATTGCCGATATTGGCTGTCACAATGGCTACTTCATGTACCGCATGCTTCATGAAAATCCTGCCTTGGTAGTAGGATTCGAACCGGTTGCTAAACATCTCCTAGCTTTTGAACTCCTTCAAACCTACGCAAAAGAGGATAGACTCTTCTTTGAACTTTTAGGTGCCGAACATATGCATCTCTATGAAAAATTCTTTGATAGAGTGTTTTGTTTGGGCATCTTGTATCACCATACGGATCCTATAGAACTTTTGAGAAAGATTCATACTTCCCTCAATACGGGAGGGCAGGTCATTATTGATTGCCAGGGGATAGACGGTGAAGATCCCGTCGCATTGATGCCGCAGTCTCGATACGCAAATGCAAAAGGCATATGGTGGTTACCGACAAAAAGCTGCCTCGTCCATTGGCTTTCTCGGGCAAAATTTAGAGACATAAATGTTTTCTATGCGGAAAAACTTAATCCTGTAGAACAACGAACTACCAAATGGGCTCCCATCGATAGCTTAAGTTCTTTTTTAGATCCTTTAGATTCTAATTTCACCAAAGAAGGCTACCCCGCCCCCTGGAGATTTTACGTAACGGCGACAAAATGACACTTTCCCATAGAGATATCTGCGGCTCTGTGAATCTCAACCTCTAGTGCTAAAATTGAAGGATACTTTAAGAGTTATCGTGACTTTCCCATTGAGATGCCATTTAACGACGAAACACAAAAACAGGTGAAATATGATTTCACTCCCTTTTTCAAATCTTCATTTTTAAGTCCGCAAAGATTGAGACGCAAAGATTGAGACGCAAAGATTGAGACGCGAAGATTGAGACGCGAGCAACAACATCCAGGTAAACATATTCCACTAGGAGATAGACACGCTTACAGGAGGCAGCTCATAAAATGTCAGCATTTGGCGGTGCTAAAAATAAGTGTCTTTGCGAATCGCGCCAGCTCCAAACTGTTGCTCCAAACTGTTGCTCCAAACTGTTGCTCCAAACTGTTGCTCCAAACCGGAGCTCCCATCGGTTTCTCGATGCGACAACAAGCCGCAACACCTAGGCGCGGTAGTAACTAATCATTATTAATGGTTTAATTTTATTTTTTTTGGACTCAATTAAAAATACACCTTGCCGATAAGTCTCCTTGTATCCCTGAAGCGTCGAGGTGGATTTTGAAAATTTTCTTTAAAGCGACATTTATAAGGGAGAAACCAGTTTTTAGCACTGAACTGCAACCACCAGATTACTTTCAACTGAAAAAAATCAATTATGATCCTGTCCCCGTTCTTTCCCCGAGTCTGCTTAAAGACATTCTAGATAGATTCCCTTTTATCCCAAGCACGCCTAACCATCACGCCGCATTAGAGTATAGCTATCTTCAGCTGAAGCTTCTATCTGGAAAGAACTTTTTATCTCGAATGAAACGATTTGAAGAAGACTTTTTTAGAATCAAACGTCAAGAGGCCAGAGAAAATGCATCAGCATTCAAGACACTTCAAACAGAGTTTTTGAGGGAAATAAAAATTGAGTTAGATACACTTAGAATCATTGATGAGGAATGTCTCAAAAGCAATTTTCATTTCCAACAAGCATTTTTGGAAAGAAGAGAGATCGCAAAAAAGCATTTCGAAAATCACCTAAAGGCTCTTGATCAGTGTGCGAACTGGTTTGATAAAAAATTAGATGAACTTGAAAACGAACATAGAACAGAGCTCGCTAGAAGACTTAAGAACCAAAACCTTCCCGGCTCAAGTGAATCTATACCGACTTCATCTAAAACGAGCATCATTGCTGTACTCGAGGGATTTCCTTCAACTGAAGCTACTAAGCTAGGTATTGCTCTTCAAAAAATATATAGGCATCTCGTTCATGACTTCGATCACTTTCGGCCGACCCAAAAGTATTTGCTCAGAAAGAGCGAGCTGCACTTCGATAAACCTGCATCACAACAAGAATTGTTTCAAAGAGAGATCTTCGACCAAAGGCTTTGGAAGCAGCTAAGTCATATTTCCGAAGCCTTGCAGAAAACATCATCTGGTCAAATTCACGATCCTGGTGCATTAGGACTTCATCCTCGCCTCGCTAAGAATGACAGTAGCTCTTCTTTTTTGGAGTTGCTTGAAAAGTCCACACGCCTCCAGGTCCAATTGGAGCCTCCGAACCTGCTAAAAAACGCGAAAGTCCTTGAAGGACTTCGTGCCTTTTCTCTTGTGAAAAGGCACGACCAATCGGTGTATTTGAATCCTACTACGAATTCCCCCGAGAGCAGTTCCAAATTACCAACTTCAATTTTTGGCGCCATTTCTAAGGTCACATTCGATGTTCAAAAGGAAGCAGCTTTCATTTCTGTACCGCGCGAAAAGTGGAACCCGTTGCATACATGGAGCGGGGCTTTGAGCGCGCCCTTCGATGAGTCGTCTTACCTTCGGAGTGAGGAATCTGAGAGATTGATTGAAAAGCTTGAAGACGAAAGAAGCGCATTCGCAGAGCGCTTCCAAATAGAGGAATCCGACCCGCAAGCTTTCACGACCTATGGACCCAAAACAGCAAGCGCTCCAGCTGCAAAGGAAGTTACTCAAACTGGATCATCAAATCACCTTTTAGAAAAACCAAATCAAGAAAGTAGAGAGGGAGAGAAAGAGAAAGTGGATCCAGATCTTTTAGACAGCTCAATTACAGCACCCCAAGAATCAAAAGCTTTTGCTTTTGCAAAAAAGACTGCATAACTTTTTTCCGTCTATAGTTTCTCATTTAGAAATCGCTCAAAAGACCATAGTTACCTTGTTAAGAAAGCAAGACACGCTATTATTAAAGATGCAAGACGGCCCCTGAAGATGCCAGCAGGGAGGCTTAAACTCGACAAAAAAACTGCTTAGAACTGCAACGAGTGAGTGAGGGTGAAGTCATTTGAGTTTAGCTACAGAAATATCAAATGTGGGACAGGATTGATCTCTAAAGATTGCATTTCGAATTGGACTGAAAGTTTGATTCCGTTTAAGGAATCATTAGTTCCCTTAGCAGGCGGGTCGAGACTTCATCGTAAAGACTGGGCTTGAGAATGGAAATTGTTGCAAAACCTTGTTTCATTTCTTGGAGATCTGTATCTGGTTCGGGCGCAAAAGGACCATTCCCGCCCCCAAGCCAGAAGTAGGCTCTTCCTCTTGGATCAACGGATTCAATAATGGGCTCTTCAACATTTCTGATGCCGACACTGGTAATTTTTATCCCTTTAATCGGTCCTGATTCTGGAACATTCAAATTGATAGTGAGCCCTTGGAATTTTTGAAATTTGGGGTCCATGATTGTCGACCTAGCAAGATCAGCAGCATGGGAATATTCCGATTTTTTAGAATGATTGTTAAGTGAAACCGCTAGAGTTTTAGCTTGGTACATGGCTCCTTCAAGGGCTGCAGCACAAGTTCCTGAGTAGAGTGTGTCGTTGCCGAGGTTGGCGCCACGATTGATGCCTGAGACAACCCAGTCTGGCTTACGGGGGAGAATTTTGTGAAAAGCGACTTTCACACAGTCAACGGGTGTACCTTCCACGGCGAATTCTTGGTCACCCAATTTCTCCACAAACAAGGGGTAGTGGATCGTGATTGCATGACTGTTCGCAGAACGTTCCATGTGGGGCGCGACAATCCATAGGTCAGCGACATTTGACAAGGCTGACGCAAGAGCTTTTAGTCCAGGAGCATGTATGCCGTCATCGTTAACTAGGAGTATCAATGGTTTTGATGTCATAAGCTTCAAATAGGATTGAATACGAATGGATAGTCAACATTAACAGCTTGGCCACCGCGAGGTCTTGGGAAGTTCCAAGTTCTGATCTTGCCGACGATACATCCTTGCATTTGTGCATCTGAAATGCTCGAATTAGCAACTGAGGCTGAATTGACTCTTCCGGATTCCCCCACGACAAATTTTACTTGTACTTTACCCGCAGATGAAGGCGACCTTTGAAGGAGTTGTTCATAGCAGTGTCTAATTTCATTAAGATGGGAGCGTATCACAGCTAAAACTTCTTGTTGAGTAAGACCGCCATCCACACCAGGTGCGCCACCTTCGCTCACATTAACGTTAATCTTTCCGCGTCCTGCCCCCGACCCAAAAGCTCCACTTCCAGAACCGCCGGTGCCACCCTGTCCTGAAAGGAGACCTCCCGTTCCACTTCCGAAGTTATTGGCGGCACCATCGGTGCCCCCTAAACCAAGAGATTTTCCAGTCCCTACGCCACCACCCATTCCTAAGGTCTTTGCGCCAGAACCCATGCCTCCTCCGGCTCCGCCAGCAGAGTTTTGAAAATTTGTCATAATTGCGCCAGGCGACGTCTTGTTAAGTACTTTTCCTGCGCCCAATCCCAAACTAGAGAGATTTACACCTGAAGCTTTCTTGTTATTTACGTCCTCAACACCTTTCACACTGGCAGCATCCGTACCCTTGCGAGGAGCACCAGCAGTTGGATTTCCGCCCCCTTTGGGACCTCCAGAAGGACCCACTGCCTTGTTCGGTTGAACTTGTCCCGCAGCCTTGTTATTTGCAGGTAGGTTTGTTTTAGCCAAACCTGAGTTTGCTTGTTCAGCAGGGGGATTTACCTTATTAACTGGAGACGGCGGCTTCATGATTTCAGCTGCCACGTTTTTCTTTGGCTCTTCTACCGGCTTTTCCACCTGTTTCATTTGTTTAGGCTTCTCTTCCACAACCTTTGGTTCTGCCGGCTTCGGTGGCGTTGGCAATGGTTTTGGTGGCTGTTGAACTTCAGGTGGCTTTTCCTTTTCAACAACTTCAATCTTGGGCTTAGGTGGTGTGATGACCTTTTCAATAGGTTTTGGTTTTTCGGGAAGGCTTACCACTGCCCAAGGATCATCTTTCTCATCATGAGGATTTGATGGCTTTCCAAGCACAAGCACGGGAATTAAAGCCAGCATCAGCAATGCCGCTGTAGTCATTAAGAAGAAAACCAGAGGGTCTACAGCTCGACGTTTAATCAATTCTAGGGCTGGCGGACGTACGAACAAAATAAAATAACTCACCGGACCATACTTTACCTGAGCGATATCTCTTTGTCCGAGGGTGTATTTTCCTTCTTCAACCTTATCTACCTTACCTGCTCTGCGAAGACGAGCCTTCATACCTGACTTTAAATAAACTCGATACCCATCTTTAGCGACTTTTGCCAACGCGTAGCCCGTTAAATCTTCTGGACCAGCTGCTATAAAATGATCTTTAGGAGGTGTTCCAATTGTAGCTACTTGAGACGTCGAGCCCATATCGTAATGCTCAACTTCCAAAACCGTATCACCCCAATAAGCGACTACTTCTAATACATCTCCACCTGCTTTGGCATCTCGATTGACAAAAAGACGTTGAGCTTTTTCCGCTTCTGTTTCTTCTTGTGGAACATCTCTATTCCCGCCAACTGAGCGATTGCCAGACCCTTTTTCGTCTTTTTTAATGGCAATTTCCGTTTTTGAGCCGAGCTTTGAAGGGGAAGTATCATCATCCGTGCCTCCTATAGAGGTCGGCGCTTGAAGCTGTGTTTTGCTTCCTTGGGCGGAAACTGACGGTGGAGGGGGAGGGGGAGGGGGAGGGACAGCCACAGGAGGGCTAAATTTTTCAAAAACCAATTGATGGCTGCCTATTTTGATCACGTCGCCATCTTTTAAGTTTGTGTCTACATCAATTTTTTTGTTGTTCACAAATATGCCGGACTCAGAGCCTAAATCTGAAATGCGCCATGCGCCTGATTCCGTTTGCTCAATAATCCCGTGAACGGCTTCAGAGTTTGGCAACACGATTTTGTTTGATGCAAGTTTTCCAATAGTTAATGTCGGTTCATCCAGGGCCCTCATTTGAGGGAGTTTGCCTTCTAAACTATATTTGAGAACAAAATCCATATTTAATCCTGCAAAATGGCTCACGTTAATTATACATCGGCTGCGTGATTTTGTGAGCTTTCAGCCGCCGAGTTTTTCAAGAATTTTGTAGGCATCGTCGTCCCAGCGGGTAGGACCGCCTTCAAGCTTCACTGCTTTTGTCACCAAATCCTTGGCTTTAACCTTATCTCCCTTGTTTTGAAGAAAAAACAAACCACAATTGAACAGTATCATCTTGTTATTGCTGTACTTGCCTAAAAGACGAGAACAAATCCCCTCTGCTCGGGCGTCATCCCCAAGGTTTCGTACAGCAACCAAAACTCCACTTTGGGCATACCAATCATCTCCCAACGGCTCTAAATTCATTCGAGCCCCTTCAAAATCACCGTATTTTAGAGAAATAAATCCTAGGTTAAAGAGAGCAGCAGGGTAGTTTGAGCTCGCCTGTAATGCTTCTTTAAAAAGGACTGCAGCATCTGGAATATCCCCCGCAGTAAGCGCCATGACTCCTTGTGCATTAAGCACGCCTGCCCGAATCTTAGGGTTTTTTGAACTTGAAAGCTGATTGAGATATAGCCTAGCAAAGCCTGCGTTCTTAGCCTGAATAGCCGCTAACGCAAGCTCCAACTTAAAGGTTTCTGAAAGGTCATTTTCAACGCCTTTTTTAAGTTCTTCAGCAACCATTGCCTTAGCTTTGCTAATCACCTGCTCGAGGCTACCGCTTGCTAGTCTCTGCGCATAAAAAGAAGACTGGAGCTCCATTAAATTCTTGGCCTCAGCCCCAGCTAATGCAGCGGCTGCTTCTCTATTGACTCTGCGACTTGTAAAGCCAGAATTACTTAGACTGGATACCATAGTCGAACCATATTTCTTTGACCCGCTTGAGCTGAGAAATTCCCCCCCACTAGGTGCCGAGGCCGCATCCTCTGCCGCCTCTTTCTTTGCCGCCGGATCCACAGATTCCATTTTGGGTTTGCTACCAGTGGCACAAGACAGTTCATAGAAAACAATTAAGATGAGAGTCAGTAGTTTCATGGGATATCCTATTGCAGCTTATTGGCTATACTCATGGGCACTTCGCCCCCTAGAAAATCAGGTAGAACCACCCAGTCTTGAAATGCTAAATTGCCAGATTTCGATCGCTGCAGTGAAACCGCAAGAAGTGCCGTATAATCGCTGTATATCCCAAATTTCTTGGCGGTGGCTTGCGCATTAGTGTAGAATTCAAGAGCCTTTTTGAGAGCATTTTCAGATAGGGGTGCTAACTGTTTTTTAACATCCTCTAAGGAAGCACCATTAATTGCAGGTGGACTTGCAAGTTGCTTTCCAAGTTGCTCATAGGCATATCCAACTTGGTGAAGAGCCGCCACCCCCCAATAGGAATCTCTCACTTTACTTACTTCAAGATAGGCATTTTCCAACTGTGCCAAAGCATTTGACTTCACTTCAATAGACTTTTGCATCGCGGGTACCGTGCCACCTTTTAAGGTTAATCCTAAATATTTTGTAATTCCAAGATTGGCATTGTTAAATACAATTTCACCCACATAGCGAAGATTAGAACCTTCCGCCTTGCCACCAGCTGCCTTGAAGTCAGAAAGAACCATTTGAGCATACTTTAAGGCTTCAGGGCTTTTTTTGCCCAGAGCTGCATAAATGCGATAGTGCGCCGTAATATTTTGGGCAGAGCTCAATTTATATTTAGGTAGATAACTCTGAACATATATTTTTACCATTTCATCATACTTTTTTGCAAAATACAGCGACTCTAAAAGTTCTTCCACCGACGCTAAAGATGCCTCTTTTGAGTACCGTGCTACGTCCAAACAAGAGTTCAGTGCCGACTCTGGCGCCAGCGCAATGCGGAGAATACAGTTTCTTTGAACGGCACCACCTGCATCTTTGCTTTTAGGATACTGATTAGCAAACGCAGCATAATATTTAATAGCTGAGCCGTGCTCCATACGTTTGTCGTAGATCTTGGCTAATTGGAGGTAAACTTCTTCATTCTGCTCAAATTTGGGGTATTTTTCCAGAATGGCGATATAGGCCAAAATGGCTTTGTCCACTTCGCCGGCTTTAAGAAAATCCACTGAGGCGTTATAAAGATACTTAGGGGCATCTTTACGAGATTTGTATTTCTCCGCTTGCTTCATCCATCCTTCACCCCGCTTTAGTGCGTCTTTTTCAGCCGCGACTGATTCCACCTCTGCTCCTTGAAGAAGCTCGCCAAGCTTTACTCCTAAGTCACCCTTTTGATAGTTTGGATTCGCGGAGAGCTTCTTAGCTGCTAGCAACAATCCTTTCTTATCATCTTTATAGAGAGGAATGATGTTTTCGACAGCCGCTTTCCCTTCAGGATCCTCTGAGTACTTATTTGCAACTAGCCAAAGAAATGGCAAGGCTTTCTTTTTGTCATTGGTTCTATAATAGATCTCAGCTGTATATACTTCACAATTCTTCATAATTTTTTTATCTTCAGGGTACATCTTCATATACGTGCCACATGCTTTTAGAAAATTTTGAGCACGTGCAGAGATAGGCTTAATGGGCTTACCTGGAGCAGGAACTTCTTTTAGAAGAAGTTTTAGCTCGGGATCAAAGTCCTTGCTAAAGGCATCGAGCATATACTCTGCGGACTTTTTATGAACATTTTCTACAGCAACCCCTTTTTCATTATAAATTACTGCCTTGTCTGCTCCTAGGATAGCTAACTCAAGATAAAGCTTGCCAGCTTCGCGATATTTTTTTTCAAAGAATAAGATATCTGCCAGATTGTATTTTACCTCTACTACCTCTTTTGACTTGGGGAACAACCTCAAATAGAGTTCATAGCCATATCGGGCTTGAGCAAATTGGCTTACATTATCCGAAGCCTGAGCTTTCTTGTGAGACAACTTCGCATAGTATAGTATTTGATCACGAATGGTCAGTTGAACCTCTAAAACCTTTTTTCTATTGTTTTTCGCGGCCCAAGGGCTTGATTCAGAGAACATTTTTGGAAAACGCTCTAGTTCCGTCCAAACTGTCTTCATTTGACCTAGCTCGTAAGATAGCGAAATAATTTCCACCTGAGCATCTGGACTTTCTGAACTATATGGTGCAGCCTTTTGCAATCTTCGATAGGCATCAATAGCCTTGGCATATTTGCCCTGGTCGGAATAAGTATTTGCTAGAAGCTTTAGAAATTGGCCAACAAATTCTTGGCCCCCATTTGCATTAAAATAGGAAATTGCTGGTTCAACGTCACCAAGCTCAGCAAAAGCATAAACCATGTCCCGTAAGGCTTCATCCCTAAGTGCTGTATTAGATTTAGATGGATTGATTCGAGTATATGTAACGGTCTTCTTCCAAGAATCAAGGGCCTGGCGGTATTGCCCCAAATTGAAATGAGACCAACCAGATTTAAATAAGGCGAAGGAGTATCGGCTAGACTTGCGATATTTTAATGCTGAACCGTAGTTATTAAGTGCATTTCTAAAATCAAGTTTGTCGAAATAGTAATCACCTAATGAGCAGTAGGCGTCTCCTGACACCGGTGAGTTAGGATATTTCTGAATGAGCTGAGAGAAAGCTTTTGCCGATTCCTGCTCACGATTCAAAAATTGAAGCGCAAGTGCATAATTGAAAGCAACAATATCTGCTGACTTCCCTTTGGGATATTCCTGTAAAATTCGATCAGCGACACCAGCAACCTTATTCCAATGGGCCATGGATTGGCTGGAATTGAGTTTAGGTGCCGATCCATGACTCCCGCCTTTTTCCCAAGCTTCAAACTCCTGATCATATCTGCGACTTTCTTGACTAGAGAGGTATGCCGCTTGTTCTAAACTTAGATTCAACACCTTTTCTAAAACATCAGCTCTTTGGGCTGACTGCCTGGGAAGGCGCTCACCTGTTGATTCCAAAATAGAAATTGTTTTCCGGATGTTAACAATGAGTTTTTCTTCGATCTTAGACGCATAGAGTTCGGATTGATCGAATGACGGTTCCTTCTTTTTAGAACTACTGCCTTTTGCGTTCTGAACGCGCTTTCTCTCAACGACACTGACCGACCTTTCTTTATGGTCGGTTTCTGCGGCTCTTGCGTAAGTCGTCAGCCCGAGACAGAAGGCGAGCCAAAGAGCTAAAGATGGGAATACGAAAGTCATTTTTTCACTCCAATTTAGCGATTTACTTTGACTTGGCAGATCCGGAAGCGCCGCATTTAGAGTCTAAATTATACACATATCCTCCTAGCTCATCTTCCCAGTACTCTCCCTCAAAAGGCCAATACTCTAGATCTTGACCAACCTCTAGCTCTTGAAGACCACCAATAAAATTCACAGTCCTATCGTTGGACTGAGTGACATTAAGCTCACCTCTCAACTTATCGATCTTTCCGAGTTGCATATCCAAATTGATGAATCTGGTTTGGTTGGAGAGGTCTTGAAGATAACTGTAGCTATTCCGAGCATTATTCAACATTCGCTTGCCAGAATCATTCGCTGCTGCAAATTTCTTCTTCGAAAGAAAGTCGTTAAGTTCATCGATTAAACCGGTCGATCTCCATGAGCTGGGCGCTCTCGACAGCTTAGAAGTCTCTGAATCAGCTGCAGCAATCGTATAAGAAGCATCTCGGTAAGTATCCGTTCGCGAAAGGCTGTCGAGTATAGGAGCAATATCGCCTCCGTCTCTACCACCGACCCTGTAATTTTTTACTAAACTATAGAATTTCGCTGGCTCTTGTTGATTTTCATTAATAGTTTGTGACAAAGAGCGAAAAATACCTTTGTATCGCTCTCTAAATTCTGAAAGAGACTTTTTAACTTGAGTGAATCTACAAAGCCTTAAAAAAGTGATGGATTGTAGAATATAAGTTTCTGGGAAAAACCTATTTTCGAAAAAAGGAGAATGGAGGGTGTGAATATTTCCAAGTGTATTATTAAATTTCTGAATCAGAAAAAACGCCCAAGACGACTCGAACATCGCTTGCAGCCAGTTGTCGCTTCGCCTGGGGATCTCAGCATAATACCGCATCGACTTTCTGAAGTCTTTCTTTTCATAGTAAACTCGAGCCAAGTTTAAATTCGCCTGTTCCTTTAAAAAGCTTGATTCAGGCCCTTTTGCTTCTGAGATTGCTCTTTCGAAAGCGCTCACGGCGCGAGCTGAGTCTCCATTCAAATTGGCTATCACTCCTAAATGAAATTGGGCTTTAGGATAGTCGATACTGCCAGCGGTGACGCGAGTCAAAAATTCTTGGGCTTTATCATACTGTTTGCGATCAAAAGCCTCGATACCTTTAAAATAGAAATAGAAACCCCTTGCTTTCCCTGGGACTTGTGACGGATCCACTTCTTTTTGAAACAGCTGAACAACATGACTTCTGCCAAGGGAAACGCGGTCATTGATGCGACCTAGAGCATCTAAAGATTCTGCAAAGAATGGATTTCCAGGTCCGGGACCGCGTCTAGCAATTAAACTAAAATATTTCGAAGCTGAGTATTCCAGCCCAGCGGCCTCTAAAGTTCTAGCGAGTCCCAATTCAGCCCTAGAACGCTCCATTTGAGTCCTGGCTAAGCTGTAAGCCTGATAGAAAATCGGCGCTGCATTCATATAGTCTTTTTTAACCATAAGAGCTTCTGCCTGACGCAGGTCAGCAACAGCTATGCTTGAGCAAGCCAAGAAAACAAAGACTAGGATTTGATTTAGTTTACTCAACACGTTCGACTCCTAGCATTAAAAAAACTTAGAAGCGCCCAACTGAATCACAATATTTTGATTTGTGTCGGTCCCCTGGGGAGGATTTGCCTTGTCACATGCCCCATCCGCTTTGGAATACTGGAAGTAGTGATTTCTCACACTCCATTTCAGCGATGTAGAAGAGTTGATAAAGTACCGCTGACCAAGCCCGCCAATTGCAGTCAAATAAGATTTTGATTGGGGGCTTGGAGCTACATATGTCGGATTGTTGGAATTGGTCCCAGTGTCGCAATTGTCGTACTTATACTCGACCCCACTCATTCCTAAGCCTCCGATAAGAAACGTATCGAAGTAAATAAGCCGCCCACTCGCCAACTGGTATTTCCCGTAGATAGGCGACCAAAGCAAGGCCCCATCCATCATGTATTTTGTTCTTAGAATTTCTGTTTTGATCGAAAATTTCGCATCTAAATCGCGCTTGTCTGCTTTATCAATGGAAAACCCATAAGAACCTGCACCTTCGAATGCCCACGCTTCCGTAAAATGATACGTCGCATTTCCTGTTAGAAGATACGAATATATGAAAGTCTGGTTGGAAACGATACTAAAGTCAGCCCCGAGTTCAAAACGGTTTCTCTTTGTAAAGTACTTCGGCCGAATCACTCGAATTTCAACGTCTTTAAATCTGTCGTCTTGGGACTCTGCGCCCGCATAGGTTGCAAGGCACTGACTACCAACCAGGGCAGCAACCATAAATTTGACAAAAGGTCCAGACACTTTCATTAGATTTCCTTGATCATCCATCATTAGCCTTATTGACCATAAGCTTAAACGCCACAAATTCGGCTTGCTGGGCAGTTAACATAACTCGTTTAAGCAGCTTAAAACTTAAGGATTGGTCCATTTCTACTGTCAAGGCATCTTTCTGCGGACCTTCTAGATCTACTGGCAAATCTTTGCGAACCCGATTTGCTTCTGCGAGTTTTTCTAGCTCCTTAAAGAGCGGGGCAATAGCGCCTTGGGTTCGGTTGGACTCAATAACGTCTCCATTCTCTAATCCTGTAACAATCAAGTCTCCCACTCGTATGTCTTTTTTAGTGATTGTAATCAGAGGATTTTCGTCAAGAGAGCGAATGGAAATGGACTCAGGAAGCTCCAGCCCCGCAGTAATGTCGTGGCTTACCGGATCAGTAGAAAAACTCATTAGAAGAAACAAAATGAGAATACTGAAAACGTCAAGCATCGGCATGATGTTTAACGATAGCGTCTCGCCTGATTCGGAGCTTACACTTGCCATCTTCTTCCCCCTAAAGCATTACGCTTCCCATGATAACTTTTGGAAACAAGGATGGCTGTGACTCGCCATTCTTCATTGCTGACGGATCTTTTGGAGGCGGAAGAGTTTCTCCAGGCGCAAGAAATTTGATCGCATCTAAAACTTCAGCCAGCTCCTTATACGTTATGTCGTCTTCGGAATACATCGTTAGCTTATCTATGTCAGGATGCGCCGTTCGAATGCTTAGAAGTTCCCTGTGAGCTTCAGCTATACCTGCCTTGTTCCTGGGGAACTGCTTTTTCTTTTCATCAATTGGCGCCACAGTCCATGACGATGAAATTTCAATGAATTCTTTAGACACATCGGCTTTCACTTCCAGCACACGTTCTGGCTTTTGAAAGTCAGGCGGCTTTGCGTTAGACAAAAAGGGAATCTGTACTTCTAGAACACCAATTTGAATAAAGACCGCTGAAAATAGCAAGAAAGTCGTGAGAAGCGAGAATACGTCGATAAAAGGCATCACGTTTAATTCGACAGCTCCGACCTCTATGGACGATCTTTTTCGTTTTCTTTTCATCGTTTCAGTCCGCCCTTAAGATTATTCTGCTGAAGAACTTTCAATTTTATTTTTACGTGTATATAGAAGTTCTTTAAGCTTTGCTGAATGCTGATTGATGTCATCGAGTAAACCTTTTTGTTTAGCTGCCAAAACACCATAAGCAAAAAGACAAAGAAGAGCGGTGCCAAGACCGAAAGAAGTAGCGGTTAGTGCTTCAGCAATACCTTCAGCAAGCAATGTCTGCTTTTCAGAGCCAGTGGCTTTTGCGGCCGCGGCAAAAGAGTGCATCAAACCGAAAATGGTACCCAATAGTCCTAAAAGTGTCGCTACGTTTGCAGTCGTCGAAAGAAATCCGACCCCTTTTGTCAATTTAGGAGTAACCGCCAAAATGGCATGCTCTACAGCCAACTCCACTTCTTCTGGACTATGATTTGCCTTCTTTAAACCTTGAGCTAATACAAAGGGCAGTAGTTTTGGATCTACTTTCTTACAAAGACGGATGGCATTCTCAATAGAGTTATTCATAACCATTTTTTGCACTTGAATGACAAAGCCAGCGCTATTAGGAAGGTCATAAGTCACCCAAAAGCGAAACGACCGTTCGATAATAATAATCATCGACGCCAGAAAAGTTAAAGTAATGCCTAACATTACCGGCACACCACCACGATTAAATACATCAATAATAGTCTGTAACATTGCTTGCTCCCTAGGTTGATCCCTTTAAATCAAGCAACTGATCTAAAGGAGATTTAAAAACAAAAATGATCTCCCTCTATTTTACGAACGGCTGGGCATGTAAGTCAATTGAGGGGAAGAAAAAACTCACTAGGTCCTTTTTGCCGAGCATTGCAGTGACCATTGGGTGGGCTATAATAAAGAATCAACTTTTTATGTGGGTTGCCGGTGATTACAATTTTAGCAGTTGAAGTGCGCGAAGCTTCTCCCGTTCTAGATCAAAATAGATTGATGGTGGGGTGCTTTGGTAGTGAGTTTATTTTTGTTCAGTCAACGGAAGAAGCACTACACATTCTTAACACTCGAACGATTGATGTCTTGCTGGTGAATAGTCCCATCTATAGTCTTTATAGGTGCGCCAAGGATAAATCAAAAGGCTTGAAAACGATCCTCTATAGCAATATTACCATGGAAGAATACGCTGCCGAGCTCGATGGAGAACAAACGGAGCTTTTAGATCACTTTGTATTTTGCCGCAATGACAATAGGTTTTCTCAGTTAGAGTTGCTAACTACACTTCAAAAATTGATTCGCTCTGATATCTTTGGGCTAGAAAAGTACTTGGAAGCCGGTTACGCCATGGAATCCTTTCCTATTGTTGGCACTGCTAGCCGCGATATCCTAGCCTTAGAAGTTGAAAACTTTTGTCGCAAGGCCTATTTGAGCGCCAATGCTACCAGAAGAGCTAAGGCAATTGTGGAAGAGCTGCTTATGAACGCCATCTACGATGCTCCCGTGGCTGCTGGCCTTACGGCATATGAAGATAAGCGCAGCGACAGCTTTACATTGGAAGTCAATGAACAGAGCGTTTTGAAGTTAGGATGCGATAGCGAAGTGCTTCTTATTAGTGTGCGGGATCCTTTTGGGGCTTTTAAACGAGAAAAATTCTATGAATACGCCTCAAAAATACTCCTGCGAACCGACAATGAGCGCCTTGTAGACACAAAGAGTGGCGGGGCTGGACTTGGGATTTTTAAAATGCTTTACGATTCTCAAGGTCTTATTGTCAATATTTGGCCTGGTACTGCCACTGAAGTCCTCGCAATAATAGAACTTAATACCAAAAGCCAGTCCTTTTCAAAAGCTGGCCGGTCTCTGCACTATTTTATGCAAACCACCCCACCTATCGAAGTGGCGATCAAATAATCACCTTTCGACCCATGACATAATCCCAGAATTAGTCTAGATTGATGGGTCTATTGCCATTAATGATACATTATTGAGGAGACAGCATAGTGGGAAAGATTAAAGTAGCAAACCCCGTAGTAGAAATGGACGGGGATGAAATGACCAGAATCATATGGGATATGATTAAAAAGCAACTTGTGCTTCCTTATCTAGATATAGACATTAAATATTTTGACCTGAGTATTGAAAACCGCGACAAGACTGACGACAAGGTGACTGTGGAAGCGGCTGAAGCTATTAAAAAATATGACGTGGGCATAAAATGCGCCACCATTACTCCCGACGAAGATCGAGTCAAAGAGTTTCAACTAAAGAAAATGTGGAAAAGCCCAAACGGGACCATTCGAAATATCCTTGGCGGCACCGTATTTAGAGAGCCCATCATCTGTAACAACATTCCCCGCCTTGTGAAAAACTGGAATCTCCCGATCGTAGTGGGTCGTCATGCCCACGCAGATCAGTATAAGTGTCAGGATTTTATAGTTCCCGGCAGCGGCACCTTGAAAATGGTTTTTGAAGGTAACGATGGCGCCAAAAAGGAATGGGAAGTTAATAAATTTGATGGCCCAGGAATAGGCATGGGGATGTTTAATACCGATGAATCCATCTATGGCTTTGCTCGCAGTTGTTTTGCCTACGCCATTGACAGAAAGTATCCTCTTTATCTGTCAACTAAGAACACCATTCTTAAAGCTTACGACGGAAGGTTTAGAGATATTTTTGCTGAAGTTTTTGCCACAGAATACGCAGCCAGTTTTAAGCAACTAGGTCTCACTTATGAGCACCGTTTGATTGACGACATGGTGGCTCAAGTACTTAAATGGGAAGGCGGCATTGTCTGGGCATGTAAAAACTATGACGGTGATGTCCAATCAGATATCGTGGCTCAAGGTTTTGGTTCACTTGGATTGATGACCTCAGTTTTAATGTGTCCCAATGGCCGTACCATTGAAACGGAAGCCGCTCATGGAACCGTTACCCGTCACTACAGACAACACCAAAAAGGCATGAAGACTTCTACCAATCCTATCGCTTCGATATTTGCTTGGACCAAAGGTCTATCCCATCGAGGAAAGCTTGACAACACACCCGACGTTGTTAGGTTTGCTGAAACCTTAGAAAAAGTCTGCGTTGAGTCCGTAGAAGCTGGCATACTTACTAAAGATCTCGCGATCTGCCAGTTCGGTGAAAAAGTAACGGATGACAAGTATCTCAACACAGATGCTTTTATGGCAAAGATTGCGAGCAATCTTGAAAAAGCCATGGGCAGCTGGAAATAGAGAATATGTCGTTCCGAAAATGTCGCTTAGACGAAATAAGCTGGTCTTTTTTAAAAAGAAAAGGACCAGCTTTTCGTTTGATGAAGACTTCTAGTTGTCGCGTTTTAAGAATGATTAGAGTGATTCTGGCTTAGGCCCAAAGTTCGACTCCAGAAAATCTTCTAAATTCTTTATTCCTTTAAACCCTTCTAATTTTCCTGCAAGTCTATGCTGGTGGAATGCAAAAAAAACGGGAAGGATCTCTGTACCTGCAATTTCTAGCATTTCAGGATAGTCACTTATACATATCTGCCCAAAGACGACTTCTTTTGACCAAGTCGCTTCAAGTCGAGTGACTGCAGGTTCAGACATTTTGCAGGGCCCACAGCCTTTCTTCCATAACTTTAGAAAAACTTTGCTATTTTGAACCAAAGAGGCTTCTAAGGTTTTCGGATCAAATTCAATCATTGCTATCTCCCATTAAAGGCTTTACCGGTTGAAGGTATCACTTACGTCTCTAAACTACTATATGTCCCACTAGCGCGTCTTTGTTTAATTGATTTGGCTAAAAAACAGCGTTTATAGAGGAGTTAAGCCACTTATCTAAAAAGTGCTTTTTGCCCAACGCTTATATGTATTCCCATCACGGGGCTAATGAGATGTGTTTCGTAGGGAGGGGTAGCCGAACAAAAACGAATTTGACTGTTTTTTGCACTCCGCGGGGACGCTTCCTTAATAAAAACTCACCGCACATAAGGTCCGCCGAATTCCTCCGGAACCATCGGCAATGGATAAACGTGGGCCTGGCAGAGCATTGTCTAAAGCCTAAGTTCATGCGCTGGACGGCAGTATTTTCTAGTTCGGGCCACCTGAAAGACCGAAAAATTCGGCTTTCATCGGTTTTAAACAACATGCGAACTACACTTAACCCAAAAAGCTGCGAATCTAATTGGTTTTAGGGAAAAGAAAATATTATCGAAGATATACAATTTCTCTGCGACGAAGCCACTTCCTATGTCACATAGCCAATCTCGTCGGGATCAAAGGAAACAATTTGGAATTGCAAAAAAAATGCTGTTTTGTAAGAAGACAGCTTCTAAAAAGGCCCGTAGAAAATGGCATCCACCGACAGATCAAATAGATGTCTACCCTCATAGAGACAAAAACTCCCATTAACCGCAGACTATGGCACCATTCATAAATTAAATGGTGGACCCAAAAAGAATCATTTTTTCAATCTTGATCAAACTGCTAGTTCCTAATAGATAGTTCCTAATAGATAGTTCGGAGCGGAACAGGCGAGGAGGGAGTATCTACAGATGGGACATATCGCATTAGGGAAGAAGGAGTCTGTCTAGTCAATCTCTGAAGAATCCCAAAACCCGGAGGTGAAAGTCTACTTCGAAAGATACCTGCCAAAGAACTAACAGAACACGCAGAATTCTTTCGAAGAATTTAGGAACTTAAGATCTATATACTAAGTTTAAAAAGTCACGACACTAAACTTAAAAGCAACTACGCAAAGAACTTTTAGGCACTGTCTGATTCGACCGCCTCGCCCAGACCCATTGGAAACGTATGGCTGAGTTTTGTAAAGAATGATCGCATGGACCAGACAATATGAACTCCCACAGGACTTCTGCCATCTGTCCTCGAACGCAAGTTATTCTAACGCAACGCAGAACCGCGAACCTTCTTCTAACAAAGGAATTATAAGTGAAAAACATCCCTCAGCTGGCGCTAAACTCCTCCTAACTAGTGCGATCATTTCTAGCCCGACCTCAAGCGGTCTGTTTCATGTCTTCTGTTTCATGTCTTCTGTTTCATGTCTTCTGTTTCATGTCTTCTGTTTCATGTCTTCTGTTTCATGTCTTCTGTTTCATGTCTTCTGTTTCATGTCTTCTGTTTCATGTCTTCTGTTTCAAGCCGTCTGAGTCATTCAGACAAAGCATTGAAGCGATTGGAAATGAATGCGAGTGGTCTTGGATTCTTTAATTTCTTGTTTATGTGATTTTTCCATGTTGGAGTATTTGTGATGTATCGAGTCCCTATTGTGACAATTTTTCTTTTTTCCTCTTTTTGTGCCTGTGGCGAATTTCGCGCTACAACCTCTACTCGCGTCGATGGATCTGTCAACGAACCAACGGAGTCTTTAACTAGGGTTGAGACAGCAAAGCCTTTAGTCTTAGTGAACGGCGAAACATTCACCGTTACGCTTCCTGACGACCCAAGTATTCAAACCCAAATGTTGGACTATGAAGGTAATAGGCAGCTCCTTGTTGCGATTCAGGACGCCAGTTCCAATAAAGAGTCAAACATCTGGATGGCACTAAAACCATGCAACCTTAAGCGCGAGAACGTCGATGCTTTCCAAGATTCTCTTAATGCCTTTACACATTCATTTTTAGATGAAGGTCAAACAAATGGAGGGTTTAAACTTCTTGTTAACAATATCGACTACGCAATTCAGCGTGTATCGATGACCGCAAAACCCCAATCGCTATTCGGATACTCGTTTGACTATGTGCGCACTTATCATCGCGAGAGAATGGAACGAATCGCAATTCTCGCCGACTTTGAACAACAGCGCGATATCTGTGCGCGTATAAAAGTCTTTGTTCCAGAACACAAGCCAATTACACCAACATCTCTAACTGGCAAAACGTTAGTTGCGATTCAAAAATCATTTCAATTTAAATAGTCACAATAGGAGCATTAAACTATGAAGATATATCTATTACTGCTGTGTTCGTTTCTAGTGCCTCATTCTTTCGCATTGGCCACCGAATACACTTTTTGCGCTGATACCGTGGCCTACTCTGATCCAGGCCTTACCGCCAGAGATCCAGGAAAAGACTGGATTTGTGGTTTGACACCAGATGCATCTGGGGCGCGCTGCCCCTCTGCGCAAACTCGAGCATGTCAAGGCGGAACTCTACCAGGCCCTCATGACGTTCCAAACGGCGGTATCGCGTGGTTTTGGGCACAGTCTGCGAATGCTAGCCAGGACGTAAAATGTACCTGCGGTTGCTTCATTCCACACACTCTGATATTGACAGAAAACGGAGAAAACACGATTTTCGAGACACTTGAAGCAGCAAAGTATCAAAATGTTCGAGTGAAGGTCCGTCAAAGCTTAAAAAACTTTGGTGAACTCAGAGACAGCAGCCCATTGCGAGCCAAACACTTTCGAGTGGGAGCAGAGAATAAAGCGCTCGTAAAACTTAGTTTGTCCAACGGACGAGCCCTTGAAATTACAGAAAAGCATCCAGTCCTCGTTCTGCGTAAAAATCGTCAGCAGATGCTACAAGCCCACTTCGTAAGAGAAAGCGACGTGCTCCTTGATGAACAAGGCAACGAAGTAGCTATTGTGTCAATCGAAAGTAAGCAACTTCCAGAAGACTCTAACACCGTGATCAACTTTGCATCAGACGAAGAGAATCCTCTAGCACACCTCATTGTGGCTGAAGGAGTTCAGGTTGGAGACAACCGTTGGCAGGCCGCTTTAGAGGTTATTAAGTCTAGAGTAGATATACGAAATTCACAGGAACTGTCATATCTCGACGAGATTGTTGGCAACTAAAAACTAAGGGGGTTTCATGCGCACCAAATTTATCATTTCAATTGGACTTAGCGTTTTTTTAGCAGCTCTTATGTATTTCGTCTGGACCAGGAGTCATGCATCAAAAGTTATTGAAGCCTCAAATAAACGCATGGAAGTCCCGGCAAAGTTGACGGGAGCAGCGGGAGAAACTGGGTCAACGGGAACAAGGGGAAAGTCCCCGTTCGCTTTGCCTGTGGTAGTTACTCCCGTCACTCTACCAAGCCAAGGGCTGCACGCCTCGCAAGAGAAGACTGCAGTAATGCAAGCAGCTCTTATTCTTAAAGGAGGAAATATGCTAGATGCCGCTGCCCATCGTGAAGCAGTACAAACACTTAGTCATTATGGAGATAACGCATTGGTTATTATGCTAGACGAACTAAAAGAAGGTAACCGCGCTCTCGATGACAAAAGTCTGCGTCAACGCATGGCTCTTATTGACATCCTTGGCCTGGCAGCTGAAACGAAACCATTTGTTCGCGACGAACTCAAGCGATTTTCTATGGCTCCCTTACTTTATAAAAAAGATAAGAGCATGATGCATAAAGACTTTATTGATAGATTAGAGACGTTTGAATATGTCTCTCGGAACGACAAGGATACAGCTCTCCATTATATTAAGACACTTTCAAATCGAAAAATTCAATTAGAGTATTCAAAACACTACGTCGTAGGTCAAAAAATGAAAGGCCGAAGTGAGGACGATGCTGTTCTCGACCTGCTTCATTTCCTAAAAAAAACATAACGAGGTTATAATTATGAAAGCACTTAGTTTTGCACTTCTTTCAACCGTTACTTATACAGCAATTGGTTGTTCAAGCAAGTTGTCTGAAAAACAACCATCTAAAGTTGATTCTATTATTGCACCACAGCTTGGCATGACTCTTGGTCGAGGATACGATCCAACTCACCCCAATGAACCAAAGGGAGACTGCATCGCCAACGTTAATGATGCCAAAACTGAAAGCTGGAATGATGCTACAGGTATCGTTGGCTCTCTGACGGAAACAAGAATTCGCTCATGGGAGCAAATGCAAAGCGAGCTTTCGTTAACTGCCAATGCCGCGGCAGAAAGCTTATGGGGAAACGCGAATGCATCATTTTCAAAATTTGAAAAATTTCGCAGCGACGAAAACTCATTTACCTGGCTTGCCAAATTTGTTGTTGAATCTGGCGAAAAAACCCTCGACGGATCAAAAGCAATTCTTACCGTCGCTGCGCAAAACTTGCTGAATGCGAATCGTTTATCCGATTTTTACAAGATGTGCGGCACGGAGTACATTCGTTCCATTAAACTTGGAGGTCGAATTGTCGTCGCAAACGAGGTTAGCTCTCAATACAAAGACATAGTTAAAAGTATAACTGCAACGGTTGGAGGCAAAGCTACGTTTGGTGGTTTTGGATTTGCAGGATCAGCGGCCTTTTCTTCGTATTTTAATGATGCATTTTTCAAGAGTGTTCTTACGCGTGAAATTGACCAAATTGGTGGAAGCGCGATAGACATCACACAATTAAGCCCTGATAACTTTTCGGCCTACCTAAATAGGTTTCAAAACGAGTTAAAGAATCTCAGGCAGGGCAAGGTTATTCAGATTGAAACTGCAAGTTGGGATACATTGGGGGTTTCAAATCTGGGAGGGTTGGCAGATTGGCACCGGAAGCAGACACTTGATGAACTCTACAAAAACTATCGCTTGAATGTAAATTCTCTCAATCGAATATCAGACTTTGGCTTTTGGAAAAGTGAAGGAAAGATAGCAATTGCAGAGGAAACAATGAGCTACTTAAATCGCATGAAGTTTCAGATTGAGAAACAAAATACAGCAATTGCTTCGCGAGCAACAAAGTGTATGGAGCTTAATAGTTGTGATGCTTCAGGATTTGATTACATCACAGTAAAGTTTCCGGCAGTTGAATCCAGTCCATCACAGGCTCGCGAGCAATTTGGCAATCTCAGATTCTCTGTGAGGGAAAATGTTTCCAACTTTGGCTCAACGGCTGAATACGATGGTGAGACTGTTCGCTATTATGACATTCCAGTTGTCGAATTAAGTGATTCGAATCTCAAAACTGCTCGCATCTTGGTTTACGAAACACCTTGCGAAAGTGCAGAATCCTGGATGAAGACAAGTCATGACACGCTTCATGCGCGTGGCGTTCATACTGCTGGAGTCATTCAATATGACCATCGTTTAAGAGCCTTAGAAACAAACTGGTTTGACGGGCATCTTTCACGGTTGGTGGTTTTTCAAAAAGGCACCAACGGACTTTGTCCGATTCTTAAGGCCACGGCGGATGGCACTGGTGTTACTCGCTGGCTGAATGTGCCAGACTTCGATAGCGTTATACGTGATATCGAGCGCACCCTTCAAAACTAGCGTCGAATCTCCGTCGCTAAGAGCGAGCAGTGCCAAATACCTTAATAAGCTCTTGCAAAATTTTCAGAGAATGCCTTCAAGACCCTAAGGTACCATCCTTCAATACGATGCGCCTTAGGGCATTTTCAAACCCTAATGTATCACCCGTAGAATGCAGTAATCGCTGTGGAAATTTTAGATATACATTTCCCTGGGGCTAGTATTGCTTTTTGGCCTAACTCTTTAATAGACAAACTTCTAGCCGATGGGCTGAGGCAGGTTGTAGAAAATTTTCGGATTTGTTTGGGTGAAACACTAGGCGGGATTGGAGTTCTCTCACGCCTACGGTATATCAATAGCAGCTCAAGACAAAATTTTTGAAAGCTGGAAACGACCGACGTTCTACATCGTTCCCTGCAAAGAACCTTACCCCAAGACCCAGCCAAGGCTATGCGAGCATTTTGTACGGTTAACAAAATTGAAGTGCGAGCAAAAATGAGAGCACAAATGAGAGAGCACAAATGAGAGCAGGACCCTTTTGGGCAGAGTCGGAAAAATCACCAATATTATTGGCATTTTACACAAAAACCCTGCCTAAAAGGCCCACTTAGGTACGCCCAATTGGGAGCTTTTGGTTAAACTTCCAACAAACCCATTAACTTCCCCCTAACAATCGGTTATGTTAGCGGTCGTTTGATTCTTGTTTTTCTCGTAACTGGCTGAATTTAGTGGGATAATGTGCTACTAAAGACGCCTTTAAGAGAATTTACCAACATAGAGAATCTAAAGTTATTCGTGACACCGCTAGGAGACTATTTCATGAGACTAAAATTAGGGACTTTTTTACTTACAACTCTTCTATCCGGCTTTGCGTTCGGGCCTGCGTTTGCTGGCGATAAAGTTATCATTATTTCCCCGCATAGAAAATCCATTCAGGAAGAGTTTGTCCCTAAATTTATTGAGTACTATAAAGCTAAGTATAAAGCTGATGTCGAAGTGGAATGGATCGATCAAGGCGGAACAAGCGACGATATAAGATTCGTATCCTCTAAATTTGCTACCAATCCCAGGTCCTCAGGGATCGATATTTTTTGGGGCGGCGGTGCTAGTGCCTTTGGTGACTTGGCAAAAAGTACGTTTCTGTCTGAGTACAAACTTTCGGCAGAGCTAAAGAAACAGCTGCCTGAAAAAATAGCCGGTGTTGCGATGTATGATGCTACCCAAACCTGGTACGGCTCTGCGGCCAGCTCATTCGGCATATTTACAAATAAGAAGCTTTTAAAGATTCAAAGATCTGAAGCACCTAAAATATGGGCAGACCTAGCCAACCCTAGATTCGAAGACCAGATTAGTGCGACAGACCCCAGACACTCCGGCGGGGCTGCTATTATGAATACGATTATTCTGCAAGGCTATGGATGGGATAAGGGTTGGGAAATCCTTGGAAACATGGCTGCAAACGTTAGAAAGTTCACTCACTCATCTTCTGACCCTATAAAGGCTGTTGTGAGCGGAGATGTTTCTCTGGCCCCCACTATTGATTTTTATGCCGCGGCTAAAATAGGTGATCTGGGTTCGGAAAATCTCGGATTTGTGTTGCCTACAGATTTTAGCGTTTTAGATCCTGATCCTGTGGCCATACTTAAAGGCGCTCCCAATCGAAAAGTAGCTGAGCGGTTTATGGAATTTGTTCTTTCAGCTGATGCTCAAAAACTACTTGTTCTACCTAAAGGCCAAAGCGGTGGCCCCGTAAAAGACACTCTTGGGCGCATGGCTGTAAATCGAGACACCTACAATCAAGTTCAGCTGAAGTCCATTTCAGCTAATCCTTTGATGTTCAAAACTAGCTTCACCCTAGATGCCCAAAAAGCCGCAAAGCTTAAAAACATTCTAAATGATCTCATCGGTGCAATTCACATTGATATACAAAACGAGCTCAAAAATGCCGTTAAAAACTTACGAAAGAAAGGCGCAAAGCCTGCTGATATTTCTGCTTTGCTTAAGCCACCTATGAGTGAAAAGGAAGCTTTGGCCTTAGCAGATAAATGGGATGACGATGTGATTCGGAATAAAACCATAAACTCTTGGATTAATGACTATAAGAGTCGCTATATCGCAGCTTCTAAATAGTTCAGAATTTCAGTATCTTACTTCTAATGTTTGAAGTTTTTTGGCTCGGGGACTTATTATGAAAGTTGAATTTAAAGACGTTTACAAACGCTACGGTAAAGTAGTTGCTGTGGAAAAACTTAATTTGCTCATCGAAAGTGGAGCTCTTCACTTTCTTCTGGGCCCATCAGGATGTGGTAAAACAACCACTCTTAGGATGTTAGCAGGACTTGAGGAAGTGAGTGAAGGCCACCTTTTGTTCGATGGAAAAGATGTTACCCACCTGCCCGCGGCAGAGCGGGGCATAGGTATGGTTTTTCAAAACTATGCACTTTGGCCTCATATGACCGTCCAAAAAAATATCGAGTATGGCCTTAACTTGAGAAAGCTTTCCCCAGAAATCAAGAAAAAGCGTGTTACAGAAGTTCTGGGAATCACTCAATTGACTCCCTTTAAAGACCGGCTTCCAGGTCAACTTTCAGGGGGTCAGCAACAAAGGGTCGCTTTGGCACGAGCGCTTGCTATCGAGCCAAGCGTACTATTGCTCGATGAACCGCTTTCCAATCTTGATGCAAAGCTTCGACATGAAATGCGAGATAATATTACTAGAATTCACAAACAAACCGGCATCACGACTCTTTACGTCACACACGACCAAAAGGAAGCCCTTTCTATGGGAACTTCTATCACGGTGATGAGAGCTGGCAGAACCATTCAAACGGGCTCCCCACGAGACCTTTATACGAGACCTGCTACGCCATTTCTCGCAGGATTTATAGGCGAAACCAATTTGATTCCTGGCGTTATCACTAGTGTAAATAGGGACACAGCTGGTACATCCATAACCGTAGATACGGAAATTGGTTCCATTTTTTCAACGAATTCTCAGCTGAAGGAACCAAAGTCAGGGCAAAAGTGCATGATATCAATTCGACCTGAAATGCTTCAAATCAGGATTGATCCCTCTTCACCAGAACCCTCAAAAAATAAGCTAAGACTCGCTCTAGATCGGTTGACTTACTTAGGTGAGTCTGAGCAGATTCAATTAAAGCATGGTTCTCTTTTAGTTCGTGGAAGCGTCTTCAGGCCCACTTCCCATATGCCAGAAGAAGGAACTTTGCTATCCGTCGGGGTCGAGCCCTCTGATGTCTTGTTGCTTGCTGAAGAAACCGATTTGAGTTCAGGAACCTAATATGAATATGAAGTCTCAGAACTCTGCATTTAAGACCTATTTTCCCAAAGTCCTTGGCTATGGGACAGTTCTAGCTACATTAGTTTTACTTTTCTTCTTTTTGATTTACCCGGTGGGCATCATCGTGTCTAAGGCTTTCCTTGGACCCAATGGTTTTACTTTGGAATATTTTAGTCTGCTGTTTCAAAATGAATTACAAACCACGGCAATTTGGAACTCTATACAATTAGGAATCGCCACCACGATTTTAGCAACTATTGTGGCACTACCACTCTCCATCATGACAACGAAGTTTGATTTCCCCCTAAAGGGCATACTTTCAGCATTACTTTTGATACCGATGATCATGCCGCCATTTGTAGGTGCCATCGGTATTCAAAGACTTTTTGCCCGAATGGGTTCCGTGAACCAGTTCCTGTTAGAGCACAATCTAATAGTAACTCCTATAGACTGGTTAGGGCATTCGAACCAGTTTTGGGCAGTCGTAATTTTAGAAGTGATGCATCTCTATCCTATTATGTACCTTAATTTAACAGCAGCCCTATCTAATGTAGATCCGTCACTGGAAGAAATGGCTGGCATCTTAGGCGCTGGTAGATTTAAGCAATTTAAAGATATCGTATGGCCCTTAGCGCGACCTGGTTTTTTTGCCGGAGCTATCATAACTTTTATTTGGGCCCTTACAGACCTAGGGACCCCGCTCCTTATAGGCTTCCACGACACCATGCCGGTTCGTATTTTTAACATGGTAACGGATATCAATCAAAACCCCGTGGGCTTTGCTCTCGTGTTTATCGTGATCCTCATGACGATATCTTTCTTTCTAATCTCGAAGTCAGCACTAGGTGGAAAGAAATATGAAATGATGGCTAAGGGCCATGTCACTGAAAGCGCCAAGAAAACTGGCTTTTGGGGCAAGACTGTTATCTACACATCCATTCTTGTGGTGGTGATCTTGTCTTTGATTCCCCATTTAGGTGTGATCATTACCAGCCTATCCGATGACTGGTTTATGACCGTACTTCCACAAAAATGGACGACAGAACACTATGCTGCCGTTTTACAGAACTCTTTATCTAGCGCGGGAATCAAGAACTCTCTGCTTTTGGCTTCTGCGTCCACTTTGTTCGACCTTGGTCTCGGTATTTTAATTGCCTATGCCATTCAGCGGAAGCTCGTTCCCCTAGCCAATTGGTTAGATGCTCTCGTTATGATCCCCTTGGCGCTTCCTGGAATTGTTCTCGCGTTTGGCTATGTAGTAACCTATGACGGCACGTTTTTAGACCCTCTAAATAATCCTGTATATTTATTGATCATAGCCTATGCCATTCGCCGTCTTCCCTATATGGTTAGATCAGCAACGGCAGGGCTACAGCAAATGAGCATTTCCCTTGAAGAGGCAAGCACTACTTTTGGCGCTTCTAAGTTTTATACACTCAGAAAAATCACAATTCCACTTGTTGCCGCAAATCTCATTGCGGGATCTCTACTTTGCTTTTCTTATGCGATGCTCGATGTGTCAGATTCCTTGATATTAGCTATGAAAGATCGCTTTTACCCGCTTACAAAAGCAATATATGTACTTTTTCTTGAGCAAGGAAATGGCGAGTTTCTAGCTTCCGCTTTAGGAGTCATCGCTATGGGGATCCTGAGTGCTTGTATCTTAGGAGCCTCTCTTATTCTCGGCAAGAAAATGGGAGAACTCTTTCGAAGTTAAGAAAAAGGTCCCCAATTTATAGTTGAGGACCTTTTTTACTTTAAAATTTTTAGCTAGAACGCCTAAGAGGCTTTTTTTCTAATAAACTTCTGTCGGGCTATTTCGTATTTGATAAGATCTTCTGCATCGACGGAAATAGCATCGGAATCAAATTCATGGGTCGTTTTTTTCGTAATATTGAGTTTGCGAATATGGCTGACCCCCTTATGATTTTTGATCTTTTCTTTTTGTTTTCTGAGTTGCCCTGCCAAACGATCGACTAAAATGTCAACTGATCCGTACATATCTGGGCTCACGCTTTCTACTTCAAAATTAAATCCATCGCCCCCCTTTATCGTGCATTTGACACGATGAAGTTCGCGCTGAACATCGAAATATATATGGGCTTCCACTGGTTTTGTTACCCATTTTGCAACCCGATCATCTACCTTGACTCGGGCGTATTGTTCTAAACTTGATGAGGTTTCCATGTGCTTAAATGTGAATCTGATCTGCATTAAATATCTCCTTCGCAAATCTGTTCTTACCTAAACCATCATTGTGAACAAGCTCTGACTCTAGGTCCTCCTTTCTATGTACGTCTCCCCACAATCTGGTACCAGCTATTCTCATCGTCTATCGTCATAGCTGCGCCTCAAAACAATATAAGACGCTAAAATTAAAGTCTTTTTTTACTCGGAATTTTTAGTGAAAAAAAAGCAAATTTGCAGAGCACTCCTATTTTAAGTGGCAACTTTCTTAAAACTTTCAATTGTTACGGCATGTTGCCTAGAGATGAAAATCCACGGACCTAGAGACACAAATCTCAATTCTTTTTTATCTGCGCTATCTCTTAAACGGAGATTTTTTTGGTGCCAAAGACAATATAAAGAACCTCCATCGTATATTGCAAATCTTCAAGGATTGTCTTTGGGTATGTCGTTGCTGCCTTCATTTAATATGTCAAATGCAGAGTTTTACTTTTCTTGATGACTCGATGACAGATAACTATAGTCCCCAAGAGTGCAGACTTCTCCTGGTAGACCTGAATTCACTCAGGAACGCCCCAAATATCTTTAGGATACAGGCTCGGTTAGGCTCCCCAATAAAGCCACTTAATTGTAGTTTTTGTAAAAGGAACCTCGCGCCTCCAAACTTAAAGATGCCAGCCGAATGCGAAGTCTTTGACCAAATCCGTCCTAAGGCAGACATTTATAAGCTTACGACTGGAGCCAGGGAGAATCAGGAATACATGCCTGATGGCCTGCCAGCGGACTTATGACGAACGCCCTGAAACGTGTCTTATTCAATGATTACGTATCCAATTTGAATTACAGCCTTTATTAAAATTTTTAGGCGCGCGAAGGGGTTATAATTTGAGTCATTGAAATTCAGTGTTTTTTTTTGCATTGTTAGGGCATGGAGGTTTTTTTGGCCGAGACTTCATTAAATTCACAAATTCAAATTCAAGTAGAAGATGTTCGCTTTTACAATGAAGATAATGGATTTTCTGTATTTAAAGCCAGAAATGTACATAACGACCGATTAGTCACCGTCACAGGTAATTTTCCGCCGCTTTCTCAGGGTGAAATGTTTGAGCTGCAAGGCACCTGGTCTGAACATAAAGAATTTGGAGCACAGTTTAAAACTGAGACGGCTACTTCGATAAAACCTAGCACGAAATCAGCGATTAAGCGGTTTGTGCAATTCATTCTATTTAAAGATATTAAGGGATTAGGTGAAAAAGCCGCAGATCGAGTGGTTGCTCATTTTGGCACCACATTATTTGATGTTTTGGAGAATGAGCCTGAGCTGCTTTCCAATGTAAAAGGCATTAGCGTAAAGCATGTGGATATTCTTTCTGAGACATGGCGTCAACATCGACAAAATATCGATGCTATTATGTTTCTTAATAGTCACCATATATCCATGAGTCTCGCCCAAAAAATTGTTAAAAAATATGGTTCTTCCACTCAAAAAATTGTTGAAGATAACCCTTACAGACTCGCGATTGAAATGTCCGGTGTTGGATTTAAAACAGCTGATGCTATGGCTAGAGCCCTGGGGCTGCCTACAGACTCCCCTAAACGCATGGAAGCGGCTATTTTACATACCTTAGTTCAAGCTGAAGACGCAGGCCATTGCTATTTAACAAATGTCCAGCTTTTTGGCCAATTGTTAGTCCTTCTTGAACTACCAGAGGCAAGTTTAGTCAAAGAGTTGCCAGGTTGTATTCAAAAACTCAACGACCAACGCCACATGGTTACTGAACAAGTCCCAGCAAATGGGGATGTCGTTCAGAGCTACCATTACTCTTGGGATATATACGAAGCGGAGCAATATGTTGCAGACAACATCAGCCGACTTATGAGTGCTGATTTTGGCGGATTTGACCCAAGCAAAGCAGATATTGAACACCGTATTCATGCTTGGCTTGATAAATTTAAAGATACCTCAGGAACTATGCTCAGTGAAGAGCAGCTGCATGCCGTTCGAATGGCTGTCTCAAGCAAAGTTTTTGTGCTTACAGGGGGGCCTGGTGTTGGTAAAACAACAACTGCCAACACGATCATCCGACTCCTTAAGGCGATGGGAAAGACGATTCTATTAGGCGCGCCTACGGGCAGAGCCGCGCAGAGGCTCTCTGAGGTATCTGGCCTGTCGGCTAAGACCCTACACCGCCTTCTGGAATGGAATCCTTCGGAAGGAGGATTTGTCAAAAATGATCAAAACCCTCTTACCGCGGATGTGCTAATCGTGGATGAATCTTCCATGATCGACATAAAGTTAGCGGACCACTTACTTAGGGCACTCCCTGACCGTACACAACTTATTTTCATTGGGGATGTCGATCAGCTGCCTAGTGTAGGTCCAGGAAGTGTATTGGGAGACCTCATTGAAAGCAACGCCATTCCGTTTGTAAAACTTGATAAGATTTTTAGACAAGCCCGGCAATCTAAAATCATTCAATCTGCCCACGCCATTAATCGCGGGGAACTTCCAGTATTTGAAAATGACGCCCAAAGTGATTGCCGCTTCTTTGACGCAGATTCCAATGACCGCGTTAAGTCGATTATAAAGACCTTGGCCTCCGAAGAATTAAAAAAATTCGGCTGGGATCCGGTACGAGACATTCAAATATTGACTCCCATGAATAAGGGAGAACTTGGAAATGATCAGTTAAATATAGAGCTTCAGGACCTTCTTAATCCGGCTGGGTCCGATTCACTGCAATTCAAAAAGAGATCCTTGACCTTTCGCACGGGCGATAAAGTGATTCAAGTGGTAAATAATTATGAACTTTCCGTATTCAATGGCGATATTGGTTTTGTCCGTCATATAAATTCTGGGGGCGCAAAACTAATCGTAGAGTTTGGTGACCGGTTGGTAGGCTATAACGATGAACAAACTGGAGATTTACGTCTGGCCTACGCCATTACCATCCATAAATCACAAGGCTCAGAGTTTCCTGTAGTTATAATTCCATGTTCGATGTCGCATTTTGTAATGCTACAAAGAAATCTTTTCTATACCGGCCTTACCAGAGCCAGGAAATTGGCTTTATTTGTTGGAACAAAGTCGGCCCTTTCAATGGCGGCAAAACAACAGCAAGCAAAATCTCGCCAAACCAGACTAAAAGAAATTCTAAAAGAAAATCTCGCACAGAGAGTCTTATAAGTTTCTTGGAATTAACAAAATCATTGTCATCTTAAATATGCGCTCAACTGCTAAACTATGCTGGCTTATGATTTTTTCCGTAAATGGGTTGTCTTTTTCCTGTAAAGTCTTTATCTGAAAGATTTTGATCAGAGAGAAATTGCCAAACTGCTAGGCGAGGATAGCTTATCCCAGAAGCTTTTAAAATAACCGAAATGTCATGAATCATATCTTCTGCATTGGTATATCGAAAGAGCCTATAGTAGGAGACCGATTTTTTAATTACCGCCAGTATCGCCTTCTCAAGCCCCCCCTTGGGCATACCTATTTGTGAGAGGTCTCTTTTTTTCATGGCTGCGATGACCATCCTGGTGTCTTTGGAGTTAGGCAAAAGACGCTTTCCAGAAATCAGTTGATACAGAAGCAGTCCTGCTTCATAGAGGTCGCTCGCTTCAGTTAGAGCCTTTCGCCTAATGTGCTCTGGAGAGAAATATCCGGGTGTCCCAAATTTTTTTCCCTCCGAGGAGTCGACGTCACTTACTAAACTTAGTCCAAAGTCGGTAAGAAAAGCCCGACCTTGTTTGTTGATAAGTATATTTCCTGGAGTCAAATCCGAGTGGATAATGTCGTGAACATGAAGATGATCGACGGCTTGCAAAACCTGAACAAGTACACACAACGCCACTAAAGGAGGAAAGTTCTTTACTTCCTTTAGAAGCTTATATCCATTCCAACCTTCAATAAAGTCTGTAACTACATAGCAGATGGGTGGATCCCATTTTGCCTCAATGTAGCTGACGATATTTTTGTGCTTCATCTGACTTAAAATAAGGAGTTCTTTGTGGAAGGAACCTAAAATCTCTGGACGTTTAAGCATCTCATCATGCAGAATTTTAATTGCAACAATTTCATGAGTATCCTTAACTTGAGCCTTAAATACACGGCCAAGACCACCCGCACCCACTTGCTCTATAAGCTGGTAGGGCCCTGGAAGTAAGGGAAGAATATTTTCAGAATTGTCGTCAGACATCTACGTCTCCTCTGAAGATATTCTCGGCACATATCCTTAAATCCTTGTGAAAGGCATTCTTAATGTTGATAAAAAAAGGCAGAAACTTTAATTATTACAGAGCCATAACAAAAGAAATCTCTGTAACATTTGCGCTTTAAAGGTGGCTTAATTCAACAAATAGGCTTTTTCAGCTTGAGACTCTGGGACAAAGAGGGATGGGGTAAAAATCTCCAATTGAAGCTGATCCGCATAATAGGCAATGATTCCTATTAAATAATTAAAATTTTCATAGCCAAAATAAATCGTCAATGCATGTGCAGCTAAAATTAGATCACCCTCTTTAGAAAATGCTAATTTTACAATCTGAGTTTCATCATTAAGCTGCATGAGCCTTATCATTAACTCGGGATGCATTTTCCAATCCACGCTTCGATCTAAATAAGGACGCACTTCAAAAAGGACGGCTGTATCATTGAGGTGTATCATCAAGGGATATTCTGTGCTCGCTCCAGCCCATCCAGTGAGCCAAGTGGATTCGTCTACTCGCTCGTAAGCCCAGCCGTATCTTTTGATAAACTCTTCTAGCAATTCGGCAGTACAATGCATCCAAGTTTCCTGATATGATAAGCAAGTGAATAGCCTAACGAGTAAATTAAATGCAGTCAATAGCTGAAAAAATCATTCATTTTGACATTCCAGGAGTCAACACAGGCCTCTCGAAGGGTACTTTGATCTCTCCACAATTTGGCCTCCCCCTTGTCCTTATGGCCCATGGTACCGGAAACGACAGAAACTACCCTTGGGCCAATGTCGTCGAGTGCCTAGTTGGTTCAGGCTTTCAAGTTGCTGTCTTTGATTTACCTGGACACGGAAAAGATTCTACAGACATCCTAGCTGAAAACGCTGCTGCATCGATCGAGAATGCTATTAACGCACTTCATGGACTCACCTTTTGGAGTAAACTTTTTGGCATTGGCCAGAGCTTAGGCGGCTCGCTCTTGCTGGAAGCCGCGTCCCAAAAAAATCTTGGTTTTAAAAAACTTTCTATCTGGGGACTTCCTTCAGATCGAACACCAGACTTTAGGGTCCTAACAGAATTTGTGAGCCCATTTCTTATTTCAACTTGGTCGCTGCCAAGCTATTATGGAATCTGGGGATCACTGCCCGCTTTATTTCACTTTAAAAGAAGTGAGTTCCCCATTCGGAGTAACCAGTCCCACTATATTGAATACGTGCTAGATCTGATTAAAAATTCTCGTCAAAAAATGGTCCCGAAAGGTTGCGCACCAACGCAATTTATTCATGGAGCCATCGATTTTATCGCTGATATGGAATTTGCTGAAACCTTGTCAATCCAAATTCAAAACAGTCACGTGAAAACTATTTTTGAGTCTCATTTTTCACTCCTATGCAGTGAAAATGCTGCCGATCTTGCCATAGATTGGTTTTTACAATCTTAGCTTCATTTTAAAAATCTGATTTCAGAATCTGCTTAAATTATCAAACAAGTGATCGGACTGATATCTAAAGTCGACCAACTAGGATCTTCACCTAAAATCTATAATCTCAAATTTGCTAATTCATCCAAGACCGCAGCGTGGGTTGTGGTATTCTTTAACCGTTCCAAAATCCCTTTAATGTTCGGTGAGGGCTCTCGCCTGGTTCCTTCTATAAAGGCTATTTGAACATACACATCAGCCCTGGCGAGCTCTTCACTTAACGCTTCCCCTAGGGTTGGCGCCCAGGACTCAATAACTTCTCTAGCGCCTTTAGCTAGAACAATATTTCTAGATACAGCAAACTCAAACAGTTTCAGAACGCGGGCGTTACTTGCTGATATAGGAGTCATTTCTAAATGACTTAAGATTACAGAACAGGTATAGGAATTCACAGACACCAAAGTCCTCTGTCTAAGCTCTTGGGAGGAAGCTTGTTGAAGGTAGGACATAAAGTCATTAGCAGCATCTAAAGGCTTAATTTTTATCATTGCCTGCGCAAAGGCAACATCACCTTTTTTAAATAAACCCACTCGCAACACTGTATAGAGATTTTTAATGCGATGAATTCCAATTGACTTTGCCATTTCTGGTATCAGGTGCTTTTCCACATTATTCATGTCATGAGTGAGAACAGCATCGATACTCGCTGCCATGTTAGAGGATGTGCCGACCCCTGCGAGGCGCCAACCCAATTTTAGTTTTATAGAGTCATCAAATTTAGTTAATAAGGCAAATAACTTGCTGGTGTCCAAAGGGCGAGTGAGCTCATATAACTGAACAGCATGGATCAACTGGGGCTCAGTCCATTTCTCTATCTCCTTAGGAATGATTTCTAGAAGCAATGCTTCTACTAATGCTGTATCTGCTTTAGCCTCCATGATTTTTCTAGAGGAATCGATCGATTCACCGCCAAAGTCAATGGCAATACGCACTCTTTCTTCTAGAGACGTCGAGGAATTCATCTCAGGTGCTTTCTTTTGATCTTCAGGATTCCAAGAAACACAACTCAAGGGCAGGAAAAGTGTCAAAAATAGAAATAGTGTTTTAAACATTAGTCTTTCTCCTTTGTGTAAATGATACGACAACCTAAAGCCGCAGAAACTGGCTCGGAAGCCACTTCTAAATCTTTTAATAGTTCCCTTGAGTAGTAAAACTCAGATAAAAAAATCTCTAGAGTATCATGACTCATTAGCGCCCTAGCTCCTACAGGAATTTTTTGAATCCAGTTTCCGCACGCCAATAGAGGAATGCGCTTAGGCTCTCTATGAAAACTTTGATAGTCTACAGGGATTCCTGAAGCTTCCAAGGCTCGTAGAAGAAAATCTCCGGCAAAATCGACTCGCAAAGCTGAATTTGGCCGAAAGAGATCCGTTAAAACCCTAACTTTTTGGAGCTCGCGCCACCAAAGCCAAATAAGTCCTAAAATAAAACCGGCAGACGCAAGATGAGCAGCAAGATTTGTAGATGCCATGAGTCCCTCTGCTCCTATTATAGCAAATCCTTTGCCCCGTGAGTAGAGCGACTCCTATTCCAAGATAGAACAGCCGGACATAAATGGAAACATTCCCTTACCCGTCTAAAAATCAATCGCCAACTCTAAAGACAGTTTTCCTTAATCCGGGGTTGTCATGAGCTCAAGCCCGAGATGAATCATTCTTTGAGCAGCCTGGCTATGTCTAGAATGGTCCCTTAGCCTATGCTTCAATTCCTCAAAAATACCTTTAACTTCTATATTTCTGGCAGCTAGAACTTCTAAAAGCTCTACCGCCAATAACCATTCAAACTTAGAACCGTTTAAGATATCCGCTGCAATCCCCAAAAGACGTCCCCCATCATCAAGAGCGGCGGCGTGAACTCTCAAAGATTTGATTTGAGTAAATAGCGACTGTATCTTAATTTCTTCTGCCGAGTAAGGCGTGCTGCGGCTGGGAGCAGAACTTGCTTTTCCTATGTCATATGCACCATATAAACCCTGGTCCGCAGGGCCACCGAACACAGAAGTGACTTCAAAACAGAGCGGCATATCAAATTCGCCCCAAGAAGGGTTATATAAGGTTTCGCCACCAAGAGTTACATGACAGTCCTGCCAAACAATATAGAGTGCTTTTTGGTTTTGAAAGACAATGTCTTTAACCACCCCTTCGACCCTCACCCCTGACGTGTAAGCTAAACTGCTAGCAGCGCCTTTTTTAACGCCAAGATTCTGCAAATCTTTCGCTTCTAAATCACTGACCTTCTTTTTCAAATTGACAATTTCCCCGACGGGCATGGAAAATCCGTTAAGATGCCTAGCGACACCTTGGCCTGAAAGCTCTTTTTCTTCAAGCGACAGCTGAACAGGACCTTCCCAAAACAAATAACTCGCACGTCCTTCATGGACATGCATCTTTGCGAGGGTACCTGAAACTCCTAATTGATTTTCAAATTGAACGGTTGTAACTGTTTTTGCTTTTTTAGCTATCTCAAGCCCCTCTAAACCTCCTACTTTGTAGGCCATGGTGTTTTCAAGCTCCGTCAATACCTCACTCATATGCTTGAAATCACGCGCGATAAAAAGTTGCGGCTGAGGCTCCGTGATGTCGTACGATTGATTTACGCAAGCAAGACTTAGAGGAACTTTTTTAACCTCTGGCGATAAGCATTCTCTAGCTTCCCCAATACTGGACAACAGTCCTGCCCCATAAATTTTAGGGCTTTTAAAGTCGCCAATGAGACCATACTCGATCGTCCACCAACTCATTCTTGCAACTTTAGAGGCTTCTGAAACCCATGTCATGCTGTTCACTGCTTTGGTCAGCGCTTCTTGCGCAGCTGCAATCTCCGCCTTGGTTGCATCTGGATTCTCTTTAGAGTCCGAAAGCAAACGAATCGCTTCATATAAGCGAATATCTTCTATGGAATAAATAGCTTTTCTAGCAAGCTTCGCATAATGGGTTAAATATTTACGATACTCTGAGTCGGCAAGAATGGGCGCATGACCAGCGGCTTCATGGACAATATCCGGAGCGGGGGTGTAATCAATATGTTCCAAAGTCCGCATATCTGCGGCAATTGGGAGAACATTATACGCCAAAAACTCTAAAAAAGCAGAAGGCGGAATAAAACCACAGATACAACACGCTCCCCAGCCATAATTTTGCAAGGCGCGGTCCATATCTTCAATTCGCGGGATTTCTGTTAAAGGAACACCTGTTTCTTTGAGGCCACGAAGCCAAATGGGATGAGCATTTTCCGAGAAAAACCTTCGCGACTGCCGCATTATAAAACGCCATGCAGCCTGATCTGCCGAGGTGTATTTTTCGTAGTTTTGATTTACTACATATTCTTTTAGGTAGTGGGGCAGCCTGTCGTAAGTAGAGCCGAGTTTCATGAATGTCCCTCCATTCCTCAGTTTTTGTCAGTTGTTACTTAACGTTTTACCCGTCAAGTAAGCCAAAGCTCAAGCCTGGAATCAACATACCCCCAATTAAACTGTACACCCAGGTGCTCGATATGTCGGCACACAAGTTGCACCATATCTCTCGGCAGCGCCCAATGAGCTGAGCCTGAAGCTTTAAGTCACGGCAAACTAAGGAATTTGGGAAGCCAGCGAATTTCCTGAGCTGTATTAAAAAAACTCACTTTGTAAGGACAACTATGTACCTCTCCGTAACATTACCTAGACGCTGCCACCCTCGGCCCCAAGTTAAAACCACTGCCCCTATGGAGGATTTAAGTCCAGAAAACTTAGCTCTTTTCATTGTAACTAGGCAATTTTTGAGTCGAGGAGATCCAGAAACTGCCCTCATTCTTTTAAAAAACCAACTCCAAGTTCATCCCGCAAACAGCTGGATACGCTCAGAAATCGAGCGTTTAGAGCCCTGTTTAGGGACGATAGTAAGCTAGCCTCCGACGAATTCCTTTGAAAACAAGATCTATCTACCTTGCTCCAAGGGGGCAGCCCCATAAACTCCGAATTTTAATGAGTTATTTTCTGCATTTATGGACTCTTGAAAGCGCCCGCTTTCGACCCATTACTTAAAGTCACATTTCATTTATTTGTTAAACTTTAACACCATGCTATCATTAGTTTTTGGACCTTTTTATGGATTGGCTTTTATGTCGCAACGGGGCACACAGCAAAGAGTTGAGAATGCCACAAGGCGAGCTGCGCATCGACGTAATATGCAGTCCATGGAGAGTCTTGGTCTTTTCCATGGAACGTTGACGACTTCCAGGGCAACTCCTTTTGGGAATCTTGCGCCCACTTTGATTCCTCAGAGTCTAAATAAGACAAGTAGAAATTTTGGTTTTTTGGATTCACCTTTTTATGCACATATTTCCAGGATTTCATTCCGATTTCTTAACTTTGCGCGTTTCACAAGTTGGCACTTTTGGGATTTGAACCGCAAGTCGAGCCTAACTGGGATCATGGAACGCAGTAGTAAAGAGAAAATTTTTTCAAGTATTTGGACTTTTGACTTCCTAACCCACGGCAACATAGCCTCCCATTGTAGGGAGCCTATGAGCCCAAAATCAGACGCTCAACCGGGGGTGGTATGACCCAATTTAGAAATGTTTATGTTGTGGTAGCGCCCTCTGGAACGGGGAAAACAACCCTCAACAATCGCTTGTTAAGCGACTACCCCGAACACATCGAGATGTCTGTCAGTTGCACAACGCGCAAGATAAGACCCGGAGAAACAGAGGGGGTAAACTACCATTTTGTTACTAAGGAAAGGTTTGAAAATTTAGTCTCTTCCCATGAAATGCTAGAATGGGCTAATGTTCACGGAAATTTGTATGGGACAGCCATTCAAGAAATTAACCGAATCAGCTTAACTGGTAAAAAAATATTACTGGAAATAGACTATCAAGGTTGGAAACAAGCTAAAAAAATTATTTCAGATGCAGTCGCGGTCTTTATTCTTCCCCCGAGCCTTGAAGAAATGTGGAGACGCCTCGAGTCCCGCGGCACTGACTCTCTTCAAGTAAGATGGAAAAGGCTTCAGTCCGCTAAAAAAGAATTTGAGTCTTCCAATGATTATGAATTCTTTATTGTAAATGAAACCATTGAAAGCGCCTACAATGCTCTTTCCGATTTGATCATTCATGGTAAAAGCCCTCCCCTTTCTAAAGATGCTGCATTAGAAATGACGCGTAAGTTTCTTTTTGAATTCGAAAATGCAGCATGGATCAAAGACATCGAGAAACAGGTACTCGAGGGCAAACATGAGTGATCTACCATCAAGCCCAGCTCTGCCTATTGCATCCTCTAAGTGGGCGACAACGCCAGAGAAAGAGTACGCGGAGTTAGTAGAGTCTCTAAAAAACTATATAAGCGACGAGGCCATATTTAAAAAAGTTGAGAACGCTTACCTTTATGCGACTGAAAAACACAAGGAGCAATTTAGAAGATCTGGCGAGCCCTATATCATTCACCCTATAGCAGTAGCTGGTATCTTAGCAAAACTTAGGCTTGATATGCCGTCCATTTTTGCAGCGATCTTACACGATGTTGTAGAGGACACCAATACCACCATTGAGGAGATAGAGTCTCTTTATGGCCCGGACGTCGCACAATTAGTCGAAGGTTTGACTAAGATTTCTAAAATCAAATTTAGATCCAATCAGGAAAAACTCGCGGAAAATTTCAGGAAAATGGTTTTAGCCATGGCGAAAGACCTGCGTGTAATTATCGTGAAGCTAGCAGATAGACTTCACAACATGCGTACTCTTGACAGCCTCCCTGTGCACAAACGAGTTTCTATCGCCCAAGAAACCATGGATATCTATGCCCCCTTAGCCAATCGTTTGGGTATCAATGGCATTAAAAGTGAGCTTGAAGACCTGTGTCTCAAGCAGCTTAAAAACGACGTGTATAAAGAAATTTCTAGGGCCGTTTCGTCCAAAAAATCTGAGCGAACCAACTACATTGAAGAAGTAAAAAATATAGTAAAAACTGAGCTCGATAAGTATGGATTTAAGGATGTAAAAGTTTTTGGTCGCCCTAAACATTTTTACTCTATTTATAAAAAAATGGTCGAAAGAAAGTTAACTTTCGAAGACATTCATGACATGTTTGCATTTCGCATTATCGTAAAGTCCGTAAAAGATTGCTACGAGGCTCTTGGTGTTGTTCACGCCATGTGGAAACCCATGCCAGGCCGATTCAAAGATTATATCGCCATGCCTAAGGCAAACATGTACCAGTCTCTACATACAACTGTAATCCGCCCCAATGGGGAGCCAGCCGAGTTTCAGATTCGAACTGAAGAAATGCACAACATCTGTGAGTTTGGGGTTGCTGCGCATTGGGCTTATAAAGAAAAAGGCGAAAAATCAGAAACAGATCTTAAGAAGTTTTCTTGGCTAAGACAGATCATGCAATGGGAGAGTGAACTCACGGACCCTCTTGAGTTTATGGAGTCTGTCAAGATTGATCTTTTTGATGATGAAATCTTTGTCTTTACGCCGCGCGGGGATGTCATACAACTTCCCAACGGTGCCACGCCTCTCGACTTTGCCTTTTCAGTTCACACCGAGCTCGGCATTAAGACAGTCGGCGCAAAAATCAATGGACGCATGTGCCCTCTGCGAAAGAAGCTTAGTAGTGGTGATATTGTAGAAATCCAAACGTCAGCTCACCAAAAGCCATCAAAAGATTGGTTAGCTTTCGTCATCACCTCAAAAGCCAGGACAAAAATCCGGCAGTATTTAAGAAGCGAACAGAGAGAAACTTCAAAATCTCTTGGCAAAGATCTCTTAGTACATGCACTCGAACGCATTGATGTTACCTGGGATAAGTTTATTAAAAGTGGTAAAACCGAGATTTTGAATCGTTTTTGCAAAGAATCGAAACTTGATGACTCTCTTGCGGCCATTGGCTATGGCCATATGGATGCAAAAGATTTAGTCCAAAAAATTTACCCGTCTGAAGAGATCCTCAAAGTCCCAAGTATCCTAAAAGACAGTTTGGTCGATCAAAGCGAGAATCTCCCCAACGCACCCAAGAAACGTAATTCTCAAACGGGTGTCCTCGTCGGAAATATGGATAACGTTTTGGTAAATTTGGCGAGATGCTGCAGCCCTGTTCCCGGTGATGACATCATTGGATTTATCACCAGAGGAAAGGGTGTGACCATTCATTTAAGCACATGCCAGAGTTCTTTGGATCTAGATCCCGCACGACGCATTGAAGTGTCTTGGCGCCTAGGTGAGCAGACGCTGTCTCATTTAGTCTGCATTCGAATTGAAACCCAAGATCGTCAAGGAATTCTTGCCGATGTCACAACGGCCATCGCCTCTACAGGTGCAAATATTCAGAAAGCTAACATCAATATAACCAAAGACCTTTTAGGAGTCCTAGACTTTGAACTCTTGGTGAAAAATATTGATCATCTTAGGGCCACAATCAATCGCATTGAAAGCCTAAGTGGCGTTATATCTGTGAACCGGGTAAATTTGGATCAAAACCCGCAGCCTACTCCTAAAAAACCCAAAAAGAGTGGCCGGATCGAAAAATAGTTTCTAATTTGTTTTTCCATGTTAGGTTTGCTTCACCTCTCAAGATCTTCAGACATTTTTTGAAAAGGCAGCTCGATGTGAGGCGCAGACCCAATAACGTCCGCCTCCTAAACGAATCTATAATACGTTCTTTGCCCTCCTACTCGAAATTGCTCTGAAGATTGCGAATAGGACCCTTTTCCTAAAAGGAATGTCCGCTGGACTCAGGACCTTTCAGAGTGTCAACTCCTAGAATAGCTTTTGCACTCGCTAGCCTCAAACTAAATGCCGTGCTCAGTGTCGGAATCATTTAGCCACTTTCCACGGAATATTCAACGTTCACAAATGGAATAGACTTGAAATGACGCGAGCAATTTTTTTTTTAGCCACAGCAATAGTCGCACTGGGCAGTTTAGCTTTGTGCTGTCGGCAAAACACCTAAAAGCAGCCCACAACCAGTGTCCGACGCACTACATACTACTTAAAAGCGTCCCGCATAGCTTGTAAAGAATCCTTGCTCCGACATTGGCATCCCATTCAGACGAAGGATTTGGCGTCACCTCACATAAGTCAAAACCAATAACTTTTCTCCCGGTCGCAACAATCGATTCGAGAAGGTACATGGTTTCCTCATATTGCAGACCACCAGGAACCGGAGTTCCTGTGGACGGGCAAAGCGAAGGATCAAGTCCATCAATGTCGAAAGAAATATAAATTTTTTCCGGAAGAGGCCTTAAAAGTTCATCCACCATTTGTGACCAATTGGTCCCCATGGCCTTTTTTCGCCCGATATCTCGGGAATACATCACACTTGATCGAGATCCAAGACTCTCATGAAAAAGACGCTCGTCTCTTGAAAAATCTCTAATCCCAAGTTGGGCGATATGGGAAACATTTGGTAGTTTTGACATCACATTATGCATTATAGAAGCGTGGGAGTGATGAAAACCTTCATAACCTGCTCGTAAGTCAAAATGAGCATCCACGTGCAAAATACCAAAACTTCTATGCACTTTAGACAAGGCCACTAAGAGTCCAAATGGTGACGAATGATCCCCGCCTACAACTGCCACTTTCTTGCCTTGAGAAAGCCATTTTGTTGCGCATTGTTCTACCTTGATATTTACGAAATCACTAGCTCCATTGATATCCTTTAAAAGGGATGGCTTTTCAGCCTGTGCGTCTGCGCTCTCTCGATACTGAAGCACTTTTTTTCGAGTGGACTTCGAAAGCGCTAATATCTCCTCATCTAAGGGAAGCAGAGTGATGCCTTTCTTATAGGGCTGACCAAAGGCCAAATCTTCTAAATCCAATTGATGACTAGCAGGAAGCAGCGCTAAAGGACTTTCGCTGGTTCCGCCTCCATAGGACGTGGTAGCATCCCAGGGAACTCCAATAAGAATCAGCTCAGATTCCTCTGGTTTAATAGTAGCGCCGAAAACGCCTGCATCATTGGCTGGTGGTAAACCACTTTCGAGATTTTCAAATTGCTCTTTTTTGCTTTTTGCAGCGCTCAAATCGGAATCGGTCACTCAAAAACCTCCAGATCTATTTAAGAATGTGCTGATAATCCCTACCTCGCCTTCCATGATGAGACTACGATAGCGGAAAGTTTCTAAGACTCCTAGGAGTATCCACAGAAACTCCAATTATGGCTCTCAATGACAGACGTCTGCTTCGCAGAGTGCTTCATCTTTCCTTTTAAAGGTAAAAATTTTTCTTGGTTTTTTTCTTCCATCTTTGCTTTTTACACCCCACCGCTTTGAGGCATTAACTTGTGTTACCCAAATTGTCTAACTTTTCTACAGTCGCTGTAATATTTTACCTTGGTCAGATCTAGGAGTCGAGTTGTTGAAGCAGCCGAACATATGGCGAACCTTTTTCTTAGGCGCTGAGTTTGTTTCGAATGGATCGGTAGCTTCTTTGAGTAGCTTTAACTTCTGATACTCTGTTTCTGGTAGAAGGGCATTGAAGCGCTCCAATGGGGTTACCACTTAACTCATCCTCCTGCGGAATTTAGATCCTTCTCTTATTTTCTGAACCAGCTTTTGCCATAGTGAAAATAGATTTTGGATAATGCTCCGTTCTTTCCTGTAAGCATTGTTCATCATAGGTATAGCCGTTTGCCAATCTATGCGACCATAGCCCATAGGCCGTCTGAAGTGAGGGTAGTTTTTCTGTTCCACTTGGCACTAGTCCTTTTTTCCCATAGCCTACTACGATAAATCTCTATTGGCTGAGTTTCTAAACTATTTCAACATGTCGTCATTTAGGAACTCGCTGCCATTATCAAAATAGAAACTCTTGAGTGAAAACGGGAGTCTCTTCTCGATCTCTTTGAGAGAGTTAAATACATCAAGGCCGTACTTTCCCGATACGGAATCACATCCTATCCAACCTGATACGATGTCGGTTCGAGCAATGGTTCAGCTAAAAGTACCGGACATAAAATCTTCGCAAGCGCAACAGAATCAACCTCACAATGGCGAAGCTCGACGAGCTTTTCCCCAAGATTTCTTATAGGAATTTATGTAACCATTTTTCTAAGGCCGTGCCTTGTGCCAGTATTGGTTTTTCGATTTAAGGCAGCTTTGCGGCCAATAAATACCTATCCATGGTCTTAGGGCTCATTCGAAGCAGCTCATCTTTAACGGCTTCACTACACCCTTGATAGCAAGGGGGCCCGACCTTCAATACGGGTTTTAAACGAATGGACGCCATATAGTTCATCGTTTTCCAAACCTGAACCAGAGCCTCTTTAGACGCGTCTGAGTAACGCTTTTTTCTTGTCTTTGCGCCCTTGCCTTGTGAGCTGCGGGGAGCCTTAGTCCCGTTCAAGGCTCTAATGGCGGCTTTCCTGTGGATTTTAAGGTTCCGGCAGACCTCATCCAGTAACATTGTCTTCAGTTTTCGATGAGAGTTCTTGTATTGTTCCCATACAAGCGATAAATATTCCCTAACAGCCTGGGTCGACACGGGTGTATCCTCCGGAAAGAGTTCAACTTTTGTGGTTAAAAGTACTATTTCCGTTGCAGGCTGCCTTTTCAACCTCTCCCCAAAACTTCTGTTTTCTAAATGTCTAGTTGCACCGTCTTCGGTAACACTTGTTGTGACTCGACTCAGACTCGACTCGGACTCGACTCGCACTTTCGCTGGCACAACTCGCGCTAACGTCCCAAAATCACTTGTTAATCGCAGAAGAATATAGCGCTACTAAAGTTTTGTTTGGGAAATTCCGAACAGTAAAAAGTAGGCGCAATGGTTCCCATTTTAACTCTAAGCGAGGTGTATATGTTAATTAAAAGATGTTCGCCAACTCCTTTAGTTCTTCTTGTCCTATTTGGGTGTTCTTCCCAAGAAGCCACAAAATTCAATGGAAGATCGTCAACCTTAGCTTCGGCTAGTACAAAGCAAGACACACAAACTGCTTCAACTCCAAGTGAAGGCGGTACTGTCGAGCAAAGCAGCAACGATGCATTAGCCATCAAAAATGCTACGCCTATCGAAGAATCGGTTGTTGTCCCTCCCGTTGAACCAACAAAGCCAGCCACAGTAGCACCCACAGTAGCACCCACAGTAGCACCCCCAGTAGCACCCACAGTAGCACCAGTGCTTGCCTGCGCTCGAAGCGGCTCATTCTCCATTGATGTTAGTGTCGCAGCCCATATGGACGCACAAGCTAAAGCGACAGGGCGCTACAGTCTTTCCATTAACGATTCGGACGTTGCATCGTCAAGTGTTGTGAAAATTTCAGTACCAGACATCGTGGGTGATGTTTTGCCAATTTCCAGTTTTGGGCAAGACGACATTGCCATTATCGCAAAAGAATCTGTATCAATTAGCTCAGTTCTCGCGCAAGCTGGCGCTGCCGGCAACTGGGATCGAAGTATCACAATTCCTAGCGACGCAGTTATGATTTATGACGGAAAAAACGCCAGCTATGCGGAGGGCGTAGTAGATTACTGCGGCAAAACAACCTACAAGTTTGCCAATAAGAGCCCAGTAGATATTGTCACAACCTGCAACGGAACAGGCGAGTTTACCAAGGTTGTTAACGGTAGTACACTAAAGGCCGTTTATGGCTTGGGTGTTCCTCTTGTAGCACACAATAACATCAAAATTTCCGACCTTAAATCCAAAGGATTCGTAGATAGCAAGGGAGACATTGTCTTCAAAGTTCTTCACATTGCACATGGACACGGGTACGTAAATCTTTCTTTCAACTTAAGCAAATGTCAATAGCTTTGATGGGTGCGCACCTTGCAGAAAAGACAGAAAAGAAAGATTCCAAGAATCTACTTTCAAACACCTGTCGCGGCAGTTATAAGACAAATGAGGCCGTAGATGCGCTAGTCGCCTAGCAGCACCCCCAGTGAGAGCCCGTCGTGCCCTACTAAGGCAACGGGCTCCTGATCAAATCATTTGCTTGTCTGTAAGATGAAGAGTTTGTGATGAATTATGGCCTTGGGCGGAGGATCTCGTTTCATGAAGAGGTTGAAATTGTCCCAATCCAAGACTTTTCTTCCACCGCGCTTGTTGAGCCATTTGAAGAAGATACGTGTAGCCGCGAAGATAAACCTCGAGACACCTCGTTGATTATTGGACACCCCATAGTAGGCAACGTGTCCCCTGACTTTCGCACAGAAGGTTTTCCATAATTCGGGCAGTCTTTTCTTGCTCCGATTGGTCCTCATCCAGGATGTAACATTCTTAAGTTTACTAATGAGGCGCTTGCGACTCGTTTTCAGTTTGGGAATGAAAAATCCTTTCATTGACTTGCCGAGGAAGAAGGTAAAGCCCAGAAAATCGAAACTTTCTTGCTTTATTCCGCGGTTTTGCTTCTCTTTGGAGAAGCTGACCAGACGGGTCTTCTCTTCGTTAAGTTTTAGTCCATATCTTGTTAGGCGGTTTCCAAGTCCTTTATGAACTCGGAGGGCATCTGCGTTATATTGACAACAAATGACCAGAAAGTCGCAGTACCTGAACATGGCGACTTTTCCTTTGCAGTGCTTCTTCACCGTGCTTTCAAACCAAAGATCGATCACATAGTGGGCCACTATATTTGCTAGGATAGGACTCGCGGGAGATCCCTGCGGCACCCCTTCGTCGCTTATAGTGAGTTCACCCTGAGAAAGCACCCCGGCTTTAAACATCCGCTGAATGTACCGCAGAAAGCGTTCATCGTTAATCCGCTGCTTAAGGGCATCGTTTACTAGCGCGACTTTATTAAATCACTATGGTTAAAAACCTGCTATGCGTTGCAGCACAGCAGGTTCAAGAGATCCTAAGTGTAGTCACTGGAATTGATGTTTGGCCTAATAGACTGATTGGAGATG
>CAIMVM010000074.1 GCA_903844895.1 uncultured Pseudomonadota bacterium
AATTTTGATAGAGTAACAGCAGTACTTTGAGCATTTGATGCCATGGAAAACCTCGCGATGTAATTAAACTTCGCAATAAGCTTTCTCTATTCCCTTGTAATAATCAATGGTTACTTAACTTAGCGCCATTCGGGTCCGAGTCTATTATTTTTATGACTTCATCTGAGTTGGAATCAAAAAAACGAATCACTTCGACTTTTAAAGTAGAATCTTGAGGATCTTTTAAGTAAGAAAAATCTACCTCAGCATGTTCACGATAGATCTTCTGTACGTTTTCTTGCATTTCAATATAGGAGCTTTCAGTTCCACTTTTGATCTTGTATCTTAAAATTTTAGTTAAGGTCATAAACCCACCTTAAAAATAGATCTCTCGGTTTCAGCGCTATGCAGCCAATGGGAGCCCACTCTTGAAAATCCGGCATCAACATAGCCCTTGACCAGGCCTGGCCATAAAACTAGGTCTTTGTGCTTTTCTAAGGCACTGGTATCAAATGGGTATGCCTCAAGGGATGACCAACCCATCTCTTTGCCATACTCAATTATCTTCTTTAGAATTTTAGCCTGAAGCCCTTGTTTCCTAAATTTTGGAGCCACCGTAAAACATGTAATTCCAGCGACGGTATTTGAGTCGTCTCCAAGTTGGGCCACTCTTTTCCAAGTCCAATAGAAGTCCGTCAGTGGGCCCACTGAAATCCACGCCAGTAGCTCACCATCAGCATAGGCTAGCACCCCTACATGAAAACCAGTCTTTATTTTATCGAGAATAATTTGTCTATTTAGGTCAGGAGTCTCTTTTTTTCGCTGATCCCATTCTTGCATAGAAGATATTTTTTGATGCCAAAAAGAGCAGTAACATCCTCCGCCACTTTCACAACTTGTTAGGGCTTCAAAATCACCAAAATTTTCTTCCGTCAGCTGTTCGATGCGGACTTTCATAAAAATATCTCCAAAAAAACTTTCAAAAGGTTCTCGACTTAAGTCCAGCAATTACAATGAACTTACACCATGTATTAACCTAACATCGTTGCATGCTATCTCAGCGCTAGACCCTGAAATTTTTCAGACAAATCTAGCAACTTCCCATCGAATATTCAACTGCCATACATTGAAGCTTCTTTAAATGACGCCCGCCACCGAATATTCGACTCTTCTACTTTTAATGCATTTGAAATGACACAGAGCGTCTAACTAGGCCCTTTTAAGGTCGAAATCATCTTCAGAGTGTCGAACCGCTAGATCTTCATGCTTAACAAACTTTTTAGCATATCCTGGTTCTCTTAGTTCCACTTTTAGGATATGCAAAAGAAGTCTTACAGCTGTACTGTTGAGAGTCTGTGTGTTGTTTAAAACTTTACTGATCTGTCCTTTAGATAACTGAAGAGCCCCCGTCAAATCGGTCGCATTCAATCCGCAAACCAACATAATCCCATGGACCTCTTCAGATGTCAGCTGATAACCCCTAGGGTGACTTCCATTAGGGCCAAGACCCAAATAATTAAATAGCCACATCTTCGCTAAGATTCTGGACGTAGTAACAATGACTTCCGGCGAAAGGTAATAATCGTCTTTTTCAGGGTTGAAGGTCTTACTATGGACTCCTTCTTCAACGGAAACAGGAACGTTTAAAAAAACGTGACTCCCCAGCTTAGAATCAATCTTCAAAGATTTTGCTACTATACTCTTTAGCATACTAACCTATCTCACTATATGAACTGATCACCACGATGATTTGTCCGTTTTCGTCCGTATCAAACACCACTGCTAACTGGTTCTTCCGACTTTTGTGTGGGCGGCGGGTTTAGTTTTGTATAAATATTAGGATTACCCTTGCAGGACTATCCTAATGAAAGACACCGCGCTATTTGCACAACTTCTTGGTTTATGCCCTCCCTGGCAAGTTACAAAAGT
>CAIMVM010000075.1 GCA_903844895.1 uncultured Pseudomonadota bacterium
GCCTGTTAGCCTTAACAGTTCTGCTGAGGTCCCGCTTCCCACAGCTTATGGCGTTACGCTAAAAATCAATTTTGCCCAGGCTTGAATAAAATTTGCGAAAACGGGCTAAAGCAGGAAACAGACTGAGGCTATGACTGATGTCCCCCCCCCCTAACAAACGCGCATTATTCGAATAACTATTGAATATTCTACGGTTTTTGAGATAATACCCCTAATTGGGGGTGAATTATGGTAGAGCTAACCAAGCTTGATGGGCGCGTTATTTTTTTGAACATCGAAGCGGTGAAATATATGGAACAAGCTCCCCACACCATCATTCACTTGATTAACGGAGATACCCTGTTGGTAAAAGAATCCCCTTTAGAAATCTCCGAGCAATTGATTCGCTTCAAAGCTAAATTGCTGCGAGTAGCTGAGGCACAATGAACTCTTTTTTACTTTTTCGTCTCGTAACTTTTATATTAGGACTTTCAGCTGGATCTTTGTGCGCAGGGGCTCCTAGCGAACCAGGTAGATCGAAAGATTACAACTTAACGAAAGGCCTTCTGGTCGACAAAGTCCATGTAGAAGTCCTTCCTAATATAGGACAACTAAAGGGCGTCAAAGGCACTTTCATTACGGATAAGGCAACTCTCACGGAACTTTGGTCAGTTCTAATGGATTATGGTCATTACTCGGATTTTATGCCATTAACCAAAAAAAGCAAAATTCTAAAAAGCGAGGGTTCAGCGGTTTGGGTAGACTTGCTTTTGAAACTTGGATTTACCGAGGTCAACTACCAACTAAAAATGGACCACAAGCTCCAAGCAAATATTGCTGAGTCCAGATGGGTTCGAGTTTCTGGAGATATGGTTGATATAAAAGGCTCTTGGAAGCTAGAGTCAGAACCTGCTTTTGTTAAAGCTACCTATATTTCTTATGTAGATTCAGGATTTTTTGTTCCAGGATGGCTAGAAAGTCTTTTAACTGAAAAGTCAGTTCCAGATCTCTTCGAGGCAGTAGTGTCTCGAGCTGTAAAAATGCCACAAACAGAAGAAACAATTTCTAGCCAAAACACCTCTAAAGCTAAGAAACTATAAACTTCCGGCTAGGTCAAAAGATAAATCCATCAAGGCATTTCTTGGATAGGCCGCCTCCTTTTAATTAGGCCAAATTAACGCCTTCTGCTGAAATCCAACTTCATTTCGACGCCACGAAGCCTAAATCCTAGAATAAAAGACTTCCTAATGCGAATACTAGGGCGCTTATAGGCGCAAGACTTAAACCCCAAATCAAAAGATTTTTACTTGTTTTTCTTCTCTCCTCCTCCGACTCAATCTGTGCAATGCACAATGCGCCGAGGGTCGAAAAGGGACTTGCATCCACCACGTGCGCACAAGATCCCACCGCGGCCACGTAATACCAAAGAGGAATCTCAGGGGTCGAGGAAGCAATGCCCACAACGAAAGGAAGAAAAAGCGGCAAAACGACGCCTACAGAGCTTGAAAAAGTCGATAGGAGACCTGCAGAGACCCCAAGAATGAAAATAAGCAGGATGGGCGAATGAAACTCTCCTAGCCAAGCAACGATACCCAAAAAAGCTCCCTTTGACTCGAGCAGCTGCAAGGCAAAAGTCATTCCACAAACCAAGACAATGGTGCTCCAGGATACCCGAGCAATAACTTGCTCGGGGTCTTGAAAGGACTTAGTAAACATAAGCCCGGCAAGTACTACAAAGGCTAAAAGTCCCGGTTCTTGGCTTAAGGTTTTTAGAAGAAAATGAGATTGGAAGAGCTGAGGAGCGATCCCACCTAGCCCCAAAATAGCTGCAAACACCAAGAAAAAGAGACTTGAAATATAGTGTTGCCTCGCCCAGGGAGTGATTTCTGATGGCGTTTTTGATTTCGACTTTAACTGCTGAAACCACTGAGTTCCCCCTAACAAAAACCAGCCGCTAATAGCTATCACTACTTGAATTCCTAAAACGATAAAAGATATCCTCCAACTATCTGACGCTTGAAAAGCACTTCCTTCAAGGATCGTCTCCGTGACGATGCCGCCTAGGGAAAGCGGCGACATACTTGCTGCATTTGCCGCCGACACTACGGAAATGGTCATGATCAATGGACTGAGCCCTAGGGCCTTTGCCATCGGAAGCGCCATGGGCGCGACGAGACCAATGGAGGATATATTGCCAAGTCCTGCAAAAGTGACTGCTCCTACAAATAAGCTCATTAAAAGGGGAACATACTTATCTGAGCTTAAATGTCGAAGTAACTCAACCCAGCGAAAAATAGTGCCGTTCCGTTCAAGCGCTGAAAAGAAGCTCGTGACGCCCAGCAATATAAAAAAAAGCTTTAGGGGAAATAGGCGTAAAAGATCCGCAACTGGCATATGATAGTAGCCAAGGCCCATCAAGATACTAAAAGCGATTCCTAGCAATCCATTGTGGATTTTCATATAAAAAGATCCCCAATAATTCTAGCGGGCGGCCTCGGGACTGGGTGTACAAAATTCTTTGACTTTAATGATTTTCCGAGGAAATCGACCTTCCATATCAACTTGAAGATCATCGTAGCGAAAGGCTTTTTGATAGATGCTTTCAGCAAGTTCTAAGGGAGCTTGAAGTTGGCAGTTCTGTTTATTAGTTACATAGTTTCTTACACAAATTGGAATATATCCTACATCAACTTTATCCTTATTATCAGCCTCAGGCATAGCGTACCACTCACACTTCGATTTATTATTGGTGAAGAAGTCACAGCCGCTTAGCCCCCCCAAAAAGCATAGGGCAACTAGGATTCTTTTTTTGCTTCTATTCATCATGGTTACTCATATTTAATCTTTATTTCTACACGCCGGTTTAATGCCCGCCCCTCAGCAGTTCCATTGTGGGCTATGGGTTTAGCATCTGCCCAACCTGAAGCCGAGATGTCTTTTAGAGGAAAATCAAATTTTGTTGTGATATACTTCACAACCCAAGCAGCTCGCATGGCTGATAGCTCCCAATTTCCAAATTCACCCTCCGTCGGTGGCAGAGAATCGGTGTGTCCTTCTACGGAAATAGGCCTCCCAAGATCCTTAAGGGCAGTCGCCAACTTGTCAATTTCTACCAATGCATTTCGCCCCACCCGATATTCGCCGGCTTTGTAAAAGTGACTTGCCAACAGTCGGACAACAATCCCCTCATCAGTTTTTTGAACGCTGACAATCCTTTCAGATCCTACACTAGCATCTTGGGGGCTCCTTTTTTCACCAGGTACAGGATCTTCCAGCTTCATCTTCAAAATCTTGATTTCATCTTCGATAACTTTAGATTTCTTCTGAGAATCTGGAAATTTCTTCATCATGGAAGGGCGAGCTTGATCACCCTTGAAATTTTCAAAAATACCAAAACCCTGTTCTTTAGGTCCTGCCCTTTTATCTACCGGAAGATCCTGTAAGCTATCAGCGAAAACTTCGACTGCAGCCGCCGCCACTTGTTCTATATTTTTATCGGGGCGGGAGGTATTGGAAAGAGCATAGAGTACAACGAACAGACAAAAAAGAAGTGTCATCATATCCGCATAACTTACAAGCCAGCGTTCGTGATTTTCAAATTCTGGGCACTTCTTTTTTCCCATGTCTAGTGCTCGCCGCCAGGAGAATGAACAAATATACGAAGTTTAGCTTCAATGAGTTTTGGGTTGTGACCAGAAAGAATTCCTTCGATGCCTATCATAACCATCATCCGCGCATGGTGCTCGATGCTCGCTTTTCGTTTTAACCTTTTGCCAATGGGAATCCCAAAGATGTTGGCAACCCCTACCCCCCAAACCGTCGCAATGAAAGCAACGGAAATACCAGGGCCAATTTTTTCGGGTTGATCGAGAACGCCCATCACCTTCATCAACCCAATTACCGCCCCAAGAATTCCGATCGTCGGAGCAATAGCACCCACATCTTCCCAAAACTTAACGGAAACCTCAGCTTCCTCATGTTCGAAGTCAGCTTCCGTTTCGAGCGCATCACGAATAATATTCGGATCCGTACCATCTACGGCCATGCGAATGCCGGTTGCTAGAGGTTTAAAAAGAATCGTCTCCACGCGTTTTTCCAATGCCAATATTGACTCTTTTCGAGCAATGCCCGCTAATTCAAGAATCTCCGTCATCAAAGCTTCTGGGTTAACAGGACTGGCTTTGGCATACGTCCCAATTGCCTTAAGACTATTTATATAGTCAGGTATCGGATAAGCAACCATGAGCGCACCTACCGTCCCACCAATTACAATCAGAATCGATGGCAAATTGATCAGAATCTCAGGAATGAGGCCTGCAGCATGTTTTGCAATCATGCCGCCCATAATCATTCCCACGGCAATGATTGGCCCCAAAATCGCGCCTAAATCCATTTGCCAACCTCCTGTAATAGTATCCTTTTTGATTATACGGCAAAACTATGTATTTAAAGTCATTTGCAGTTAAGAGTACCTCCCAGCCTCAGCGCAATCGCCTGAAACTATTAAGCTATTACAATTTCTCTTCTAATGTCCTAAAATGTCGGATATGCGATCATTTGTGCCGACCTGCCGCACGAGGAGAATTTATGGAAACCAACACCCCACAAGTAGACCCCAAAGCCTTAGCTAAAGCTGTAGCTCCGTTTGAATCCACAGAGCCATGGCAAGGGTTGTTGAAATTTTTTATTTTATTTGTCCCCGTTTTAATCGGTGGCAAATGGCTCATTTTTGATAGCCCTGACCTTTTGACCATGTCCCTAGTGACAGTGCCATTTGCGTTTATCTATGCGTCTCTTTTAATTACAACTCATGATGCAATTCATACGACATTGACTGGGTTCAAACTCTTTGATGAAATCGCACCCAGACTGATTTCATGGCCTGTCTATTCCATTCACAGCGTCTACCAAGAAGTTCACAAACTTCACCACAACATGAACGGAAGCAATTTGAGCGACCCCGAACGTGTTCAGTACTCGGTAAGCGAGTACGAGAGTAGCTCGAAAGCTATGAAATTCTTTATTAGAAACCAGTGGTTCTTTAATTTGTTTGTTTTTACCGGCGTGGGTTTCATTTCTAAAACGGCCATTTTTGGGGCCAACTTCTTTAAAACCTCCAAAACGATGCGACGAGCATTCTTTATCGATGCACTTGGCATCGCACTCATGAGCGGCATTATTTTAACTTTAACTGTGATTCATGAACGAGTTGTCTATTATGCTCTATGGTACTTTCTAACTCAATATGTCGTAGGATTTATCCTTCAGCTAAGAGCCCATGTCGAACATTATGGTTTATGGGGCAAAGGAAAAAACTTTTATGACACACAGGTGTGGAACTGCCGTAACATGAAAGTGCCTTATTATGTTTCCTGGTATTTTAATTTTCTATCCTTTCATACGATTCACCATGCTTTTCCAAGAGTTCCTTTCTATAAATTAAAAGACGCTCAAAACGCCATGAGAGCGGTCTATGAAAAATCAGGGCTCACAATTCCTGAGTCAGACTTAGGCTATATAAAGCAATCCCTTGATCTAGCTCGAAACCCGGTATTAATTGACGACAGAAAGCCTCAGTTTGCTGGGCAATCAACGATTTTTATTTCATCTTTAACCTAACAAATTCCAACGGCCTTTGAATCCTGAACAGTCGCTTTTTAATAAAAAATGGAACTCAAAAAGACGAAATAGCGACTTGAACCCAGGAACAACTTAGGTGCCTATTTGAGCCAAGGACAACGCGCAAGTAGTCTGCCTAAACTCGAAATAAGGCCCATTAGTTAGTTCATTTTCCGCATCTCTTTTTAGGTCTAAAGACTTGAGATTCAGGTCGCCTTGCGTTCAAAAAAGCCTTGCGTTCAAAAAAGCCTCGCGTTCAAAAAAGCCTCGCCTTCAATAATCAAAAAAATCCCCACTGGTCTAGATTCAATTAGACCTTTCTATTTGCTGAGAAGGCCAGCAGTTCTGCAGGTACTACTCCTGGTCTTAGTCTAAGCTTCCTATTTTTCTGCCAGGCTAACTTGGGGGATTGCGTTCCCAAAATAAGCTTGGTTTCTCAGATTTACACCGCAGGTGCAACCATTCCGCCTAGAACAACCCGCATTGAAGAAAACATTGTGCTAATTCGCACATATTTAGCTTTTTCCGTCTGTATGTAATGTTACGAATTTCAGCCTCTAAAAGCCGCGGCTTTAAAAAACCTACTGGTTTCGGGCGACTCCTGATGATTATAGCCGTAAATATTTTTGGCATAGAAAAAGCATATATCAATCGACAGCCCGCAATTAAGGGAAAAACTGTTGCGTTAAAAACAGACAATGAGGAGTTCGTCGTCTATGGAAGTGAGAAAAAAATTGTATCTTGCCTTTGTCATTTTAAGTGTTTTTTCAACTGCCGCATTTGCAGGTCCGACAGTTATTCGGGCGCCTGTTAGCCGTCTCTACACTCCCACCGGCTTTGATGATAACGACAATTCAGAAGTAGTAGTAGCAGGGGTATTTCCATCGGCATGTTACAAATCAGGCTCCAGTAAAGTGAAGGTAAATTATCAGCTTAATGAAGTCGAAGTTTCTGTGACCGCTTACAAATATGAAGGCTTTTGTGCCCAGGTTCTCACTCCGTTTTTACAAACGATTAAACTAGGAATCCTGAAAGCTGGGGAGTATACCGTACGCATTAGAAATTCTGAATTATGGGATCGCATTTCTATAGGGAAATCTCTTACTAGCAGCCCTGACGACTACCTCTATGCGCCGGTAGAAAATGCATCAATGGATCTCTCAGATGGCTCTCAAAAACTTATCTTAGAAGGAACCTTTCCTTATACCTTCGTTGGATGTGCTATCATGTCTGAAATTAAAATCGTTCATAAGAAAAGAGGTCTCATCGAAGTTCTGCCGACTATGGAACTTGTCAATGACGACCGTTGCCGCCGCGAAAATAACGACTTTAAAATTGGGCAAACTATTCCCGAAAAACTGCAGGGACAGATTCTCATTCATGTACGAGTGCTAAATGGCCAAAGCTACAATCGCTTGGTAAATTTGGACAAGTGATTACAAGTTCTTCTCTGGGAGTGGATTGATGAACGAAGGACTTTGATACCCAAGGGAAATAATCCGTTAGCCCGTTGTGAGTTTAAATACATGTAACGGGCCGCAAGAACCTTTCAGAGAAGACCCAAAAAACCTTCATAAAGAAGCTATAAATCCATGTTCAAAATAAACTGGTCACTTATGAACTACTCCACCCAATCCTCACAAGCCCTGGGGGCTTGCTCCGGTATGGGATGGAGTTTCGTGTTTCACAGGAAAAGAGTTCTTCTCCTCCACACCTGAGGCCGGTTCCCGACCCGTGACAAAGCCTGTCAAAGCATA
>CAIMVM010000076.1 GCA_903844895.1 uncultured Pseudomonadota bacterium
GGGTTATCGAGCGAGCTGGGAATTGAGTTCCAAATACGAATGCGGGCGTAGTTGGGTTCTGACAAAATAAACTTTGTTCCGTTGGTGAATGGGTAGGCTGACTGGGCGGTTCCACTCAATTGCCTAAAATTTTTGTTTGATATGAAGTTGCTTTCGCCAAGCACCAAGCTCATAACAGAAGCCGTTGGTGTTGAATTTTCCGGCGTGGATGTCGGGAATGTCGAGCCACTAGCGCTAATTGTTGAAATGGTAGAAATAGCTGGACTCTCCTCGCCTTCCACGACAGTATTGTTTTTGAGAGTTTTTCGTAATTCCCCTTTTTGCTGGCATGCCAGAGTGCTTCCTACAATGACAACAGCCCAGGGGATGTTTCTTAAAAAAGAATCCACAAAACCTCCTTTTGCAACTTGGTATCAACTATAGTTTCTCAGACTACCTCGTTGTTAGATAAATGCCCCATCGTCTAGTCTGTAGAAAATCTGAAGGCAAAAAAATTAATGCGCAAACGAATGTAATTGTTAGATTAACTTCTGATGACTCGGGGCTGGCCGGTTGGTAGGCATGCGTCAATTTCCGATATTTCGACTAGGGACAGAACTAGTTGTAAATGCCTTTCTATTTTCTCAATATTACTGAACACCTACAAGAAACATTCAATAAATCTCTTAATATGCCGATACCATAGGCATAGGTAGGAGATGTAAAATGAAAAATTCAATGGCAACTTTGTATTCTTTAGCCACTTTGGCATTTTTCGGCTGCAGCTCCAGGTCCGAAGATAAACCCATCGGTGTTTCTAACAATAGTAATGGCAGTGGATTTGAGACAAACCGCGACCGTCGCACAGGCGATGCTGGACTCCAAGATAATTGCCAAAAAAACAATTGCCAGCCGCTAAATCTAGTAGCTCAAATTGGGGGTAATGCGCGACTGGCTCAAGATGGCAGACAAACCTACTGGTTTTCTGAGGTAAATCGTGCGGCAAACTGGGAAATTTCCATTTCAGGAGCACCGGCTGGACGTCCCTTGCTTGTCTTTACGAATCTTGCTGGCGCTAAAATGAAGCAGCAAGGCAACATGAACACTTGGCTAGTAGATTGGGTACCAACAAAAGCAAAGCAAGATAATTTGGATATCTACGCGCGAGACTTAAAGCGCTGTCAAATGAGCGCACCTGCAGGTACTGACTGCAATTCCAATCGATTCAATTCTGCTTATGACTTTAAAGCGAAAATTGCTTATTTCGTGGAAAAACTTACGCAGACAACAGATCAAAACGGAAATGTATTTTGCACCATTGGTGCAGTTCTCGGCACCATATCTAATAGTAGTGCAACCATCAACAATAGTACGGGCGGAATAGGCGGCGCTTTTGCTAGCGGCCTTTCCCAGTCAGGAACTTGCGATAATCTTAGAAACTACACAGCTAGACCCGTTACAACAAAACCGACCATGGATACCACAAATGCCTATAACTCGGAAGCATTCGACTATTCCGGTGTGACATTTGATCCTAACAGCCCATTCACTTATCAAAGCAATACTAATTTTTTTCCAAATTCAGATACTAATTTTTTTAAATAGAAAATCGCGACCCGACAATTCCCTAAATTGGCCTAGTCCATTCAAAATTTGTACCGACGAAAGAAGCCATCAGGCTACTATAGCTATGAATATAACTGGTTAAACAGAACAAACGCCGACGAGCTAGCATTAAAGACTCATAGAAAGGAACTTCGATTTCCAAAAAAAGAGATCGATCCGATAATTCACTTGGCAATCCTTCAAAGCTGCCGCACTTAAATATTCGCTTTCCTGCCATTTGGGAAAACGCACGACTTACGGCGCACGTTCAAGAAAAACACAACTTGAGCCTCACTCCAAAACGTTAGGCTCTTTGTTTAGAAAATAAGGTCTCCTAAATTGTGTCTCGAAAAAACCGGAGCAACAGCTACTGAAGATCTTCGCCCAAGTAAAGAATTCAGCCATGGCTTGAGTCGGAAATAAAAATTCAATTCTGCGTAAAACCGTAGAATGAGATTACTTAATTTTTTGCGAAAACTCCCGTGAGAATCTGAGGCCTTTTTGCAGCTGATCATCTGTGAAAGCCTCATTGAAAATCTGTTCCCATTTGCTTTGCTGACTGCTGCTAAATTCCCGCATAGACGATGGGCTTGCTCGCCAGGTACCTTTAAAATTCTCGTCATAGTCCATTCTTGAACCCTTGAACATCGAAAACATTTGGCTGCTGTCCATATCGCCGGAATTCTTTTCTTTCATAACTTGAAGAACTTTAGAAAAATAGATCTCCATATCAGCAATTTTGTCAGGTGATGATTCCAAAACTTCAACTAACGCCTGTAAAGACGCCTGAGAAATCGTTGGTTTACTTTTCATGCTCAATTGATAAAAAAGCTCTCCCGCTTCAGAAATTGTCGCCCTTGGGGAAAGACATTTGGCTACCACATTGATGGTTTGCATGACTGTTGCTCGCTTCTCGTTTCCTAAATCCGACAAAAAATCGTTCTTAAGGATAAGCTTCACAATCTTTGATTTATCAATCAGAGGTAAATTACAAACCCCATACTGTTTATAGCAGATGGGATGAGTATCGAAGGCAAACTCTTTTAACTGTCTGCAGCCTTCGACCTGATATCTCTTTTCATTTTCAGCGATCATATCCTGAAGGCACACCCTGGTTTTAGAAATCCAGGATTTAAGTTCTAGACTCGAACCAGACTCATTTTCAAGCTTTGTAAATCGCTCACAGTATTTATAGCCATAATCTATCAAGTAATTGTCGTTGCTTTCACAAAAAAAATCTTTGTTCTTATTTTGATAGAACAAACATTCTCCATCTTCTGCCAAAGCAACCGTAACGCTTCCCGATAAAAATAGTAAAATGAGAAATATCTTCACGCTTGGTCTCCTTCAATTTTTCAGCCCTTTTCGACACAAACAAGCTATCTGAGTATGAGAAATTGGGCTATAAATATATCCTTAAGAAGGAGATCCATGCCAAAAAATGCCTTCAAGTCAAGGGCGGCAGTTAGATCTTTACCTGCTATTTTGGCCCTGCCACAACCTAATTTGGAAAGAGGTCTATCCCGCCAAATGATCTTGTCGAGACTCTAGCAGCAAAATAGAGCTTCAAGGTGACAGAAGCGCTATTCTAATGGAGTTTAAGAGCGCCTATTCCCTCTACATGGAAGAGCATTCAGATTATCTTATAGAACCTTGCGTCGCAATACCATTGGGCACCAAGCTCAGCAAGCGCAGACTTAGACAAAAAATTGCTAGCCCCAACCTATGATGTGGGCTAGCACTCAAAACTGTATTTTATAACTTAAAGTGGAGCATTAAGGAGCTTCAAACGCCATCGAAGGTTCAACTCAATCAAAGTCGACAAATGGGCCCCATTTGGGAGTTTGAGCTTCATATAAGGGGATGTTTAGCCTTCTCTGATTGGACCCATCACGGTACATCACATAAAGACTCGCTGGCCCCTTTACGTCTGCCGTCCCCTGCCTAGAGGAGTGAAACATTATAAGCTGAGAGTTAGGCGCAAATGAGGGGCTCTCATTATCGCCAGATCTAAGTGTTAAACGCTCTAACTTTCGGCCATCTGGGTTCATCATAAAGAGGTCAAAACGGTTTATTTCTTTATCATAACTTGCAAAAGCAATCTTTTCAGAATCATGGGACCAAGCTGGAGTCGCGTTGTACCAACCAGCAAAGGTCAACCTCTCATCTTTTGTGACAGAAGGGACGCCATTGCTCCAGCTAAGATCGCCTCTAAAAAGATGGGGGTTACCAAATCGCGCTGAAACCCAAGCAAGATACTTACCATCCGGTGAAAAAACAGGGTCTACATCTAAGCCGGTGCCTTTTACAAAATCCAAGGCCTTGCCTGCCTCTTTGTTTTTTAAATAGAGATCTGTATCGCCACTTATAGCGTGTGAGTACACCATAAATTTACCCTTGGGCTCAAACTGAGCGCCTGAATCCAGACCTTTTTCACCAGCAATCATCCTGGATTTTCGTTTTTCCAAATCATAGAGGAAAATATTGGGATCACCTGTTTCAAACGAGGTATAGACGATGGACTTACCATCAGGACTCCAAGAAGGCGAAAGATGGGGTGTTGCTTTGGCAGTGATCTGTTCGAGATTACCGCCGTCAAAGTCCGCCATATAAATTTGCTTCATATCCCCTTTTTTTTGACGACCCACGAAGACTATTTTAGTGGTAAAAATGCCAGGTTTGCCGGTTAACATTTTTAGCACCCTATCCCCAAACTTCCGAATGGGTGGGATATAGTTTGTCGCATTAGAATACCTCTTCCCTGCGACTTCTTTTCCTTTGGTAATATCAAAAGCTCTTAGTTCCAGAACAGCTCCGGATGGCTCTGACTTCAAGACTCCAGTAATAAGAGTCTCTACTCCGACTTGCTTCCATGCTGCCGGATTCAATTTGGACTCACCCTGACTGATCAGATCCGCAATGGGAATATGATTGTATGCTACTGGGTTAATGACTCTGAAAAGACCGCAGAATTCCAAAATTCTTTGAAGCTCGGCCGCAGCGTCTTTGGCGATCTTAGGATCACCGCCCTCTACTTTAAAATCGGGAATCCCGACAGCCATAGGTCGAAATTCTGGAGCATCGATATTGATATTCAGGACTCCTTGAGCCCATGACGAAGATGGTAAAATGCAGCTCAGGGCTCCCCAAAAAAGTGGTATCCATTTCATTAGCAACTCCTTTTAAGGATTAAATGAGAGTAAAAGTTGTTTTCCAATTAGTTCGCTGGGAGGCGGTGGAAGAGGTTCTGCTTTTTTGATGATATCCATCACCAACTGGTCAAATCCAGCTTCTCCCGAACTGTTTTCAATTTCCATGATTAAGATAGATCCAGAGGGGTTTATCGAGAGTTTGATTTGGGCGGTTAAACTATCACCCTTAATCCGATAGGTCTCTGGAATCGAATAAAACCTTCGCACCGCCCTTTGAATTTGAAGGGCGTAATTGCTGGCTTCACTTCCCCCTCCGCCACCTTGAGCGAGCTGGGCCTTTCGACGCTGCAAACTGTCGGAAAGTGGCGATGATGTCACATCGGCAAACTTACCCTTTTCTCGGGCTTTCTCTTTCAAGAGTCGGTCAAGGGCTTCCTGCTTCTTAAGCTTGACGGCTGCCTCGCGCTTTTTCTCGTCTGCTTCTTGATCCTTACCTGAATCCAAAGGCGGAGGTGGCTTTTCTTTCGACAATTCATCCGGCACCGTCTCCTTGACCACACCAGGATCTTGGGTGGAGTCAATTTCTACCGTTTTAGGAAGTTGAGGGAGAATCTGTTTTGGGACCAAGATTTCTTCAGCCTCTTTAGCTTCAGATAAGGCGTCTTTATTGCTTTCTGACTTTGTGTCAAAAGCAAGTTCCGCTTCTATCCCCCACTCACTCGGAGCCGGTAAATTCACCGACCAACGAAACAAATTGGTAAATGAAATCAGAGCAATGAACAGGTGAAGGGTGATGGATACCCCTACAAAATACTTAACTAGCCTGCTCTGATCCATGACTAGCTCTCGATAAAACGATTTGACCTCGCCTAGGCGAGCGAGACTCGTCATCCCTTTTTAGATCCTTCCAGCTGACTTTGTGAGGTTTTAGGCGGCTGGGTAAGCATCGCCATTTTTTTGATTCCAGCAAGTCTTGCCGCAGACATCGCATCCACAACAACACCGTAATCCACGCTTCGATCCGCTCGTATAAACAACTGCTTTTCAGGTTTATTTTCAAACATAGCTTTAAGTTTGATCGTGAGATCCGCAGCGCTCACTCGATTTTTTTCAAAAAAATAACCACCCTCCTTGGAGACGGTTAAAATCACATTGGCTTCGGTTGCCGCTACCCCTTTTGCTTTTGAATGGGGGAGATCTACCTGCAAGCCTGACAAGGACAGCGGTGCAGCCACCATGAAAATAATTAACAAAACTAACATGACATCTACCAGAGGAATTATATTGATCTCTGCTAAATCATCATTTCCTTGTCCCGTGCCATCTGGAGCGGAAAATGCCATAATTAGATCCTCGGAGAATGCGATTGAGCCTCTGCAGCTTGATTGGCATGAGGCTTCTTATCTGAAACTAAATAGCGCTCGGCAATATTCAAAAAATCACTTCCAAACATATCTAATTGATGCATGACGGCTCGGATTCGGTTGACACTGATATTATAGCTAACCACCGCCGGAATCGCCGCAGCTAAACCAAACGCCGTAGCGATCAACGCCTCAGAAATACCGGGAGCAACGGCAGCTAGACTGGAACTCCCCGATTGCACGATACCTTCAAAGGAATTCATAATCCCCCAAACGGTACCAAAAAGTCCTATAAAAGGGCCCGCCGACGCAGAAATGGCAAGAAAGGAAAGTCCTGTCTCGAGTTTTGTTTTTTCGTGGGACTTAGTTTTCGCTAATGTCCGCATCATGTTGTCCATGGCGGCTTGGATCCCAATGCGCATCTCTACAGCTTGATCTCTGGTCTGGGTACCTTTAACAAGTTCTGCATATCCAGCTTTAAAAACTTCTTTTCCAGGGCCGTCTTCGATGCCAGACATCCGGTTATTAAGTTCGTTTAGCGACTTCTGCTCCCAAAAGAGATCGACAAAGCTTTCTGCTTTTTTAAGTGTTTTGCGCAAAAATAGAATTTTGGCAAGTCCTATCCCCCAACTCACAACAGAAAGACTTACCAGTATCACCAAGACCAGAAAGACAACGGGGCCGGATCCGAAAATTCTAGAAAAGATTCCTCCAGAAATGGCAGATTCTGCTACGGCAGATCCCCCGTCAGCGGAAAGCCCATAACTAGCTATTAACCATCCTAATATCATCGCCAAGCGCATAATTGCTCCATTTAGTTTCATCACTAGACATTATACTACGTCGCCACGCAGAGTAGAATTATTACTTCGATCTCTTTTAAAATTTTGGAATGATTTTTAAGTACGATGCTGCTTGTGGTCAGTACTTGAAAAGGAATTCTACCTAGAGCCCACCCATTTCACAAATGAGATGCCAATGGTGCTCAGACACCGGCTGCACTGAAAGTCGCTGCCCTGGCTGCACCAACAACATATCTTTAAGCGCTACGACATTCTTCAATTCATTTAATGTTACGGGATTTGGGAATGCTTTCATGGCCTTTAAATCGACCATGACCCATCTAGAGGCACCATCTCTAATGGATTTCTCATCAGAATATTTAGATTTAGGATCGAGGGCCGTATGATCAGGATATCCTTCCTTAACCACCTCTGCTATTCCCACAATCCCTGGGGTTTCCACCCGGGAATGATAGAAAAAAACACGGTCCCCTAGCCTAAATTGATCGCGCATAAAATTTCTTGCCTGATAGTTCCTAACCCCATCCCAGGAAGCTGTTTGGTTTTTAGCTTCCATAAGATCGGTCCAAGAGAACATATCAGGCTCAGTTTTTACTAACCAGTAATTCATTATCGCTTCTCTATGGGTACATACTCCGCGTGAGCTGGGCCCGTATAGATTTGACGCGGGCGACCAATTCTTTCATTAGATTCTTTTAATTCTTTCCAATGGGAAATCCAGCCTGGCAGACGGCCTAGGGCAAACATCACAGTAAACATCTCATTAGGGATGCCCATGGCGCGATATAAAATACCAGAATAAAAGTCAACGTTAGGATAAAGCTTTCTTTCTACGAAATAGGGATCATTTAAAGCCGCTTCTTCCAGTCGCTTCGCAATGTCAAGAAGGGGATCATTAACTCCCATTTTAGCTAAAACTTTATCACAGGCCACTTTGATCACTTTTGCTCTAGGGTCGAAATTTTTGTAAACGCGGTGCCCGAAGCCTGAAAGACGGAACCCTGAATTTTTATCTTTTGCAGCACGAATCGCAGCATCAGTGTCGCCGCCGTTTCTTTGAATCTCCTCAAGCATCTCCATAACCGCTTGATTGGCGCCGCCATGCTTAGGTCCCCATAATGCGAGAATACCCGCCGCAATCGAGGCGAATAAGTTCGCGTCTGAAGAACCCACAATTCTCACCGTGGATGTAGAGCAGTTTTGCTCGTGATCAGCATGGAGTATCAACAATAGATTGAGAGCCTTAACTACTTCTGGGTCGATTTCATACTGCTCTGAAGGCACAGCAAACATCATGTGTAAGAAGTTAGAGCAGTAGTCAAGGCGGTTAACGGGGTACATCACCGGTTGGCCTATAGACTTCTTATAAGAATACGCAGCAATAGTTCTGATTTTGGACATCACTCTGGGTATCAAATTATCCACTTGCTTAGGATCATTGGGATCTAGGCTATCAGGATAATAGGCAGAAAGGGAGCATACCATTGAGGACAAAATGGCCATAGGGTGCGCACTGGGAGGATAGCCATCATAAAATCTCAGCATGTCTTCATGAATCAAGGAATGATAAGTGAGCTCACGACTAAAATTAGAAAGTTCCACTTTTGTAGGAAGTTTTCCATATATCAATAAATAACTGGTTTCCACAAAGTCCGACTTTTCAGCCAAAACCTCGATAGGAATACCTCGATATTTTAAAATCCCGTTATCCCCATCAATGTAGGTAATCTTGCTCTGGCAAGCACCCGTATTCTCATAACCTGAATCTAACGTAACATAACCTGTATCACCTCGCAGTTTGCGAATATCTACAGCTTTTTCGTTATGGGAACCGACGATAATGGGAAGTTCATAGGGTTTTCCCTCTAATTTGAGCTCAGCAGTTGTGCCCATGTCTTACCTCTTGGTTGAAAGATTGCTTCTATGCTATACATTTATTTAATACTTGTCCATAACTTGAAAAAATAGGGGCCATTTAAAAGAAAGCAACCCTTTTTATGCCTAGTCATTGGACAGGCTTCATTTTAACTCCTCGCCAAGCGCCCTTAACACCACCAAACTTGAGTTCAAAAGATAGCACTTGCATTGTGCACTATCTAGACAACACAAGATTCATTTCCTTCAACGTCAGATGACTTTTTCACCAGAGAGATGGAAAGATCACTAAAAACCAAATAAATAAAAGCCCAAATAGCAAAATTTCTGACAAAGAATTACAACTACAGAACAAGAAACTAAGAAACTCCTTGAGGTTCGTAAATGCAGAAATTCTTCGTAATCGACTTTATGGCTATGGCCTTTAGAAACTTTCATGCCTTCGGAGCTAATCCCTTATCCACCTCTAGCGGCTTTCCTACGTCTTCCATTTATGGGAGTACTCAGTTCATACTAAAGCTCATTCAAGATGAAAAGCCTGACTTCTTAGTGGCTGCGTGCGATTCTCCTGAACCGACATTTCGGCATGAAATGTATGATAAGTATAAGGCCAATCGCTCAGAAATGCCTGAGAATCTTTCGCGCCAAATCCCCGTTCTCTTTCGTCTCTTTGAGGCATTTGATATTCCTGTCATGCGACTGCCCGGGGTGGAAGCTGATGACATTATTGGAAGCATAGCAACCCAGTTGGCCAGCAAAGACTTGAAAGTCTTTATAGTATCTGGTGACAAGGACTTCATGCAGCTCGTTGATGACGACCGGGTGGTTCTTTATGCGCCTAAAAAAGCGGGAAAGATTGAAATCATCAACGAAGCGGGAGTTTTTCAAAAATTTGGCGTAAAGCCCTCCCAGGTGATAGATGTATTAACTTTAATCGGAGACTCAAGCGACAATGTCCCGGGTGTTCCCGGCATCGGCGAAAAAGGTGCTGCCTCGCTCATTTCAGAGTTTGGATCTCTTGAAGAAATTTACAGCAATCTTGCGAAAATCACCAATAAACGCCAGCAAGAAAGCCTCAGACAAAACCGCCCTCTCGCTGACCTATCTAAAGCTTTAGTCACTATAAAAAATGATATCCCATTGCACTTTACCCTAGAACAAGCTGTCTGTGATCACAAGGTTGCGCAGGCAAATCCTAATTTACTTGGACTCATGAAGGAGCTCGAGTTTAAAACCCTTGCTGCAAAAATGGAAGGAAAGCTATCTGGGTACTCCCTTCGAGATACTACAAAAGCAAGTGAACTACTTGCCCCTGCAAACCCTAGTGAATCCGAAAAAATGGGCTCCTCAGGAGCAGAAAGTGGTAAAGAGGCTACAACAAAAAGCACCGCTAAAATAGCACTCACTCCCTCAGCAGAATCGGCACCAACTCCTTCACATTTACAAAACTCCAAATATGAATGCATCACCACTCAAAAAGACTTTAACTCCCTTCTTGAATTGTTGAACCGCGTGGACTGCTTTTCCTTTGATACGGAAACCACTGGTTTGGATATTCATGACTCGATACCTATTGGCTTTAGTTTTTCCACAAAAACAGGCCAGGGGTACTATGTGCCTTGTCTAGAGTCACATTTGACCCAAGACCTCACACGAGATCAAGTTCTGTCAGGTCTGAGTCAAATGTTTACCCATTCCTCCGCCATGAAAGTTGCTCATAACTTAAAATTTGATCTCCAAATGCTTTTCAACATCCAAATCCATCCTAAAGGGCCGTTTGCAGACACCATGCTTCAGGCATTTGTCATTGATTCAGGCCGCTCCAGCTATGGCATGGATGCATTGTCTCTCGAGTATTTAGGAATCACAAAGATCCCTACGAGTGCTTTAATGGGCCCCAAAAAGCAGATATCTATGACTGAGGTTCCTCTTGACAGTCTGACCACCTATGCCTCGGAAGATGCGGATTGCTGTTTTAGACTCTATGAAATTTTTCGACCTACCTTAATTAATAAAAAACTTACCAGTGTCTATAGTGAGATTGAGCTACCTCTAGTAAGCATTCTCGCTAAAATGGAGCGCGAAGGCATTTTCGTTAATACTGAAGCTCTTGCCACTATTTCAATGACCTTAGACCGCGTGGCTAAAGAATGTGAGCTTAAAATTTGGGATTTGGCTGGTGAAAACTTCAACATCAACTCCCCTAAGCAACTTGCCCAAATCATTTTTGAGAAATTGAAAATTCATGAAATTTTGGGCATTAAAAAAATAAAAAAAACCCAAAGCGGGTTTTCTACCGACGTTACCGTGATGGAATCCCTTTCTGAGCATCCGCTTGCAGAAGCTATTTTAGAGTATAGAACGGTTTCAAAACTCAAAAACACCTATGTAGATACCCTTCCTCAATTGGTACACCCCAAAACATCTCGGGTTCACACTCACTTTCTTCAAACCGGCACCGCTACGGGGAGACTTTCTAGCTCAAATCCTAACTTACAAAATATCCCTATTAGGTCCAGCTACGGTAAGGAGATCAGAAAGGCTTTTCAGGCCCGAAACGATCAGTGGGTGATTATGAGCGCCGACTATTCCCAGATAGAGCTTCGTATCCTGGCCCATTTGTCTGGCGATGAAAATCTAAAGAAGGCATTTTTGTCCGGAGTCGACATCCATAAAGCGACAGCAGCATTTATGTTCGGAAAGGCTGACCCTTTAGAGGTAAATTCTGATGAAAGAAGCCGGGCCAAGGCGATCAACTACGGCCTCATTTACGGTATGGGTCCTGGCCGCCTAGCGCGTGATACAGGTGTCAGTATCCCTGAGGCGAAAGGCTTTATTGAAAGCTATTTCAAGGGTTTTCCTAAAATAAGAGCCTATATTGACGGAGCCATTTCCTTTGCTAAAGAGCGCGGCTATTCAGAAACCATCACCGGAAGAAGGCGCCCCATTGTAGGCCTTGATGATCCCAATGGGGCCACAGCGGCTTACGCTAAAAATACTGCCGTAAATTCCCCTATCCAAGGGAGCGCGGCCGATTTGATTAAAATTGCCATGATTAAACTGAATAAAGAAATGGAGCAGCGAAACCTCCAAGCCAAAATACTTTTACAAGTCCATGACGAACTTGTATTGGAATGTCCTAAGTCCGAGGTAGAATTAATTCTACCCATTGTTAGGACAGCCATGGAATCGGCCATTCCCATGGACGTGCCTATTGAGGTCAATATTGGAATTGGACATAACTGGCTGGAGGCCCATTAATGACTGACGACAAACATGCTCAAAAGCCAGGTGACGGTGAAGGCGCTCAAATGTCTCTGTGGGACCATCTTGATGAGCTACGATCGCGACTTTTTAAATCCGCTTTAGCCTTAGCAATTATTTTTTTCATAGCATTTGTAAACGGCGACAGAATTATTAATTTTTTGGCAATGCCACTCAAGAAAGTTCTGCCCCCAGACCAGGCAGCATTGAATTTCCTAGGACCTATGGAAGTCTTTATGGGCACCGTTAAGATCGGCATGTTGTCTGCTGTTATTGTAGGGGCTCCCATCTGGCTTTACCAATTTTGGAAATTTATAGAACCAGCTCTTTATGAAAATGAGCGCAAGCTCGTCACACCGTTTGCTATAGCAACCATGTTTATGTTTTTATTTGGATGTTTGTTTGGGTTCTATGCTGTAATTCCTATGACTTTGAGTTATTTGATTGAGTTGGGGCTTAAAGTTGGGAATGCTATGGTCACTGTAAAAGACTATCTAGACCTACTCATTTGGATGGTGATTGGCTGTGGGCTTGTATTTGAAACCCCTGTGCTTTTAGTTCTTCTTGGAATGGTTGGAATTCTCGACTCCAGTCAGCTCGCTAAAAGTCGTAAAATGGTCGTTATCATTATTTTTGTAATAGCTGCGATCGTGACGCCCTCTCCAGACCCCATGAGCCAAACGGCACTTGCAGTCCCCATGTGCATTATGTACGAAGCTAGCATTTGGATACTTCGCATCATCGAGAAAAAAAGGGCGACAGCATGACGCGGCTTGGAACACTCCTCTTTGTCATATTTGCTTGTCCTGCGTTTGGAGATATTTATCGGATCGACAATCAATCCAACAACCGCTTTTGGTCTTTTGGTATTGGCTTAGAAGATCATAGCTATGGCACCAAAGAAATGCCCATCGTAGGCATCGCCCAGGTTACCTCACTGGGATATGGAAGTCTTGAGGACTCCTATTTTTGGAAAGTCGGAGGCTTCATTGGTAATGGCCCAATTAGGCCCGTATTTGCCGAAAAGCTTATTTTAGATTCCTCCTCAAAAGGCTTAAATTTTCTTTGGGGATATAGCCTTTTTACTCCCAGTATGCGTGGTCCATTTTCATCCGGACCGATTTTAGGGATTCGGCAAATCGAATTTGCAAGCGAGACCCTCGGCAGTCGAGAAGAGATCTCCGCAAATTCTAGAAGGAATTATTCCCTGAAAACGAAGTATTCTGCTTTAAGTTTCGAAGCAGGACTCTTTTATTGCAAAGCGCTCGCCTCTAGACCAACTGGAAATCGTCCAGATCTCCTAGTGACACGAGTGGAATCTTGGAATCTACATTTGAGCGCTATTATTCCCTTAATAAGCAAGTTTGACGGTGCCCTCGAAACCAGTGAAGGTTCTGCACTGATAGATTCTAAATCGCCTCGGCAAAAGAAAAATGTCAGCTCTCGCTTAAATGGATACTCGGTTTTGCTTAATTTTGACACTTGGTTCGGTGGATAGCTGAACTAAACTTTCTCATAAACAAGGAAATTACCCATGAGCTTTACCCCGCACCATATGACTGCTTGCGAACATGACTTCTCTGGAAATAACGGCCGAGGACGGTATATGATTCTTCCAGGAAGCGATGGAAGAGCACGCCAAATTGCCGACAAACTCCAGAATGTCACCGTAAAGAACCATCCTCGCTGCCACAATCTCTACTTAGGTACACTTGCCCACTCTAAAAGAACCCTAGACATCGGAGTGATTTCAACAGGTATGGGTGCACCTTCTATTGATATTATCCTACACGAACTCTATGGACTTGGAGCTAAAAGCTTTATTCGGGTAGGAACAGCCGGATCCATGCAGCCCCACTCCATAAAAGCAGGTCACATCGTTATTCCAACAGGTTGTGTGCGCGATGAATCGACCACTTCCCGGTTTGTGCCTGAGGGTTTTCCAGCCTTAGCGTCTCGAATATTTCTTGCCGCCGCTGAGTCGGTTTGCAAGGGACGAAGCGAGGTATCATTTGGAATCTGTCACTCAAAAGACAGCTTATACGCCCGTGAATTTGGCAGCGGCCCTCTGAAAGATCAAAATAAAGCCTATATGAAGGTACTAGAAAATGCCGGAGTCTTGGCCAGCGAAATGGAGGCTTCGACTCTTTTTACATTAGGCACCTTGTTCGACCACCAAGAGCAGCAGTCGACTGGTAAAAGGTTAATTTTTGGAGCGCTCCTAGCAGTTATTGGAGACAGCACACCATTTGCAGATAAAGATATTGAGTCTAAAACTACTGAAAAAGTGATAGACCTTGCCTTTGACATCATTTCAGAACTAGATCGGAGTCCTGCATGATACAGATCGCGTCACTTATTGGGGCTGCCCTGATTCTTCTTTCCTTTGTAAAAGTTACGGCTCAAAAATGGGACCCCCGCTCGACCATAGCTTTGTCAACCAATGCACTAGGTGGCGCTATTTTGACGGTCACAGCCATCCTTGAAAGACAGTACGGTTTTATAATCTTAGAAGTCGTTTGGACTGCGGTCAGTGTTTGGGGGCTTATCAAGCGAACTTAATTTAACTCTTCTTTTTTTTAACTTCTGCTGCTGGATTTGCATCCTTAGTTTTTGAATTGAAGTCCTTGGGAGTACTGTCATAGGGGCAGTGCCTACAACCGCTCCCACAACAGTAACCTCTCTTTAAATGCCATTTGGCGGTAAAAACCATAAATTCGTTTTCTAGGTAGAAATCCTCTCCCTCCCTAGGCACGGAATGCTTTACGTCTTTCATAGAACTCCTCAACTGCAGTATCCCGTAGAAAGGAGCAGCCTAAGTGCCATCCAAGGTTACTTCATAGCCACCAAATTTTCGGATATTAAGCACCCCGGAATCCAACAAAAGATACTGTCCTTTAATTCCATTTAGAATGCCATTTATGTTTGGATTCTTCTCAAAATCCAAACTGGTTAATTTTTCAGGATACTTGATCACCGGGTAGCTAAATTCAAAGATCTCATCTCCGCTGACTTCTAAAGGCAATTCCGGGGGAATCTGAAACAGCAAATCTTTTTTCAGCTTCACTAAATCTAGCGGTACAGGACTTTCCTGAAGCATCTTTCGCCAGTTTGTTTTGTCTGGAACCAACTTTGCAATCGCTACTTCCACCACACCTGAATCCAGTCTATTTTTGGTCTCACCTAAGACTATGGCTTGGGAAGCCCCTTGATCCATCCAGCGTTTCAACTTCTGATGAGATCTGGTAATGCCCACCTTTAAACCTGAAGAGTTCGCCAGATAAACCGTGTGGGGAATCATGCAATGCTCAAGACCCCACGATTCATTTCGGCATGATCCCAGATGAAAGTGACACTTTTCTGGTTTAACAATGCACATATCCGTTTCAGGTAGGGAGGAAAAACAAGGATAGCAATAGCCTTGACTAAAACTCTTAGAAGTCTTTCGCCCACAATTTACACAAAAGATTCGCCCCGTAAAAGTAAGGGACAAAGGATCACCCACCATACGATTTAAATCTATAACGCGTTCACCTAATTGAAGCTCGTAACTGACGGAGCCGTCAGTTCCAACTTTCGTATTCATTTTTCGCAACAAATCAGTCATGAGTGGCCCTATGATAATCCGCTATGCCTAAGGAGTGCTTTAGGGCTAGGATCGCGCCCCCGAAACAATTTAAAGACTTCTCCCGGATGAAGGCTCCCCCCTAGACTAAGGACGGTATCTTTAAATTTCCGACCTACCTTAGAAACTGCCTCCTGATTTTCAAGGCCCACTTCTTCAAAAGCTTCAAACGCATCGGCGCTTAGGACCTCGGCCCATTTATAGCTATAATAGCCTGCTGCATAGCCACCAGAAAAAATATGACTAAAAGAACAAAGGCTTCTGTCTTCCGGAAGTACCGGAAGGACTGCCGTTTTCTTTGCTACTTCCACTTCAATCGCTTTGACATCTGCTTGCTCACTAGAATGGAGAAGCATGTCGATGAGACCAAAAGTAAGTTGCCTTAAAGACAACATGCCAGCCCGATAGGTACGCGCATCATGTATCTTGCGGTATAAATCAAGAGGCAGTGTTTCTCCTGTTTTATAGTGCTTAGCCATGCCAAGAAGTGTCTCCTGATGATAACACCAGTTTTCCATAAATTGACTTGGAAGCTCTACCGCATCCCACTCCACGCCTGAAATCCCCGAAACATCGGAATAGCCAATCTTCGTCAACATATGTTGAAGTCCGTGACCAAATTCATGGAACATGGTTTCCACTTCATTAAAAGTCAAAAGAGACGGTTTATCACCTACAGGAGGGGTGAAATTGCAGACTAAATGCGCCACAGGAATTCGACGTTCACCCTTCGTGACGCGCTTTCCGACCACATCGTCCATCCAAGCCCCTCCCCGTTTAGTTTCGGGCCTGGAATAAGGATCTAGAAAAAATGATGCTATATGCTCGCCGGATTCATCAAAAATTTTATAGAAGCCTACATCTTGATGCCAAGTCGAGGCTTCTTCAGTGGCACATTTCACTTTTATTCCAAATATTTTTTCACTTAATTCAAAAAGCCCCGTCAATACTTTCCCTATGGAAAAGTAGGGTTGTATCATTTCATCTGTAAAGCTGTACTTTTTTTCTTCCAAGCGTTTCGCCCAAAATGGAACATCCCAATGGCAAAGATGCCCTTTATGGCCGTTTTCTCTTGCAAAATCTTCAATCTCAGCGAGCTCTCGTTTTGCCGGCTCCAAAGAAGCCTTACGAAGTGTCTCAAGCAAAGAAAAGACCTCATCCGTAGATTGAGCCATTTTTGTTGCCAATGAGACTTCGGCATAATTTGCAAAACCCAATATTTTTGCTTTTTCATGCCTTAACTTCAATATTTTCTGCATGATTGCGGTGTTGTCTTTTTCGCCCATAGAGGCTCTAGTAATGAAAGCGCGATAGATTTTCTCGCGAAGCTCACGCCTCGTAGAGTTTTGCATGAAGGCTATGTACACAGGCCCGTCTAAAGACACTAGCCACGGGCCCTCGGAAACATCCTTTGGTTTGGCTAAATCAGGATGTGAGTTAAAATAACTATGGGCTAACATTTCTTTTATAGAATCACTTAATCCTTCACATTCTTCAGAACTTCGAAGTACAAGCTTAAATTCCTTTGTAGAATCCAAAACATTATTTGAAAACGTTGTTGACAAGCTGGAAAGCTCGGTCACGATCTCATTAAATCGATCCTTGTTTTTACCTTCCAGTCCGATTCCAGATAACTTTGCCGACAAAAGCCTTTGTTCAACAGAGCGCTTTTGGCCTTGATCAAAAATATTCCACTCGGAACTCGAACGAAGTTGCTCTAATTTCTTAAAAACTAATTTTGACTGACTTAGTTTTAGACCCAAAGCGACGATTTTAGGTAATGCATTTTGATAGGCTTCCCGCAAAGCCGCTTCGTTTTTTACGGCATGCAAATGTGAAACAGGACTCCAAACTCGAGAGTACCAATCCTCAAGTTTATTGATTTCCTCTATCAGATTTTCCCAGCTGGGTGGGGTAGAATCATTTTCAATCTTAGAGAAGCCCTGCTCCATGGCTACCACCATGGATTCTACGGCTTTCTCAATATGCTCAGCTGCAATGTCTCCATACTTGGGTAAGGAAGAACTATTTTCTAATAGTGGATTCATAAGGACTCCTATTTAAATAAAAGATAAGGGAAAGGCTATTAAAACTGCTTAGGCTTTTCAGACTCTGCAGTTACCGGGCGCACAAAATGTTCAAACCAGGTCCAAATAGCCAAAGCATAGGGCCAAAATAACAAAAGAAAGAAAAACATGCTTAAAAAAGACAGCATAGCTACCACCAAAGTATCTAGCTTAAAAAAATACCAAATCAAAGCCCCTTCAAAAAGTCCAAGTAGAGAGACTACTGGAAATGCTACAAGTTGAGATGCCCCAGAATAATGGGCTTCATCATGGGCATATTTGATGCCGCACTTTGGGCAGCCTTCGGCAAGTTTGAACCAAGTTTCCATAAGGGGATTTTCTCCACAATAGGGACAGTTTCTTTTCAGCGCATAGCTCAATTTAGCCTTTTTCAAACGGGACTCCCTTTATAAAAGTAGAGATTCTGCTTTACGTATCGCTTTGAAAAAAAGCGCAATGTCTGCCTCGGTATTATAAATAAAAGGAGAGATTCGACAGGTGGCTCCGACTCCTAGTGCTGCCATTAGTGGCTGTGCACAATGATGGCCCGCTCTCATACAGACTTTCTCTTGCCCAGCTATAGATGCCAAATCATGGGGATGAATCGAATTATGACTAAAGGTGACGATACCGCACCAATCCTCACCATCTTTCACATAAAGTTTGATTCTAGGATTTTTTCTTAATTCCGAAATTGCCATATCTCCAAGATGTCTTTCCCACTTTCTGGCCCCGACTCGATCCAGCCTTGTAAAGTAGTCTACGGCCTCCCCCAGCCCAATGGCACCAGAAATATTCGGAGTTCCAGCTTCAAATCGATTGGGCAGTCCTGCCCATGTGGAGTGATCAACGGTAACCTTTTCGATCATGTCACCACCACCTAAAAAAGGTGGCATAATCTCCAAAATTTCTTTTTTACCCCAAAGAACCCCTATCCCCGTTGGGCCGAGCATTTTGTGGCCAGAAAAGGCATAAAAATCACATCCGAGAGTTTGTACATTAACATCATGATGAACAACACCTTGAGCCCCATCTACAAAGGTCACCGCTCCGCATGCTTTAGCCATTTTAATCAGTTTTTGAATGGGGTGCGCTGTACCAAATACATTGGACACTTGCGCTACAGAAAATAACTTAACCTTAGAATGGAAATAGGGTTCGGCTGCTTTTACATCGATCCGATAATCTGATGAAAGTGGCAAAAAAACAACTTTTGCCCCTGTTTGCTCTGCCAAGATCTGCCAAGGGACAATGTTGGAATGATGCTCAGCTATCGTCAACAAAATCTCATCCCCAGCTTTGAGATTCTTTCGGCCCCAAGTCATCGCCACTAAATTAACGGATTCGGTGGTACCTCTCGTGAAAATAACCTCGTTAGCATCAAGGCACCCGATAAATTTGGCTACTTTTTCTCGAGCCTCTTCAAAATTTCGAGTTGCATTTTCAGATAGGTCATAGACCCCCCGGTGCACGTTTGCATGCTGAAATGAGTCATATTTGAGCACTCGATCAATAACCGACTTAGGTTTTTGACTGGAGGCAGCGCTATCTAGAAAAGCCAAATCTGAATTCTCGCCTGTAAAAAGCGGAAAATCTTCACGAATCTTAATTGCATTAAACATAGCGGCTTTCCAATATCTTAAAATCAAGTTTTCAGGCAGAGAGCCTATCAATCATGCACCTCTAAGTCAAAACAAGCTTTTGAGCCTCCCCCTCTAGTCACGCCCTCTACACCGTAAGGTTAGCGCCTCCCCTTGACTCCTAACTTCAACAGCTAAATACGAAAAGTGATTCCCTAAACCGCTACCTAGGCGTAAAGGAGTCGTTTTTTTGAAACTTAGCTGTATAAATTTAAGGCTGATCAGCACACAAAATCCTTAACGGTTAAAAAACACGCCTCTTCCTTCTACTCACAGTCTTCCTCTCGAAAGCAAAGTTTTCATCGGGGATGATACCTCGCCAACGGTTGCCCATTCCAAAGTGCGCATTTTTCAATCGACAAATCGCCACAATTGATACTGTTTTGCGACAACAGGACCGAAGAACATAAACTCATGGAATCTCTACTTTTTATTCCAGAAACCATTCTAAAAACCATTCCAGAAACCATTCTAAAAACCATTCCAGAAACCATTCTAGAGACCTGCGAACAAGAGAGATATTGTCAAGTTTAGTGGATGGCAATCAAGCGGCGATCGCAATCTTTACCCCATACTAAAACTTGAAATCCACGCTAATCACATCTGCTAGCTGCTGACTTCCCCGATGCTTATTCCACTTATTTCGGCGCATTGAGCAAGTTTGGATGCCATTGACAATGCTGTTTTTGCTGAGCCATGCCCCCTGGTTCGCTTTGTCCTTACGTGAATGGCAGCAAAGAGCGTCTCTATCGGGTCTGTGGTCCTGAGGTGAGCCGCCACATGAAACTTACGAAACCTTGCATACGCTAGTCTACATAAGTTGCATGTAGCGGTAGTGCAAATTGAATTCAACCGGCCTAGGGACTTAGCCTTTGCTGCTTTTTTCACGAAGCAGATTAAACTTTAGATACAATTAATTAAAAACATCTAAATTGGAGCGAAGCTTAGAGTTAGAGCCGAAACTATAAATAAGTGGCGCTATCGATTCAGGGGCCCAATCACCGAATGCCTTATCTTCAAAAATTTCTTGCAATCTAATTTTCAAAGGAAGATTTGTGTAAAATTGAGCGACTTCTGCCTGGGACCCCACCAAAATCTTAGGTAGGGCATCGTGAAAACGAAAGGTTTTGCATGCGTCCGACTTAGGCTCGACTAAACATGATCCGTTCTCGACAAATTGCAAATAAGATGCATCAATGATGATCTCTTTATCGCAATCCCCTGAAGTTTGGCAAAGCCCGCGATCACTCGCAAATGCATGATTAATATCGTGCTTTGTCTCTTCTCCACTTAGTAACTTGATCTGTCCCATACCATGGGATTCCGAATAAAAAAGCTTAATTCCATATTCAGAATTCATTTTTTCGAGCCATAATTGAGTAAACGCGACGCAATCACTAGCTCCGAACAAGCTCAAATCCGTCGATTTTAAACTCTCCGCCACAATTTCGCGCCAGGCGCTGACTCGATCAGATAATTCAAGCGGCAACTGTTTCCTAGGATACTTAATCGATTTCATTCCGTCATTAATAGAGGCGGCTTGAGATGGATCCATTACGCTTTTTGTAGAAACTTTACATGCTGAAATGGAAGCGAAAAGTATTAGGGACACCGCCAAATACAAAAGAAGTAAATGAGCCTTGCCTCTTTGTAAATATTTGGATTTGGTCACCAATACCCTTTCTATAGAAGTAAAGTGAGTGTTTTTCCAGACTCAGAAATCGACGCTGGGGCTGTCATCGAAAAATGGCTTCAAAGCCAATCAAAATCTTCCTCAATTAAAGCATAAATGTCAAAGAGTTCTTTCAATGAACTGCCTCTAACGGACACCGTCAATTGCCTTCAACTCAATCCCATTGTCCATTCAACTGGTTTTGTAAAACCAAAATTTGCCTCTAAGTTACGTACAAATATCGATAAGCCTTGCCGAAGGCGAGCCACTTATTTTGATTTAGCGATAGAATTTCGAAACAAAACAATGGCTTGCTTTGGCTATAGAAATCTATGTCATTCCTATAAGCCCGTCTTAGAGTAAACACCGCTACCTCTATTGTCAGTAGTTACTATGTTTGAAATGAAGATCTTGTATCTGGCCAGCTAGCTGCCCCAGCGATTAGGCATTTGCTTCCGGCTAGAATACAGGGTCAAAAAGATAAAAAATCCTTTCAAAGAGTAATTGAACTCAAACTTTGAAAGGAGCCAAA
>CAIMVM010000077.1 GCA_903844895.1 uncultured Pseudomonadota bacterium
ATCGATCGCTTTGGCGCTGAAAAATGTTGTCGCCGAATCTTAGCGCCTGAAGAAGCGCTCTATTTACTCCAGTCGCACCCCGATCGCCTCGCCGAACGACTCGCGGGCCGATGGGCCCTCCGCGAAGCCTTTGGAAAATCCCTAGGCGTGGGAATGGATGGATGGCATTGGAAAGAATTGCGGTACCTTAACGGTCGCTTATGGTCGGAGGGCACACTGAAAGATCAATTAGAAAACCGGAAGGTCACGCGTTTGCATGCTTCCGTGACCCACGACGATCATATGGCCTACGCCTTTGTCGTATTGGAGCACTAATTCACTATAATAAGTAATGCATTATCCTTTTAAGAACCTAGAAAAAGCCTCTCTAGAAATAGATGCCATCTATGAGGGTGGTAGCCAAAAGAATATGCAGGCAGAGCCCCTAAGTAAGTTGTTAGGAGTAGGGAACCAAGGTGGGATTCGCTTTTTAGGTCGGGGGGAGCATAAGAAATTAGTTGTACTAACTTCAAACCAAAGTGAAATTGCCTGGCCAGACAAGCTTGACCCCCTGTCTGGAGAATTAGTGTATTTCGGTGATAACAGAAAACCTGGTGATCCACTAAGTAAGGGTGGAAATAAAGTGCTCAAAACAACCTTTGATAGTCTCGCCAAGGGTAAAAGGCGAGATATTCCCATATATTTTTACTTTTCAAAAATGTCAGATGGGAAAGGCTATGATACCAAATTTAAAGGTTTGCTAGTGCCAGGAGCGAAGGGGACTTCTGATGATTTTTTTCAAGGTGTCTGGAGAACTTCAGGTGATCAAAAAGATCGATTCGAAAACTTCCGAGCTTTGTTCACAGTTCTTGACGTAAGAGAGATTCCAAGAGCATGGCTCGAAGATATTAAGGTAGGCAGAGCATATGAATCTACTCATGCACCTCAGCCTTATAAGCAATGGGTAGATAAAAACATATATTCTGCTTTAATTGCTCCTCGCATTACAAATGTTCGCACTAGGGATGAACAGTTGCCAGATAATGAAAGACAAATGGACCTGTTAGTGCACCTTTATAGAAAATTTCCTAAAGAAAAGGCTTATGAATTCGAATCTGTGGCTTTGGAAATATGGGGGCTTATCAGTGAGAAGGAAGTTGTGGCTGATATAACCAGACCCTCGATGGACGGCGGTCGAGATGCTGTAGGATGGATGGGGGTCGGCCCAGAAGCAGATCTTTTAAAATTAGATTTCAATCTAGAGGCTAAATGTTATGCCCCAGATTCTGCGGTTGGGGTCAAGGAAACTAGCAGGCTAATCAGCCGGCTGAGAAGACATCATTTTGGAGTTTTGGTTACGACATCTTACATCGCACCTCAAGCATATAAAGAAATAAGAGAAGACAATCACCCTGTTGTTCTGATATGCGGCAAAGATATAGTTGAGGTCCTGAATAGTGTGGGTGTGTTCACACCTCCGCAACTCGATCAGTGGCTGGAGACAATAGAATAAATTTCAAGACTTATTTTTCTTAGCGAGCTGATTCAAGGATGCTTGCGCCGCTAACCACTCGGCATGAGGTCGTGCGGGATAACCGGTCACAAAAGAGTCAGCGGGTAAATCTTTGGTGACGACACTATTGCCTCCCACCATCGAACGATCCCCGATATGAATATGACCCACCACACCTACTTTTCCAGCGAGGGTGAC
>CAIMVM010000078.1 GCA_903844895.1 uncultured Pseudomonadota bacterium
GATCTACTTTCGCCCATTAAAACTTGTGGTTTTTAAGCATTTCAAAAGCGTTTAGATCTGATATTGCAATACTTTTATACTGGCTCGAGTGGTAGCTTGACATAAAAAATTCGTTTGAAAACTGCAACCGGCAATAACCATACATGTGTATAGTTTTGCCGTCAAGTGTTTTTTATGTTCCTTTGAGATCTTTCTTCCCGTAAAGGCTTGCAGAAAAAACATGGATGGTTCCTAGAATATCAAAATGGGTGAATGTGTTTATCTGATAGGTTTCTATGCAGTTTGCCCCAGTTGGTGCCCTCGTGATTACCGGCAGTTACAAGACGAATGATCAAGTTTGAGTAAGATTTTGACTTACTGTTTCAGCCCTCTCAGCAAGTGAGGTGGCTCGTACTTCCTTTCCCCAGGGCGTGCTTAAAGGACTTCCTCGTTACCCTGTCCCAGTCATACGAATCGGGCAGTTGGCAGTAGACCGAAAATTTCACAAGGCGAGGGTGCTGGAAAGCTTGTCTTGGCGCATGCTCTGCGAACGGTTCTGCACACACCTGCATATGGTGCGGTCGCCGTTATAGTTGATAGCCTTTCGGAGCGGTCGACTCAGTTCTATCAATGCCATGGTTTTATGCCGAACTCTGAGGACAAACCAAACACCCTCGTGATCGCCTTAAAGACCATAGAGCGCGCTTTTGCTGAATAGTAACGCTTTGCCAAGCCTCGCAAGAATCTATCCTATATTGGGAAAGCAGTAGCTTTAAGCTCTGTGCCTTAAAGTTATTTCGAAGCATCTGCAGACTTCAGGAAATTTTTAGAATACCGTGTTTCACGGACTACTCTTAGGGAAAACAAAAAGTATGCAGTAAGAGAGTTCTTTAAGGTTTCTGGATAGAATTAAAATGCAGTCTAATCAGAGGTGCATCCATGGCTGCCGCTTCTCGGCGATTTTTAGAACCTGAAACCTAGTGGATTTCAGTTGCCATGCGGCGTTCCGTCTGAAAACAAATTGGGCCGAATCGTCTTGTTAAAACCCTAAAAAACATAATATTAGACAGTGAAAACATGAGATTGCTTTTTTTCCTGGAAGACCGATCTCAGACTTCACGAGTCCATTTAGAAGAGGTATAATTACACAAGTACATACGAGTAAGGTTTTATGGTCCAAATACAGATCAAAGATGTAAAGGTGAAGTCAACCAGCAAAGGTGATTTCGAGAAACATTCGTTTACCGTTAGGGAAATGGAGATTGATGATATTGCCGAGGTCTATCAGCTCGGTGAAAGTAACTTTAAGGCAAACCTTTGGCCGATGCTTTATCGATCTTGGGATGAATACGAAGTTACAACGCTTTTCAATACAGATGGTGACTACTGTCTCGTGGCTGAAAACGATGACTATGAAGAGGGCTCCAAAGACCCTCGGATTGTAGGATTTGTGCTAGGGACGGTGATTTCTAAGGCGGGCTCTGCATGGAGTTATGGGTATGTGATTTGGGCCTGCACCTATACCCCATGGGCGCGTGCCGGTATTGCGGGACGCCTTCTTGATAAGCTTATTGAAACGATGGTGGAGCATGAAGGGATACGGATCATCATGGCCGATACCGATCCGGAAAACGTCCCAGCGGTAAAGTTTTTCACCAAAAAAGGATTTTTAGAACAAAAGCCCCACGTCTATCTTTCTACCAATTTGGAAACTAACCCCAGATATGCCCATTTGATTGAAAAATCCCGCAAAGCGAATCGACTTAAACTTGCCAGAAAAAAGTCTAAAAATGCAGCTCGCTCAAAAAAGAGAATCAAGTAGCTTCAGCTGAAACGCGCTAAGTGATTCCTTTAAGGCCAAACTTTTTTCCAGTTCCAAGAGCCTCTTGTGACCTCTGGGCTCTTCAGGAAAGAGCCTTTATCACGTTACGTGGTAGCCCTAGGGTCAAAGGCTTTCCTGGCTCCTTCGCCAACAAAATTAAGAAGTAGAAGAAGGAGAACTAGTGTTAAAAAAGGATAGAGGGCCAACCACCAAGCGTTAAAAAAGTTGTTTCTACCTTGGGCTAGCAGCTCCCCAAGGGAAGCTGTAGGGGCTTGAACGCCTAAACCCATGAAGTCTAGAAACGAAAGAAACAAGATCGCCTGATTCATGGTAAAGGGAGCTAACGTGACAATGGGCGTGATAGCATTGGGCATAATATGTTGGGTGAAAACCTCCCACTTGCTAGCACCAAACGACGTAGCCGCCAGGGCAAAGTCTTTATTTTTGAGCCTAAGGCATTCCCCTCGGATGTAGTATTGACTGGAAATCCATAGAAACGCCACCATCACAAGCATCAAAATAGGAACACTGGGTTCAAAGATATTGACCACCAAGATAATGACAAAGATGGTGGGAAGCGACGTCCAAATCTCGACCAACCGCTGACCAATAAGGTCAAACTTTCCCCCGAAAAACCCTTGAACACCTCCCATCAAAGTGCCGAGTAAAAGAGATGTGATCAAAGCAAAAACAGCAAAGAGAATGGAGGTTCTAAAACCATAGAGAATTCTTACAAAGACGTCTCTACCGCGGTCATCGGTACCCAGCAAGTTCAAGCGGTTGGGAGCCCCCGGGTATTCATCTAAGGTTTTGTTACTTTCATTCATGCCCCACCATATCAGTGGTGGCACCAGCAGCCCCCGCGACTGGATGGAGTCTTTGAGCTCTTTATAATCTGGCTCGACTTCTCCGTCCCCTCCAAAGGTATGGGCTTTATAGACCTTGGCAAAAGGAAAGTAGGCTTTGCCTTCCAGCCAAACAAATAGCGGCTTGTCATTGGCTACCAAGTTGGCACATAGACTTACAATAAAGGCGACGCTTAAAATCCAAAGAGATACCCGCGCTCGGCGCATGGAAGAAAACATTCTCACACGTTTTTGCGTAAGGGGATCCAGGCGATTGTAAATAAAAGTTAACATAAGTCCCTCATTCGAAGCTTACTTTAGGGTCTAACACTACATACAGAACATCGCTGAGAAGGCTTCCCAGCATCCTTGCAAAGGCTGCCATCATGATGATGGCGAGGACCACCGGATAGTCTCTGGTCAGGATGGACTGATAGTTAAGCATGCCGATGCCATCTAAGCCAAAAATCTGCTCGATAAGAATGCTGCCAGAAAGGAAGATTGTTAAAAAATCACCAATCTCCGTAGCTATGGGAATCAAAGCATTTCTAAGCACGTGTTTAAAATAGATCTTCGTCTGACTTAAACCTTTGGCTTTGGCGGTTCGGACGTAGTCTTGAGAAATCTGTTCCAAAAAACTATTTTTCATCATCATCGATGTGACCGCAAACTGTCCGATCACATAAGCGAATAAAGGGAGAATAATGTGGTGCAAGTAGTCGGTGATTTTTTCAAATTGAGTGAACTCTTCAAAGTCATCACTATGGAGGCCTTGCAGGGGAAACCAGTCTAAAAAGGTGCCCCCACAAAACAACACGATCAGCACAATGGCAAAGGCAAACGGTGGAATGGAATACGTCACAAAGAGAAGAAGTGAGCTGGCCGTATCAAAAGGGGAGCCATCTTTGATCGCTTTAAAAATCCCAAGGGGTATGGAAATCAAATAAACCAGAAAGAACGAAAAAATCCCAAACGTCAAACTCACAGGAAGCTTTTGAACGATCACACTCGAGACCGGTTCTTTGTACTCGTAAGAGTCCCCAAGATTTCCCTGGAGGAGATTGCCCATCCATTTAAAGTAGCGGATGTGAATCGGTCGATCAAAGCCGTAAAGTTTATTAAGCTCTGTTCTAAGCTCTTCCGTGATCTCTGCTCCCGCTCGACCCGTGTCGCCACTGCCGCCGAATTTAAGTTTATTCATAAACTGTTCGACGGGCCCACCGGGAACCACTTGGGTCAACGTAAACACGAGAATCGAAATGCCAATCAAGGTCGGAATCATCAATATCAGACGTCTCAGGATATATTTATACACCGATCATTCCTCCGCTTTCTTCCAGTGGGTATAGAAAATACTTCGGGTCATATCCCCGGAAAATTTCATAAAAGGGGTATCGCCCGGAGCGACTTTGTCTTTCCAATAGGCGGCATAATGGGTCATGAGTCCCCAGCGAAAGACGTAAGGTTGCCCGTCGATGATCCGTTTTTCGATCTCTCTAAAAGCGGCGTCGCGGTTTTCAGGCTTAGGAAGGCCTGGGGCTAAGTCGATAAGGCGGTCCACTTCTTTGTCCTGAAAGCCTGGCATATTCGAAGAGCCGTTTTGCATCGCACTCGAGGAATGCCACAGCTGCCTGGGTTCAGGTTCAGGATTTCCTGACCAACTAATCACAAATCCTTCAAATTTAAACTCATCGACCAGCTTCGTTGCCGCACTCCAATCGGTCAGGCGAGGGATGATTTCTACCCCCACCTTTTGGGCATCATCTTTCCAAATGGTCATCCATTGGTCATGGGCTTTGGTGCCATACATGACCGAGGTGCTGGCACGCTCTCTAACGGTTTTGTGATCCTTAACGATGTCCCGGTAAAGGATTCCTGTGTCATCGGCTTTGACAAATCCCGCTTCCTTTAAAAGAAGCTTGGCTTGAGCCGGGTCAAATTTTACCGGAGCAGAATTGGAAGAAACCGATGTCCCTTTGGGAAAGGGCCCAGAAATGGGATCTTGGAGATTTTTATATATTTTAGATAGAATCATCTCACGATTGAGAAGCAATTGGAGAACTTTTCTAAAGCGCAGATCCGCAGTGGGGCCTTGACGCATATTGAGAGCGACCCCTCCCCAAATCCAAGGAACGATTTTAGGGCTTTGGATCCTAACAACTTGGGGATTGTTGAAGGGAGCTTGCTCGGTTCTTGTCCAAAACCGTAGCATGGTCGCATCAAAATACATGAGATCCAAGTCTTTTCGCTTGAAGGCCTCAAAAGCGACGGCATCGTCTTCAATGTATTTCATAATGATTTTTTTGAA
>CAIMVM010000079.1 GCA_903844895.1 uncultured Pseudomonadota bacterium
CTCTCATCACTCTCATCACTCTCATCACTAGCACACAAAACCACAGACTCGGCAGTCAGGGCATCAGGCAGAGTCCGGGCCACAGAGATCTCTAAGGCATCCACCACCTCAAACATCGACTCGAGGTTTTCACCTAATAATTCATCAAAGTTGGGTTCTTCATACTGCTCTGAAGGCTCTACTGGTTTCTCATCAGATTTATCTAAATCCATATCTTCAAAATTACCGCTCATGGAATGCCCCCTGCCTGCTCATGTTGTTCGGGAAGATCCTGCAAGCTAAAGCCATCTTCTGTTGCCGGCAGCTCTTCTAGAGTCATATCTTTTCTATATAACCAAATAGGTCCCATCATGGTCTCTTGATGTAAGTTCATCTCGCCGTCTCGAACCAGCTGAAGAGCTGCTAAAATATGTGCGACAAAGTTGTATCTTGCAGGAAACTTTAAATAAAGTCCTTGGAATAGACAAAACCGGGCTTCCTGAATAAATTCCCGCATTTCCTCAATGACCTGCTCAACCGTAATGCGGTGAGTTTTTGCCTTAACTCTTGCAGGCTTACGGTCGGCTAATTCGGCTAACATCTGCTCATATAAAACGACTAGGTGACTCGCATCGCCTTTGAGCGGCGCCTCTATGTGCTCATACATAGGTCCAAGGCGGGACCATTCCTGATTGGAAATACGCTTAAAACCTGCCTCAGCGACATGGGCAAAGTGCTCCCCTGCCCGCCTAAACATATCGTATTGCTGAAGTCTATATTCTAAAGTCTTCTGTGGGTCCTCTTCTTCCAATCCCGCTTCACGTTGCTTTTTTTCGTCTTTAGGCAGCAGGCTTTCTGACTTAATCTCCAAAAGATGGGCTGCCATTCCCATAAAGGCGGCCGCATCAGAAAGATCACGAAATTTCATTACTCGAAGATATTCAATGTACTGAAACGTGAGCAAATAAAGATCAATATCAAATATATTTAGTTGATGCTCACGAATTAAATGTAAGAGCAAGTCCAAAGGACCTTCAAATTGCTCTAGTTTTACAAAATAGCTACTGGACACTCAAACTCCAAACCTAGCCTACTACTTTTTAAGAAATGAATCCTAAGACCTTTATAATGAAACTGGAACCTAGTTTCCACTAGGATTCTCTGGCCTGCGCTCATTTCGCTCAAAACCTGCCATTTATTGCAAGAACATTTAAGAACTGATAGTTTCTAGATGCTGTGCTAGTTAGTCCTGGCACTCTTGGGAGGCAAGGCTTAGAAGCAAATGGAGACCTTGTTTCACTTACTTAATGTTGGACGCTGAATGTGAGTTTAACTGTAAAAAATAAAATTGCTAGATTTATAAGCTCAGCACAATTTTCTGACGGAAAAAAAGCGGCGCCGGAAGAATTCTTGGGCAGTGAACCTCTTACAGTCAAAGAGCTTCCGCGAGGGCTATCTTTTTTACCTGTAGAATGGCTAAAAAGCGAATCTTCTTCTTGGTTTAGAGGGAAGGAGGTTGTCAAAACATTTCTCTCTAGCGGGACAGAATCTACTAGGTCCCAATCGCATTTTTCAAAAGACGGCCTAATAGCCTATAAAGTGTCCGCACTGCAGGGTTTACTAAACTTTATGGAACAAGAGTCCCTGAATTTTGAAAAAATAGTTAGCTTTGTACCTGACACAATAACTTGGCCAGACTCAAGTCTAGCGCAAATGGTCGCCTGGTTTGGAGAGTTTTTCCCCTTACAGTATATCGATTGCCAAAAGTTAGAAGACGTGGCATCGGCTTTTCAAGAGGACACTGGGGCTACTCTTTATATAGGCACTGCTTTCCATTGGATCAATCTTATAGACGAGGGACTAAAAGTAACCTTCCCAAAATCCGGCTATCTCCTGGAAACGGGCGGCACCAAAGGTAAGTCACGAAGTCTCACAAGGGCAGAATTTTATCAACTTCTTAGAACCTCACTTAGAATAGAATCCGGCCAAATTTTAAGTGAATACGGTATGAGCGAACTTTCTTCCCAAGCATGGTCTAAAGGCGATGAAACGGCACTCTATCGATTTAGTCCCTGGGTGGAATTGGCAGTGATACAAGGGCAAGAACTGTCGACCCTTGGTGACGGCTCTTTGCTTATTAGAGACCGAAGTCGCATTGACTATCCTTATGCTTTTAGAGTTCAAGATATTGCTTCCTTAACGGGAAATAACTTCCAACTTTTGGGGCGAGTTCCTAGAGCTGCATTAAAAGGATGCAGTCTTTTCGCAGAGCAACCTCAAGCTAGCACTGCAATGCATACATCATTTCAAATGAGTCCACATTGCGATGAACTTTCTTTTGGAGAATTGAATGATGCATGGAATACACTTTTGCAAAGCACCCATTTTACCCGTGCATTAGAGGCAGAGTTCTTCTCTACTGACCTTGCTTTATCAGCCATTTTGGATTTAAAACTTTCTTTCTATAGAAACGAAAAGGACTTAAAAGCAGCCATCAAAAACTCTAGACTTGTCACCCACCACATAACCATCGTACCGCCTTCTACTCACTCCCTAGCAATATTGCATCCTTTAACACTAGGATTGGCACAAGGAGCCGCCATAAACATCCGCGTCCCTGAAGCACTGGAACACCAAAGTTCGAGCTTACAAATACTTATAAGACATTTCTCAAATTTATTTCCTGGGCGGATTCACACCATCCCTCGACACTTGAAGTTAGTGGGATCCCAAGAAGAAACCATGGTTTTCTTTGGCAGTGATGTCTCATTAAATGAAATCCAATCCCACTACAATGGAAAGATAGCCGCCTTTGGAAGTGCTGCGGCGATATCTATTGTAGGAAACCTTGAGAATTTGGCCTTAGCAATCAAGGACGCTCTTTCTTTGGCCGGAAAAGGTTGCATGAGTTCCAGGGCGCTTTATGTCATCGATACGCATCAATTTGACCTCAATGAGGAGCTAGAAAAAATTATGCCACTATTGCCCAAACTCGCCCTTTCCTTGTTTGACCGCTGTGCACTTGATCACGAAGAAACCGACTTAATTCAAAATGAAATTTCTTACCGCGTTCGAAAATCGAAAAACGATATTTTGTTCTATTTCCCAAATTCTCTTTCCACTCCATTTTCCAATCGCCTATTTTCCATACCTCTCTTCAAACTTAAGGCATCAAACTTAAAAGAATTTGTTGACTCTTTAGGAACCTCGGTCTTTATAAGCAGCGATTTGGATCTTGAAACTTCTAATTCCGGCCTCGTAATTCGCCCTCTTGGCAAACTGAATATAAGCCCTTTTGACGGGTATCATCAAAATAGAGCGTTATTTGCCTCTTTAAACTAGACCCCAAATTTAAGGCGCGAAAAAAGTCGCCAATACCATTATCAACCAATTGCTTGAACCAGCGTTACCATTTGCCCATACATGTCAATTATGGGTAAAGAAAGAATGCTCAATGAAAATCTATATATTAGGGGCAAATAGGCGCAAAATATACCGCCTCATTCCTGCAGAAAAACTTGTTAGACCCTCCCGAAGATCTGGCCTAAAGACCAAATAAAAATCACTTCAACACAATAGAAACGCCGGGGAGGCCGATTCCTCAATATTATAACCTTCGAAACTCAAAGGAAGATATAGAACATTTTGAGAACTTATAAGATGGCAAACTTTATTCTTCATTTAACAATCCGATGCTCCATGTGGTAACTAGCGGGGAATCTCGTAGCATGAACATGAGCCAGATAGTCAAAAAACTTACTGCATGGATCTTATTGATCTCTCAGTTAGCTTTTGTGCCTACAGTTCCGCTGATTTCCCAGCAAGACCACATAGACCTTGCCGCCCACTACTCGACCTTAGCCAAGGAGACTGCACAGGCTGTACTTACACTATCTGGAATCAAAAATGCTAGTGTCACAGCCTCTGCCACTATGGAATTCGACAAAGAAAAACTCGAAAAAGACGCGAAAGTCTGGTATGACACGCAAATCTCAACAGCAGCAGCCAAATCCGAGGAAATGATTGCTGCATCACAAACCAATTTTACAAAACTTCTCCAACTCGCACAGGAAGAGCAGAAGAAGCGAGATGTGGAAATCCGGAAAGAATATGAAATTCTACGGGAAAAAGAAAGAATCGCCTCCGAAGAAGCCTCCAAAAGAGCCCTTGAGGCCTCAAAAAACACTGCGCCTCCAACAGCAGCAAAACCCGGAGCCGCTAACCAAGACTCTACAAGAATGGGCATCCTAAATATTGGGGCTCAAGACATTGATTTTAAAGAAGACACATCTAATTTGCCTCAAGTTCCAGTGACCAATGTATTCCCCGTTACATCCATAGTAGTTCCTCCCCAAGGGGCTCCGCTATCAGTAGGGATCAACTCATCGTCAAACACAGAGGCTCAGCTGGTACCATTTACATTTAAGGCAGCTGACTACTTGACTAAAGTCAACGTCACCCTAGTTCTAGGCAGCGAAGTTCCGGAAAAACTGGTGAAGAGCATCATCTCAAGGGTAGATATTGCTCTAAACCTCGGCAAAATATCTTCTGGAAAACCTACCAATGACTGGATAAAAGTTGAAAAAGTAGAACTTGAACCAGCAGCACCGATGCCAAACCTAAAAGAATTTATAAAAAGCCTTCTGGGTCCAAGCAACTTCTTTGTAAGTGGCATTTCCATGGCGCTGATTCTGGGATTGTTCGTTTTGAGTTCTGCTCTCATCACTTCGATGCTGCTTAAAAAAGGCATCCAAAATGCAACCAACACGTTAGGCCAGGGAATTTCCTCTCTCAAACCGGCTTCAGAATCCGAAGGCGACGGGGGAGACAAACATGAAAAAGAGGAAGAATCCGAGGGCGAAAACCAGGCTTCGGCAGCTGACGCAGAAGCTTCAAACCATGCAACAACTGCAGATCTAGGAAACATCAGAGAACAATTGACAAAACTTATAGAATTAGAGACCTACGCCTGTGCCGAAGTCATTAAAGATATCTTTTATGAAGAATCAGGGTTTACAGACTTTCGTGACCTCGTAGTGTTCGTGGGATATTCTTCACTTCGCCCCGTGATTGAACTTATTCCCAAAACGACAGTGGAAAAAATGCTAGGATTTGTCGAAGAAAATAAAGATGTTGAGCCTAACATCTTAAATGGAGCTCGAATATCTCAGGCTGTTTACGGCGAAGTAATTGCAAAAGTTTCTTTTAAGTCACCAGAAAGTAAACTGCTTGAACCCGTAAAAGAGGCGCTTATTCGCATAGAAGACAACGTATTGGACGCGTTGATGCGAACCGCAACTAGCATGGAAGTCGCCTTAATTCTTCGAAGCCTCAGCAACGAAAGAAGCACAAGAGTTGTACAAAACATTCAAACAGAAGTTCTCAAAGAGGCTCTCGAAAAACTTGGGGATGAATCCAAGACATGGGAACAAGTCATTCCTACCTTAATAAAGAAAATTTCGGCAACAGCAGAAAAAATTGTTGTTAAATCTCTTGCTCACCAAAGATTAATTTTAAAACTTGTCAAAAATGCGACTCTGGATCAAGAAGATATGATATACGAACTAATACCATCTAACGACTTCGAACTCAAACGTCAAATTATAAAGACAAAGCTTTTATTTAAAGATTTGAAATATGTTCCTCAGGCTCTATTTGATAAGGCATTTGGGAAGCTACCAATCAAGGTAAGAGCACAAATCGTCATAGCAGGCGATGACGAAATGAAAAAACTGATCTTCAAGGTAGTTACGGAAGGCACTAGAAAGTTCGAACTCCTACAAGCAGAGGTAACCGAACTGGAAAAGAGTGAAAAGCGTGTAGCTGACATAAAAGTAAATCGGTTGTCTCTATTTGGTGAACTGATGTTTGAAATACGCGCTATGATTTCTGACAACCCACAATGGATTGAAATGATTCTAAAAGCCCAAGCAGAAGAATTAAATGTTGAACGCAGCGACGATATAAATTCAAACACCGCAGCATAGAAAAAGAACTAAGCTGACTTCTTCCAATCAATTCTCTCTTTTGGTAAAAGAAAGGAATTTAGCTCCTCACCCAACACCAAAGGGTTGGTCTTTGCATGTATCAGCTTTATCGACTCTATAATGATCAAATTTTTTCGATTAATTTCTTTTGCCGAGGCGGTTAGATTTTCTCCAATTGGAATTATGATCAGGTTGGCTAAAGCAATACCATATAGTGTCGCTACCAAAGCAATGGACATAGAGGGGCCGATCGTCTTTTCAGCCCCTGGCTTACCAAGTCCGGCAAGCAGAGCAATCATCCCAAGAACTGCACCCATAAGACCCATTGCTGGGGGATACTTACCCATAGATTTAAATTTAACCGCATCAGCCGAGTAGCATTCAAATATAGTCGCATTCCTCAACTTTAGAAGCGTTATGAGGTGATCAATCTCTACAATTTCGTCGAGAAGTAATCTCATTCCTTCCTTTAAAAACTCATCTCGATTATCTTCTATCAATGTTTTAAGGTCAGAATTCTCGTTTCTATAAGAGTCCGCAATCTTCATGATTTGTCTAATCAAAGCCTCAAAGTTCATAGGCTGCGATTTCACCGTTCGCCCCCAAAACACTTTGATCATTAAAAAAGTTTGTTTTAATTGATAGCTAATGGCCGTAGCTGCTACCGTACCGCCAAAAACAATAACGATACCATGAACGTCCAAAAAACTTTTAGGATCATCCGTCGAGCTTAACGCGGCCCAAAAGATGATGCCCAGGGCAAGAACAAACGATATAATGGCAGAATAGTTCAAAGTTGGACCTCTCTTTCAACATGTATCCTATCATAACCGAAAGAACTGCGCATCACACAGGCTGACATAGGCCATTTGTAGCTATTGAAAAACACAAAAATAAATTTAAAATTTTCGAACTAAATTTACTATCGCCAAAAGCATTAGGGAGTTAGTTGCTAGTTAGCAGTTCCTACCTAGCTAAGCAACCATTGCATTAAAGTTTCAAAATTATACTCCGATACTCCTAAGTGTGAATCGAATTTGCTTTGGGGACCAAAAAACTTGAAATTACTATCAAAACATATTTTAGTGCTAGATGGATCTCCCATGATCCGTTGGGTTATAAATATACTTGGCGGTAACCACGTGCAAACTCTTCGTCTCTTCCCTGAAAACTCTGCTACAGTAGACAGCTACAAATCCTACAAATTATCCATGACGACCACAACTTTCTACGAAAGTTTGGAAGTACCAACTATGGGTCTGATCCATCCAGAAATAGTTGATTTACACGCTCCAAATCCAACAGAATCCGACACCAAAGATTCCCACATTAACACAGAAGCTCTTAGGCCAATGGGGCAAGGCGAGTTGACACCAAACTCGATCCAACGCCAATTCAGCAAAGTAAAAAAATCGCAAATAAAGTCACTTCCAAGCGATTCGCCTTCATCTACAGTAACTACTAATTCATTAAAACTCAAAGGCGCACATTATAGAAATCATTCGGAGGATTTAGATTCACTATACAGTTCTAAAACTAAGAATCTTCCAACGTTAGAAACTGATGAGATATTGAAATCATCCCAATCTGATCGCCAGTTGCCTGTAATTGAAAACAGTCCAGAGTGGACATACGGCTACGATCCACAATATCAACGCCGCGTATTGGATGTTACTTCTAAATTTATTAAAAAAATGGACAACCAAGACGCTGCTGATTTTGTAAACACGTTAGACCCACTTCTTGTGGAAGAACTGTTAAAAGACAATTCGCTTCCTCCTGTCGTCAAAGGCATCGTGATCGGAAGAAAATCTGGAAAGAACCAGGTCAGTTTGGCGAACTTCTTAAATACCCAACGAGCACTTAAAGATAGTCTTCAAATTGAAAAAGACTTAGAACCTCAGCACAATTTGACAGGAGTCAAAGATGGAAATTAACGACAAAGTTTTTACAAATAAAATTCTTTCTGAGGCTAAAAGCAGCCGGCATTTAAACGTCATCCTAAAAAACAACTCCCGCATCGAGCTCTGGAAGATACCCGCGCTTGCTGTTTACGCTTGCCTTCTAAGCATAGGGCTTCTTTCTCTGGTTGCTATCCTTTGGCTCAGCAATATCCAACGACCTCAAACACTTTCCCATTTCTTTCCTGTTAACAAGCTTAAAGCAAATACTTCCCTCCAGATTTCAAAAATGGTCCAAGTTGTTTCAGGAGAGGTAGAGATCACTTCAGTAGATGTGTCTCCGAAAAATCTAGATCTCATCTTAAGCATCACAATGAGGAAGGCACTGCCCACATCTCGCGGATATAGTCAGCGAGTTTCATCTAAGCTCGTAGACACCAAAGGCAGCATTATCGAGCAAAAAATTCCTAGTGTTTGGAGGTCTACACTCGCTAAAAACTCTTCTGAAAAATCTAGTGTCATAAAACTCCTTATACCAAAAGCAGCCTATGAGAATTCTAACTCACAAAAAATCGAGGTATCAGCGATAGAGAATGAAGAGATAAGTTTTGTCTTCTCGGTAAATCTTGCAGCCTTAAAAGAAGATTTAGGCCAGATTAAAAATCTGTCGCAGGTGAAAAATAGAGCTCTCACTAAAAATTAGGCAACAGAAATTCCTTATAAATCATCGTTGCCGTTGCCCCAATGCAAGCGAATTGCGTCCATAGAGGCTGCGCTAGAGTATGGCCTCAAACCCTCTGTTCAGCGACATTCTAAATGCAGTTGGAGCGGCATCAAAAGATATCACGCTATATAGTACATCCCTATGAAATATTTTGGCTCTTTTTTAAAGAGCTCCTCAGGGAAGATATGATTCGACAAATCCAAAGCGGATATTCAAGTTTGGCTATGCAAACATAACACGATCTAAGAAAATTCCGCTCTTTTGGGTTTAGTAGAATCGTGTGGTATATTGTAAGAACCTATATGTCGAAATCTATTCGAGAATTTAAGGGGTTTTACGATGAACTTGTTGTTCCTACCAACCCGAATCTTTAGCGATTTTTACCTTATCTTTCCATTCGCCAAAATATGGCTTGGTGTATTGATCATAACTGGCTGCGGCAGCGTGTCCATTAAGTCGGCTCCCGACGCCGCCGAAGTTCTAGTTATGATACCAGGAAAGTCTGACCCTAAAGTTTTAGGTAAAACCCCCTATGAAGCGCGGATTTCGGAGCTGGGAGCGGCTGCTAACGCCGGCCCTATTGTCCTCCAGATCAGAAAAAATGGCTACCACCCACAGTTTCTCTATGTACCAAATGCTTCTGGAGGAACTTTAGAATTTTCAACCAATCTCAAGCCAACGTTAATTTCAAACTACTCTGATATAAATCGTATTATTAAGCTCACACTGCTCGGGGAACGTCAACTTCAGACCAAGCAACTTGAAGAAGCCCTTAAGACTGCCCAAAGTCTAAAGATGATTAACGAAAATATTGCTGTGGCTTGGGACATAGAGGGAGCAGCCTATCTGCTCAAGGGCGACCGAGTCAAAAGCAAATTAGCATGGGAGCGTTCCATTGAAATTGATCCCGAAAATCCTGATACTACTAAGATGCTCAATCGAATGAATGCAAAAGAAAGCCCTAAACAACCATGATAGATTACGAAACTAGTCCATCACAACCTAAATACAACATGTTTTGTCCACTGATGCTCCTGTTTGGTCTTTGGCATAGTCCCATGATGGCCTTGGGCATCAGCATCGATGGTTTAGAAGACAGTCATGCGACATTCCGAATTGGTACTATTTCAGGCGACCGAACAGACTCAAAAGAGTCAAGCAAACTAAAGGGCTCTACATACAATTTTGAGTACTCTAGAAATTTTCGCTTCGACATGGCATTTGTTACCGGCTTTAGAGTGGCGGCCGACCCTGCTACTAAGCGAGACGCTCTTCACACAAGCTATGCAGGAGTTAGACTTTTTCCTCTCGGAATCGGCCTACCCAGTTTGGTCAGTACAGGCGATACCATGATCAACTACAACGCAAAGTATAAACCTTACGTCGATGCAAACATGGGGCTTGGAAGACTTGTAATCGACTATGGATCCTCAGGAAGTGCCGAAGTTTCGGCGGCTGATACGCTTTCTGTCAGTTTTGGTGGTGGGGTCATGACCCATCTGTTTAGACGCTGGGCTATAGATCTTCAAATTACTTATGAAATCATACAGGCGCGGGGCGGCAATGAGAATACGCTTGCCGCAAGTGGAACTGGAATTTGGATACAGCTAGGAAATGGCTATCATTTTTAGATGTTGGAGTTGTTTTTAGCGCATGGCAAAAAAAGATTCTAAAAAAAATATGGCGCATGAAAAGTCCTCTCATTCTGACCACAAACATAGTCACGAAGAGCATCATGCTCCCCATGAAGAGCATGAGGAGGGTGAACCTTGGCTCGTCTCTTATGCTGATATGATGACACTTCTTTTTGGATTCTTTGTGGTGATGTATTCCTTTGCGGCTAAAAACACCAAAAGTGAAGAATATGTAAAGACGAAGCTTGAACAGGCCTTTGCTGGTAAAGATTCGGTCGAAGATATGAACATCGTGGAATTGACAGAGCATCTAGTGAAAATCATGCGTCAAAATGCTGTAATAGAAAAAAAAACTCTCAAGTCTTCGGGTATCGGTGAATTAGAAAATAGGAATGCTGAAAAGATGGTAGATACCCACAAAGTTTCATCAATGGTCGACAGCCTCCGAGTTCTATTAGCAGGAATCGATAAGGATGTTTTTGAAAAAGATCAAAAGCAAGCGGCAATTTTTGAAGATCTCAAACTCAACCTCAAGGAAAAACTTGCCAATCTTCAAGTCAAGAATGAAGGTAAGGAAAAATATAGCGCTATTTCGATTTCTCTCGCATTTTCTGATGTTTTAAGTGAAGAAAGGCAAATAAATCCATCCGGAAAGAATGTACTCGATCGAATCGTAAAACATGCCTTGAAAATGAATCCAAATCCGCAAATAAAGGTTGAGGTTTTTTCGGAAGCATCTTCTAGCCCAAGAAACGATATTGCTATGACAGTTACTATCGCGAATGTTGTAAATCAGTATCTCTTAGAAAGTGGTCTCGATCCCTCACTGCTGGCTTCTGCAGCTTACGGCAGCATGAAACCTTTTGTAGAATACATCGACAAAAATGGCGCCATTGACAAGATCTCAAATAGGCGAAACAACCGAATTGTTATTACGATTGAAAAAAGGCTACTGGAAAAAAATAGTACTAAAATGTAATTCCTTACTAAAAGAGGCATATGAAAGTAGAGTTTTTGAAGACAATAGACAGAAAACACCTGCTATGGTTTTTGATAGTAATGCCTCTGCTATCGTTCTTACTTTTCAAAGTCGTAGAAAAATACAACTCTAAAAAATCTAGTTCGGAAGTCACACAGCTAAAAAATTCCAAAAAACTAGGAACGTCGGATTCCGATCACAAGATCTTTAGATTATTCAAAGAGCAGGAAGCTCCTAGAAGTGTCAGGCCGAACGAAATAATATTAGCTCAACTCGCTGATTTGTCGGGAGAAATTCGCCTCAAGCGGGCTTTTTCAGCCACATGGAATCGGGTTTTTACAGCCGTCGATCTTTATGACGGCGATCAAGTCTTTGGGGGTTCCAGGTCTTCTGCCAAAGTAGTCTATACTCGCGACGGGTCGCAGATTAGCCTCTCCGGATACTCCCTTCTACGTATATCCCAGTTGCCGCCTTTAAAAACCGAGTATTCACGGGGATCCAATGTCGGAGATTTTGCGCCGCCACAAGGCACAGCAAAATTTGCCTATCTTATGAGAAATCCTGGCGGTCAGTCCGCGCAAGCCCCAAAGATTTCTGACGCAGAAATAACTGAAATAAGGCGGCGTTCTCGGGCTAAAGATAAAATTGCAATCTTAAATCCATCAGGAAACCTAATGATATTTGCTAAGAGTTTTCCTGCCCCATTGGCAATCAAGCTTGATCGCCATTGGAATAGCACCAAACTCTGGGCGTATCTCTGGGATCAAAGCTTGCCTGGATCAGCGCCCGCTTGGACAGGAGCATCTAAAGGATCCTTCTCCAAGATTCTCATTCCCAAGTCTGGGGTGTACTATTTTGTAGTCAAAAGTGACGATGGCAGAGCTGAGTCCCAGATCATAGAGATTGCTGCTTCACAGAGAATTGAAAGTGAATTTCCCGTTTTGGGATTTGAGCAACCTACAAACAAAAATTTGACGGTGGTCTATCAATGATAGCTAGAGAAATTCGTAATCTTCCCCTAAAATCGATCGCATATGTAGCAAGAATGTTGAGCTATTTGCCCTTACGCCATAAGCTAGGGCTTATTACCATTCTTTCGACTTTTTTAGTCTGCGCCATCACAGTCTACGTTATTCTAACAAGTTATGAAAAGGAGAGAGTCACCTACGTATTTGAAACTCACCAGCATGCTGTAGAGGCCGCTGCGGCAAATATAAATAGTTCTATTCGCGCCAAAATTTCTGTTCTAAAATTTGAGGTCTTAAAAGAGATCCCTGCCGGCCTGAAGAAAATCCCTGATAGCACGGAACTTATTTTTGACCGAGACCAGATGACTAAAGAAGTTATAGTTTATGCCAGAAACCAAGATTCAGACCTTATCAAGTACAGACTCCCTCGAAATCTAATATTGAACTCCCTAAATCAAATCTCTCATCAACGAATGTTAGTTTTGAGTCAAGAGGGCGATATACTCGCCGCTACACAAGACAAGAAGCCTCAGGGAAAAACTCGCGATGCCATAATTGATTTTCTATTTTCCAGTTCCTTCGTCGAAGGTACATCAATGTTAAATCTCAACGGAAATCGCACGGCGGCAAGTCACTTAGAAATTTATGATTCGAACTTGGTTGTTCTTGCATTAACAAATATCGATACGATAACAGAGGATCTTCTTAAAACTATAGCTAGATGGCTATTGATCGCATTGCCAATTTTCATTTCAAGTGCCTTATTTCAATCCTTCTATGTTGGTAAAATAACCAACCCTCTCTATAAGCTTATTGATCGATTTAATGAAATTTCTCAAGGCAATTTCGGCGGAAAGGCTCTGGTTGCCGAGGGCGAATTTCAGAGCATTTTGGTCGGAGCGGCAAAAATGCAGACAGCGATTCAAGAAAGAGAACAACGAATCGGCATTCTTTCCATGTGTCTAAGGCGTCTTATGGAAATGAGTCAAAATCGCCGCAAGTTTTCGGATCATATTTCCATCGTAAATGCCATAGTTGAGGCACTTCAGCCGTTTTTGTCACGACTTAAGACGACACCTATTATCTGGGTGAACCTTGAAAGCAAAGTCACATATTCTCTATCTTTAAACGGCAAAAGTACCGCATTTAATTCACACCCTGCCAACGACCTCATTGATTTAGATCAATTGGAAGGATTTGCAACGCCCAATATTGTAAGGAACGATAAGATTCCCTTTAAGAACTCATTTGCATCTGAACAAATCTACGTCATGATCATTCCATTTAAACTGGAAGAAGTTTCCTACGGCTGCCTTTTTTTGCCCATAAAGTCAGGATTTTACCACAAAGAGCTCGATGAATTTGCAACTCTAATTTTTCGTACAGTAGAGGCTATATTTATTGAAAATCGTGCGGAAGAAATGAAAGTCAGTTCACTTCTTATCAGCAATGAGCTCGCGTTGGCAAGATCAATCCAGGAAAAAACTATCTCTGTTCACGGAGAGATTAAAGGGGCCGCTGTTGAGTGGTTATTTAATCCTGCCCAGATGGTGGGTGGTGACCTTCTCATGATCTATCAATACTCTAAATGGAACGCCATTAACTTCTATCTCGGCGATGTAACAGGCCACGGCGTGGATTCTGCTTTCCATACATCTTTAGTCGCGGGAGCTATCGAGTTTTATGAAGGCCAAGTGGGCAGACAGACAGACCTACCTGATGATTTTAAAAATGGCAAAGACCTTTCCACACTTTCAAAAATTCTAAGTGACCTATTGATAAATAAGGGAAGCGGCAAATTTATGAGTCTTTGTGCAGGTACTCTATTCGCAAATACCGGCGAAATGGTTTTTGTATTAGCTGGTCATCCGCCACCAATTATACTAGATAGCAACTTTAATCTTAAGAATCTGCCTTCGACTTCTAAATCTTGCGGCCTTATTGGTGAACATGACTTTCCAGAACGTCCAGAACTATTTAGATTTCAACTCGCTAAAGGTGACTCTGTGCTCCTATATACTGACGGCCTTCTTGAAAATGCAATAAATTCAGCGGGCTCAAGCTTAAATCGCAAAAAATTAAGTCGAAAGCTTGGTGAACTTTATAAACTCAGGCTCGCTGGCGAAATTGAACCTGGCCAGCTGCCTCAAGTTTTAATGGATTGGACAAAACAAGAATATGATGCATACCAGATGAATGACGATGTTGCGATCCTTGTGGTTCACTATGCATAGAAATGGCGTTGTTCTCACCTAGGAACTGACTATCAACTTTAAATAGCGCGGTTTTTTGTTCCTTTTGTTCCTTTTGTTCCTTTTGTTCCTTTTGTTCCTTTTGTTCCTTTTGTTCCTTTTGTTCCTTTTGTTCCTTTTGTTCCTTTTGTTCCTTTTGTTCCTTTTGTTCCTTTTGTTCTTTAACCAATAGCTTGTTTTTGTTCTAATGTAGGGTATTTTTGAATAGTCTTCGAACCCACCTAATAGGATTATATCGCAGCCTGGTCAGATAACTTGCATTCTCTAGAACTCAATTTGCTACACACAGATATGCTTGAACTATGATTTAATTTGCTTCACTTTCGACGTCTTTTTCGCAATTTTTTTAGCCATTTTCCTTGGCAGTCTCTTTACGTAGTCTATAGGTCCATCGCGTTATGGAAGATGAGAAGTGCTATTTCTAGTTGGTTTTTTATCTCCTAGGCCATGTATGGTTTAGAAACTACTTGGCTAGAGCCTAGCCGAAAAGGTTTAAGCTAAAAAAGAGCTGCAATTTTCAAATGATAAAGTCATACTACTTTCTTGAAAACCCAAAAAATGATGCGCAAACATCAAAAACGGAGGAAAGTAGTATGACCGAAGTAAAAATAGCACCCCTGATTC
>CAIMVM010000080.1 GCA_903844895.1 uncultured Pseudomonadota bacterium
AGTGCTGATGGAAACGAACGAAGCCGAGGTGGCAGAGAGATTCTTGTTGCCGCATTTAGGGACATTATCAAGCAAAGCAAACTGGAAAGTGAGATTACTACTTCTGAAACCCAGTCACTTGAAGCAAGTCTTACGAATCAGGTTTTGGTTAACGAAGGAGCTATCTTAGACATAACTTTAACCTTGATCGATTCTGTTCCTAAGAAAGTAGCTAAAGACAAGGGGTTCTATGAATCAAGACCAAACGTGTCGGGTAAAGTTTTGCGAAAAGTTGTTGATAAGTATGAAGGTTTGATTGCCTCAGCCGAAGTATCTACGGAAACAAAGTTGACTGTTGTAACTTCCTTTATGAGCCTAGTCACGGAACGTGCGGAAAACTGGGATGCGATCGAAGATCAGATTCGCTTTCGTGAACTTAGAGCTACTATGGCCTATGAGTTAGGTGAAGCTCTGACGAGACTAGACCAAAAATATAAAACTTCAGGCTATCTCGATGAGCAAGAAAGACTGGATCAGGAAAACCTGTCTGAGGCTTTGAAGCTTCTCAAAATCTAGTTCCGCTAAAGAGGCGAAATAAAAATGCGCAACCTAACTCGAAAGATTAGGTTGCGCGTTTTTAAGTGAGGAAGGTGAAATACGAGTTTCTAGCTACCATTTCAACCTGCTGAAACCTAGTTGGTTCACAAAATCCTAGTAAGACAGGCTTTCTCAGAATTAGCGGTTATTTCAAATAGCCTCGCTTTTGTTGATCTCGTTCAATGGATCTAAAGAGGGCGCCAAAGTTACCTTCGCCGAAGGCCAGATGGTTCTTTCTTTGGATGATTTCGAAAAAGATGGGGCCGATGATATTCTTTGTGAATATCTGGAGGAGATAGCCCTCTTCATCACCATCTACGAGGATCTGAAGATCTTGTAGTTTGGATCTGTCCTCACTCACCTGGGGAACTCGCCTAAAAGCTTCCTCATAGTATTCTTGATCCATATCGAGAGTTTCTATGCCTGTTCCCTTGAGAGACTCTAAACTCTTAATAATATCAGTAGTTAAGAAAGCAATATGCTGAACTCCTGGACCTTTATATTCATCTAAATACTCATTAATTTGGCTCTTAGCTTCTGTCCCTTCATTGATCGGAATACAGAACTTTCCACATGGGGATCGCAGAGCGTAAGACAGGAGGCCGGTTTTTGCACCGCGAATATCAAAATAGCGGACTTCAATAAACCCGAATACGTCCTTATAGAAGTTAGACCAGCGTTCCATAGTCCCTTTATAAACATTGTTGGTCAAATGGTCGATAACTTGAAATCCTTTCTCTGGAACGAGATCTGGATCCTTTAAAGGTGCGAACCCCATTTGTTCAAATCGCTTGGAAGAGGAGTCATAGTCTTGAACAAAATAAATGAGGCTATCACCTATGCCGTAAATGGCAGGAATAGCTTGGCCCAGTCGGGAGTAGTCTCCACTTTTGGCCGGTTTAGCCCCAAGGGCTCTCGTTGCTTCCAGGGCTGAAAGGGCATTCTTTGTACGCCAACCCATAGAACTAACTGCTGGTCCGTGGGCTTTTGAGAACTCGCCGGCAAATGTGGAAGGCTCGCGGTTTAAAAAGAAATGAATGTCGCCCTGTGTGTAATAGTCAATGGCCTTCTCTTTGTGGCGCATGGTTCTAGAAAAACCAAAGGCTAGAAAGAGCTTGTGCAGCTTATCAGGCTCTGGGGATGTAAATTCGATGAAGTCAATGCCGTCAAGTCCTGCTGGATTTAAGTTCATAAGTCCCTCTTTACTGAGTGTCTAGTAGATGTGCATCCTAGGGAATTATGGAATAAAAGTCATCAATTTTAAGAGCGCCTGCAATCTACGGATGCAAAATTGTAAAATATTCGTTACTTAAGACCGCTAGGGCAGTATTGTCAAAGGTTTTGGTGCCTAGGTGGCCGAAGGAGTGATTATGAGCGACGGCAAGATTCCGTTGTTAGTGCTGAATTTAGATCATGAAGTTCTTTGTGTGAAGGGTTCCAAAATGGGAGAGCTGGTCTCCTTTATCGGAAGTCGTGAGGAAGCCCGGGAGATGTCCATTAGGAGCTTTCTTACTAAAAAGCTCGGCGTGTCACAAATTCGGTTTTTAGGCATGCACGAGTTGCAAGATAGAGGCTTAACGGCAGCCCTCATGATTCTCGATGATGGGTATCTTGCCCCCAAAGGCATGGAGTTTTTAGAGTTATCAAAAGCGTTAACGAGCAGTCAGGAAGCATTTACTCTCTATAGTGCCATTGTTCTTAAAGGATTTGTGCCGCCAACAAAAGACATCATTGCGTGGCCACTTGGAGAAAACGAGCTCGATGGAAGCCTCTTAGGCAGTATGGTTGCGCGAGGGATCAAGACAGGTTCTAGTTCCTTGCTAATTGAGTATCAAAAGAATCAAGAACTCCTTCCTAAAGAAAATCAAGTCTCGGTTATTCTTGATTGGGAAAGTCATGCTCTTTGCGTGATTCAAACTCAAAAAGTTTCTATTGTGCCATTTGGAAGTGTCACAGAGCAGCAAGCAAAGGCGGATGCATTTGGAGATGGCACACTAAGCTATTGGCAAGATGTCCATTGGGACTTGTTTGACTCCATCTGTCACGATGAAGGTGAAGAGATGGGAGATGATTTAGATGTGGTGTGTGAACGTTTCGTATGTATAAAGAGTCTTATTTAGAGAGTCTTATTTAGAGATTCTCTAATAAGTTGCTTCTTAATAAAGGCCCCAGTTACCTTAAGGCGAACTCTATAAAACTCAAGGCTATTTCCGCTTGTCTTTCAAGTTTCGGAAGTAGCCTTAAGTTTTTTGCTTCAAAATGCACATCTACCTAAAAAATGAGCGTTGACCTTAGGGCTTCATGTGCAACAGTGCTTCTTTTAGAGTCTCTGCTACGGTGGTCTTTGGATCTACTTTGCGCCACTCTTTGATGATTTCTCCTTTGGGGTTGATCAAAAAACTGTCCCGTGAAAGTCCCATGTAGGTCTTTCCTTGCCATTCTTGCTCACCATAAACTTTAAGTGCGGTGGCCAGTTTTTTCTCAGTGTCCGCTAATAGAGGGAAATTGAGCTCAAACTTGCGGGTAAAAGCATCGTGGGAAGTCAGGTCATCCATTGAAACGCCTAAAACGTTGAGTCCACTTTTTTCCCATTCTTGTTTATGATCGCGATAGGCACATGCTTGCACTGTGCAGCCTGGGGTGTCGTCTTTTGGATAAAAATACAAAAGCGTCCATTTCCCTAGGAAATCAGCTGGGATAGACCAGGTCTTTTGCGAGGAGGACTGAAGGGTTACATGCGGTAGTGTAAGTGTCGTCATCTGTTTTTTCCTATGTGGCACATAAATATTAAGGCAATCCTTGCCGAGAACTTGATACGGAGTTAGCCTTTGTTGGATAATAACTAATAATGCTCCGCTAGAAAAGGAAATTCATATGATCAAATTTCTTCCGGTGATTCTAAGTAGCTTGACGGGTGTGGTATTTGCTAATCCTTCTGCAGACACAGTCCCTTGGGTTCAGGTGACCATTCCTGATGCTTATTGTGGGCATGGGGAACCTTACACGGCTTATTTGAAATATCGTTCTCCTGAGAAGATGATGATTGGTTTTCAACCTGGTGGAGCGTGCTGGGATAAGGTGACTTGTGCAAAGTTGTCACCCCTTGCAAAACTCGATCCTGCTCGTGGTGTGGACCCCTTTGGTGATATTTTTGCTCCTGATTTGCGTACTACATATATGGCAGATGCATCGTTTATTTATTTTCCTTACTGTACTGGCGATGTTTTTACAGGAGCTCACGTAGCGAACTACGGAAGTTATTCTATCCATCATAATGGTGGCTCCAACATCAGAAAAGCGATGGCTTATCTCAAAGAGCAGGACTTCTTCAACTTTGGGCAAGTTACAAAGATGGTTCAATATGGATCTTCAGCTGGAGCAATTGGAGCTATAGCACATATGCGCCTCATGGAGCAGTATTTTTTGGCGGCTACCGAGAAGACGCTCTTAGCCGACTCGCCGGGGTTGCATTGGGGGGAGCATTTCTTTGATAAGTTTACTGGGGTGTATAAAGAGAATCTTATTGGTTCTCTCGAGCAGGTAGGCGTAGATATAGATCCTAATTCTGGCAACGTTGCCCAGCATGTGGATACCCTATGTAACAACAATCCAAGTTGGCGAATTGGCTTTCTCCAATCCACAAAAGATCTGGTAATGTCAACGGTCTTTGGTGGAATTAGCCCCTGGCGCCATAGAGCTTTAGTTCTGGGCCCAAACGGCATCTTTCAGACCTCCAAACAAAAATCACAAAATTGCTCGGTTTACCTCAATGATGGGTTCGCTCATATGTTTTTTGATAAAAAGAATTTAATGACTAAGCTTGTACAGGGGCTTAGTCCTGAGAACTTCGTTCTAAAACTACTATCTAATTCAACACAGGTTTTCCTACCAAGTGAGACGCACAACTTCGTCGCCGAGCAAAATGCTGGTGAATCGACACGACTAGATGCGGGTAGTTCAAATTCAGGAGAGTCATTGCATTAGGTCAGCAGGAGTGCTAGAGGCCTAATGGTGTGCGTAGGGTTCTAATTGGGGTATTTATGCTAGGAAGACTCCTCATCACAGTCAGCTTTCTCCTTTGTCTTGGAGGGGTTTTTGTTGTGGGTAAATCTTCCTATAAAAAACAAGATATGGTTATAGAAACTCAGGTAATTGCTGAGCAGCCTAAAAATGCAGCCGATAGTGGTGTTACAAAGACAATCAACGAGAGTCTTCGATCCAAACTGAATCTAGAAACCCAAACCTTTGACGAGGAGCCTGTAACCGAAAAAGTTACCGGCTGTGACGAAAACCCAGAGTTTACCGCTGGTAATGTCCGTAACTTTATTAAAACGTTAGGTATTCTTCCGAGAGGTCTCTACCCAGAAGAAGGCAGCATAGAGGCGTTTGAGGTGCACTTAGATAAGGGTTCCCAGCACTTAAAGCTTTCGCTTCATGCTGATGAAGGCGGTTCTTTTAAGTATAAATTGATTGCGGTAGTCGAGCCGGAAAAGGAATCAGATGCGTCTGCCACTAAAATAGAACTAGCCCCTGAAAGCATGGTGTCTCTTTCTAAAGGTGAGTCCATCGAGGCGATGAAGCAAGAGGTGGCTAAGTTTCTCGCTGAAGGCGCAAAATTAGGCCCGCGTTATCTCAGTCTAGCGAGTGAAGTCAAATTTGACGGAGATTTTCATTTGGCTAGAATAGACTTAGTAGATAGTAAAATTGTGCGATTTCAGCTGAACCAAAAGATAGCATGTAGTGCCAATGCAGAGGGCTTGAATTGTATTTGTTATCCACCAGCAGACAGTGAGTAGGGAAAACTCTCCTGAAGGCGTTTATAAAACAATCTTTTTAAAATTTAGTATTACGATCAAGAAGCAGGATCTTTGACTTTTTGAAGGATGTAGTAACCAGCTATGAAGAGCGCTGCCAATGATAGTATGGAAAGTCTGGTACTTCCTGTTAAATAGGCTACCCCACCCATGAGAATGGGGCCAATAATAGAGGCGAATTTTCCTAGCATATTATAAAAGCCAAAGAATTCTGCGGATTTCTCTTTAGGAATCAAAAGTGCAAAATAGGATCTTGAAAGGCTTTGAATCCCTCCTTGCACGGCCCCAATACAGCCAGCTAGAATAAAAAAGTGGACTTTATTTTGCATTAAGGATGCCATAACTGTAATGACTAAATAGGCGAGAATTCCTAAGTTTAAAGCTTTGCGAGCTCCCCAGCGGTCTCCTAATCGTCCAAAAATCAAGGCTGCCGGAAAACCTATAAACTGAACTAATAGAAGCGCTGAAATTAAGTCTGAGCTTTCAAAGCCTAAAGAGAGTCCATAATCCACTGCCATGGAAATAACAGTATGGACTCCATCTATGTAGAGCGAGAAAGCAAGTAGAAATAGTACCAGATTACGATGCTTTAAAACATCAGCTATTGTCGACTTTATCTCCCATATGCCTTTTTTTACCGCTGCCGGAATGGCAACTGTTTTGGGTCGATCAGGAACTGCAAGGAGTACAGGAATGCTAAATAAAGCCCACCAAAAAGCGACTGTCAGAAATGAGTATCTTACTGATTCTGTCGCATTTTCTAGGCCAAAAAACTCAGGCTTTAAAGTCATCGCAACATTTAAAGCAAATAGGACTCCTCCGCCTAAGTAGCCCAAAGAATAACCAAGTGCAGAGATCTTATGATAGCGTTCTGGTTCGGTGACATCAATGAGCTGGGAGTCGTTGATGGTAACAGCAGCGCCTATGGCCATTCCTCCTAGAACAAAGGCTGCCATGGCCATCACATAGCTACCTTGAGGAATAAAGAAGAAAAATAGACAAGCCAAAATGCCTAGACCTGAAAATACGGCAAGAAAGGGACGCTTGATTCCTGCAAAATCAGCTATAGAACCTAATAGGGGGGCTAGCAGGGCGGAAAAAAGACCCGCTAAAGAATTTGCTAATCCAAGCTGAAACGTTGTGGTTTCGATATTTGCCGAACCGGACCAGAATTTCTTGAAAAACACAGGAAAAAATCCTGCAACTATCGTGGTGTAATAGCCAGAATTTCCAACGTCATATAAAACCCAAGCCCATTCTTTTTTTTTGATCATAAAATGCCCACATGTGAATAGGATAGTTTTGCTGCTGGAAAAAACTTATAAAAGAATAAGCTAAAGGTAATCTGAATGGTAGAGCAAAACGAATATCCGTCAGAGTTAGGAAACTCGATTCGTTTTTTTTCTTTCAAAGCTACAACTTTGATTTAAAGCTTCATTAAGGCGAATCATATACTCTCGATCTGATATGGCGGTAGCACCTAGGGAGGCAAGGTGGTTCGTTACAAATTGACATTCTAAAAGCTGGTACCCCATTTCTTTTAAATGTTCGACGAGATGGTATAGGGCTAGCTTTGACATGTTCGATTTGCGGTGGAACATAGATTCTGCAAAGAAAGCCCCTCGGACAGAGACCCCATAAGTTCCGCCCACCAAGACCTCAGAAATAGTAGAGTCCTCTTTGTTAGGGACTTCCGCCCATATTTCTACGCTGTGGCAAAAACCTAATTGATGGAGTTGATAGTAGGCCTCTCTAAATTCTGCGGTGATCCAAGTATCCTCGCGATCTGCGCAACCGTCAAGGACTTCTAAAAAGGCTTGATTATAGCTGACGCGATACTGGGCTCGCTTGATAAGAGTTTGCATGGATCTGCTTACATGGTAGTCATCCAAGGGAATGATGGCCCTTGGATCGGGTTTGAGCCATACAATTTCTCCTGAATTCGGATCTGGCATAGGGAAGTATCCCTGCGAATAGGCTGAAATGAGGTATTCCGGGTTTAAGGGGTTTCGACTTGGCGACATCTGCTTTGCTATCCTCCTCAATTTATCTTAGCATGGTGCATTCAAAAAGGGAGTATGGAAATGGAATACGGCCTAATCGTCGATGTAGAGACCACCGGGTTAGACTCATCGTCAGATCATATTATAGAAGTCGGGATCTTAGAGTTTATGATGTCTCCAGGGATGCCAGTGAGTATTTCTCGAATGTATGGAGCATTGGACGACCCAGGGGTTCCTGTACCTGGCGAAATTCAAAGAATTACTGGAATTTCCACTCTTCAATTAGAAGGACAATCTGTGGACTGGGCTCTGGTTGCTTCGATGATGAGTCGAGCCAAAATTGTCATTGCCCACAATATGGAGTTCGACCGTGGTTTTTTTAGAATGAGAAAAGAATTGAAAGGCGTGAATCCCCACTGGGGATGCAGCATTCGTCATATAGACTGGAAGTCCAAAGGAGCAAATTCTTTGTCACTTAACTATTTGGCTGCAGATAATGGCTTTATAAATCCATTTGCCCATAGAGCTCTCTTTGATTGTGCAACAACGTTTCGTCTGATTTCGGGCCATATAGACGAATTGATCCAGAGTAGCTATCTTAAGTCTGTTAGAATTGACGCTTTAAACTCTCCTTTTGAGAAGAAGGACCTCCTTAAGGAGCAGGGCTATCGCTGGGATGCTCAGCGCCGTATTTGGCATAAAACTATTCTAGAAAGTAGTTTAGACAAAGAAAGACTTTTTTTGGAAAAAGAGATTTATTTGACTAAACCTAGTCACAAGGAAACTGTCCTAGGTGAATAGCGCCCAGAACTCAAAATTTTAAGGCTTCCCAGAGGATTTCAAGGGTCGACCCATGGGTGCTATTCATGCATGCGATGCCAATTCTTATTCCCAGCAGAAAGCATACCAAAGCAACTGGTATGCCATAAGTCAGTGCGGTCGGTAATGCAGATTTTAGAGCCAATCGACGAGCCTCAGCACGATCAAATGTTTTTTCGTCAGCACCCTGATCTTCCTCTAAATTCTTTTCCAATCGATCGTTATTTGTGACGGCATATAATGTTTTCTTAAAGGGTAAGGACACGGGTTTCGGATCAAATGCGATTTGTTTGGCATCAGACCGTTGCTCCTTATCGTCGATACCTATAGTATCACTTTCTTCTTTTAAGAAAGGTTCGGTTTCCATTTTAGAAGCTTCTATTTTCAATTTCTTCGAAGCAAGGGCCATATCATCCTCCCAAAGGCTCCCCGATGATTCGGCTAGAACTCTTCTTTTCTTCAACCAGATAATAGGCAAAAAGTGCGATCTCGGTCGTGGTGCAAGAATTTTTCATTTTTTGTAGGCATTTTTTTAATGCGACAGGGTCTTTGGCCAGGCAGGTCGCGATGAGCTTTTGGAGCTAGAGATTCATCCCTACTTTCCGGATGAAGAGTCCAGTATTTCGAGTCAGGTTTCAACTTAAAGGAGGTCCCAGAAACGAATCTTAAAAATAGTTGAGAGCTAGTTCGTAAAGAAGGGCCAAAGAAATCGTTAGAGGGTGTCTAAAAAACTGCAACACTAGGGTTTAATGCCAATCTGCGTATCATTAAACGTGTCATTCCCAAATACATAAAACTTTCAGAAGTCTGGTTTACTCTTTCGTAGTCTTTGCTTAGGCGTCGATTTTTCCCTAGCCAACCAAATGTTCTTTCAACTACCCAGCGTCGTGGCAAGA
>CAIMVM010000081.1 GCA_903844895.1 uncultured Pseudomonadota bacterium
ATCAGGCGGAAGTCGAATAGGCCGCTCACCTCGCTTTGCTCGGATCACGGCAGTCGGCTTTCACCACCAGCCAAACCCGTCTGGTTCCTCGCTGGCTCGGGACGGGCTATGGCTGGAGTACTTGCCGACAATCCGATAGACCACGAAAAGGATAAGATATGTACCAGCTTCTGAGAAAGTTTATCCTTCCCACGCTCATAGCAGTTTATTTCACGGACTGTGGATCGTCAGTAAGTTCAAATGAGACTGATTTTTCGAGGCCCTCTGTGATTGCGACAGAGCTCACCCCCCTAAAGCTTGCAAGAAGTCAGGATATCCCTCACCATATTCTCCGAAAAACTGTGATCACAGGAAAATATTTCTTTGATTCCCATTTCTATGATGTGGAATTTCCTTCACTCAGTGAATCTGAATTTAAGCGTCTTCAAAAGATATATGGCGGCTGGAGTAAAACGCGCAACCTGGAATCGTATCAATCCGATAAAGTTTGGAATCTATCTCAATTTTTGCCACCTGCAATGGCTTCTAAGCTTGGAAATGTCTTTCAAGGCGAAGAGACCCTTGAAATGCTTCCCCATATCTTTGGCTCCAAAGCAGATGGGCAGCGCATCCCAACTCCCGTTCAACTCATTTCCAACTGTTGGGGAACGGCCTATGAGGTCCTGCGCGCCGCGCAAACCCCAAGCGAGGAACTCATTTTATTTTATGCTCCCCAGCACCTTGCCAAAGCTGTTTTTTTTGATCCTCAGTGGAGCGAAGAGATACGGCCCGTTTCCAAAACGGTTTCCAGTGTCCCCTCCGTTCGAAGTGCTGGCCTCATGCCAGGGGACGTTTTGTTGATCGGAGATGCATGGCTCCAGCACGTGGCCATATTTGTCGATGATGATCTCTATTTTGAAAAGTCAGGCACCGGAAATACTGCACTTTACCGTTTAAACACGCTTGAGACGATACTTGCCACCTGGCATCCAGACTTACATGGGTATTCTTGGAGACGATTTCATGGCCAACCTCTTCCACAACCCAGTGAACTCTTCAATCTCAAGGCTTCTCTACCATCTAACATCGACCTTTCGCTATTTACAGAAGCTGAGCAGAGAGGCCTCACAGCTGAGCTTAATTATGATGATCAAACTGGGAAGCCGATAGGTGCTACCTGGCTTGGAATGCGCCGCATCCCCCTGCCACTCGTTTCAGATCATGAGGTGGGTTCACTTTAGGAGGAAGCTGATCAAAATCGCAAAATTCCGTCTTTACAATGAGCTTTCCATGATGCGGGCCAAGTCTTTACTTGCTAGACATTTAAAATAAAAGATGAGTTCGCGAGGAAAACAGGTTTTTAGGCAGGAAGACTTTCCACAAAAGGAAAAGATCGGTACTCGTGACAGGAGAGACAACGACCTGGGCACTTTGCGTCCGTTTTTTGTTGTGAATTGAAGCCCCCAAAAGAGCCACCTTCACCCGTAAAAAATAGTGGTGAAGAATAGGACTCCATGAGAGGAGACTTCACGGAATCTTCCTTTCGCCAACCTTGGTTTTAGGAACCTGACTTTCCATAGTTGGTTAATACCCGGGCGCTGGGATCTTGCACATTGCAGCCTTCCCAATTCGGGTTGGGCATCCAATAGCCAATGATGAGATCTGACCGTCCGGGGTAAAATGCTTCAAAGAGATTTCTGTAGAGTAAAGCTTCCTTAGTGCGCGGAGTATTTATAGGATACGTTTTTGAGGCCTTCTCTAGATCTGAACTTGAAATTACAGCTTCAGCATGAGCCTTGAGACCATCTACCATGCTATGTCCTACGGCGTCCGAAAAGGCCGATTTTTCTCGGTACAAAATGCTATCAGGCAACAGATTTGTACCTGCAAAGGCTTCCCTAAGTAAGGACTTTCCCATTCCATTTCGATTCATTTTCTCAAGGGGATCGATCGCCATGACTCTCTCAACAAAATCTAAATCGCCAAAGGGTACACGAGCCTCCAAACCATTTGAGCTAATACACCGATCGGCTCTTAAAACATCGAAGTAATGGATTTCATCAATGCGCTTTACAGCTTCCTTTTGAAACTCTTCTGGTGAGGGTGCAAAGTCTGTATATTTATAGCCGAAAAGCTCGTCGCTCACTTCGCCTGTAAGGAGGACTTTAACATCTGTCGTGCGCCTAATTTCTTTACAAATTAAATACATTCCTATGGAGGCGCGCACGCTTGTCGTGTCATAACTTTCGATGGCAGCAATCACTTCTGCTAAAGCAGTTATGGCATCCTGGGGATCAAACAAAATTTCTTGATGTTGAGAGCCAATATGTTTGGCTACAATCGCCGCATACTTCAAATCTATCGGATCGTTACGCGTGCCAATGGCAAAGGTCTTAAGGGGAAATTTCTGATGCTTGGCCGCTATAGCGGCCACCAGGGAAGAGTCTAGGCCTCCACTAAGCAGACAGCCAAGAGTTCGATCGGCGTGAAGCCTCTTGATGACTCCCTCCGTGAGGCTTTCTTGAATCCCTCTGACAGCTTCTGCTCGGGTCTGGGACTTGGTCTTGTTTCGGGTCATGTGCCTAAAGGGCACAAATTGGCCGCCATCAAAAATATGCCCTGGAGGAAAGGGAACGATCTTCTGGCAAAAATCTTGAAGCGCTTTCACCTCAGAGGCGAAAGCAATTTCCCCTGGGACCTTGGTATAACCCACAAAAAGTGGCCGAATCCCCAAGGGGTCGCGGGCTGCATAAAGCTTGTTTGTTGCGGCATCCCAATAGACTAAAGCAAACTCTGCGTCCAGAAGCTTTGCCGATGACATAAGCCCCAGGGATTTGATGAGAGGGAGAAGAACTTCACAGTCGGAGTGGGACTCAAACATCATGGTGCTTAAATACTCACGTTTAAGGATCTCAAAATTATAGATTTCTCCATTGCAGATTAATGCATCGCCTGCCGCATTTTTAAAAGGCTGATTGCCATGGAAACTCGTGTCCATAATGGCAAGACGATGAAATCCAAGATAGACACCTTCTGAGACACTTTGAAACGTCGCATGATCGGGTCCTCTTCGGGACAGTTTTTCACTGCTAGCTTGAAGTGTCTTGGGATCTACGCTTTGGCCATGAAATGCAAAAATACCACACAAAATGAACCCCCTTTGAGCCCAAAATAGCCCTTAGATTATGCCCTGACTCTCATGAAATTGAAGTCCAAGCTCAGATTATAACCTACTGAAGTATTTCGACAAAGTGGTTTCCGTTTGCCTGCTTATCGCTTCCTAGGATAAACCCATAGAACCAAAGCCTGCTTAAGAAGAGACCTTTGAAAGTCCTGGCCCATGCACCCATGGCTTACAATACCTCAAGCTTAAGCGCTTAACGAAACTTATGGAAACAGCCGCTATGCGAAAGGTGCTGGAAATGCCTTATATAATCTCCCTTTTGCTTGCTTTCAGTTGGAATTCCTTAGGTTTTTCCGCGACCATGAAACATTGCATGGTGGCCAAAGGAAACGGCATCAGTTGGGCAAGCACTCTCGGATGGATGAGCGAAAGCTTAGCCATAAAGGCAAAGGAAGCCAGCGCTCTGGAAGCCGAGTACGGCGAACCCATGTTAGTAGACCTGCATTGTTTCGCTGGAGGCAGCAGTGGGTCTGCAGCGGCAGTCTTGTATCAGGGTCTTTTAGGCAACGAGAGACTCGCCAGCGGCAATATCCAAGGCCTAAGATCACCAGAGGATCTAGTGCGCCTATCTAAGGCTCTCAGATTTCTGGCCATTGCGACTGATTTTAGCGCTCAAGAACGAAATCTCATAGCTTTCAAAGGTATCAAGTTTTTTTTAAAAAGTGGCCCCGTTGACGACGCCCATAAGGGATGGTGGGAGCGCTATGCTTTGGAAGAGGAGGATGTTCTTTCACTTCTGGGAAAGTATGCTGTTGTGGCTCGTTTCCTTACGGAAGAGGACATAAACCAATCTTTGCTACCACATCTGCCTGAGCGCCTTCGTAGTTTTGTTTGGAGTTATGGGCTGCAGACTCTTACGGATCTTCCTGAGCGAGGACCTTTAGGAAAGCCACTGACCTTAGAAGATAAAATTAACTTCAGAGAATTTTTTAGACTTCAGGGCAAAAAAATTAATGAAATGGCCGAACGCATTTACATAGTGCATGGAGGGGACTCCTACCTTTGGAATACGTTTTTTAAGGAGCCTCTAGTCGATGGATTTTGCCTCGGTGCTATGGTTGAGTTTCATGAGAAGGGCCTTGTGTCTACAAAACTGCCCGGCTATGATCGCCTCAGACCTCTATTTGTCTGCAGTACCAAAACCGTTACGACCCTTCGAAGTAGTCCTGGATATCTACGCTATCTAGCTGAGAATAGCTCCTTTGCAAGGCGCTCGATTTATGCAACGCCTCAAACTCTCAAAGATGTTTTACGGATAAGTATTCGCGAATATCAGTTATTTAAGGTCCAGCTGGAGTCTTTTAAAGAAGCTGGTCTGAGTCATGGCATCGACGAGAAAGGTGGCTTTCCCCTAAAGACTGAGGCGGAGCTTCAACGAGCCAAATTCGGCAATGCAGGCGGCTGGGTCCCTGAAACCGTAATGGCGCTCCCCTTGATGTGGTATTTAGAGAGTTTAGACGGGCCAGAAGTGAAGTTAAACAGCCTCGCTTTGTTTGGCTTTCTAGGTGATGGAAGCGTGGGGCAGTTCTCAGACATTTGGTTTATCAGGAGTATTTTAGGGGCTACTCCAAAAGAAACGCCAATTGGTAGGGAATCTCCATTAGTGAAATCTTGGCTCAAAGACTATAAGTCCTTTCAGAATGTTCTTGAAAATCTGAAACCCTCATTGGGACTTTTTGGGGATCGTTTTCAGATCCGGCACACAAAAACCAATTGGAACTTGCCGCTTCTTGCCCCGTCGTATACCGGCCGTGGAATTAAACTTTTGGCCACCGCAATCAATCAAACGAGACAATGGGAAGGAAAAAAAGGGGGAAGTAATCCCATCCTTTTTTCAAAATGGATGCAAGTCTGCCTTGGCTCTCATGGCAGACCACTGGAGTATTGCAGTTCTACCGAGGACCTCTTTGCCTACTACAGCTCGGTGAAACCTTTAGTTTACGCACCCGGCGCACTCAAAACCAGATTGACAGACATTCCTTGGTGGGAGACTTTAGGCTTATAGACCTTGAAGTTTTCGGGGCGATATGCTAGTACCATCCCACGGAACGCTCTATGTTTCCTTGGGTATCAGGTAGTTACGAAAATCGTCGCTACTGCCTCCACTTTGATAGAGCCCGAAGTTACGTCGCCGCAACTCATTTAGGGACAGCTCATGTTTGATATGAATTCAAAAAATTTCTGACTTTTCTGAACTCCTCGTTGCAGATCTCAAAATCTGCGTTTTTTTACCAACAGAAATCCCTGAAATTAGGATCCAAAACCATGAGTCAGCTAGATCAAGAAATTGCTAAAAGGCGCACGTTTGCCATTATTTCCCATCCCGATGCCGGAAAGACCACAATCACTGAAAAGCTCTTGCTTTACGGGGGAGCCATTCAAATGGCCGGATCCGTTAAAGCTAAGAGATCAAAAAAGTTTGCTACCTCAGATTGGCTAGAAATTGAAAAGCAAAGGGGCATTTCCGTTACCAGTTCGGTAATGAAGTTTCCCTATAAAGATCATGAAATTAACCTGATCGATACCCCTGGGCACGAAGACTTCTCGGAAGACACTTACCGTACACTTACCGCCGTAGATTCCGCGCTTATGCTTATCGATGCCGCCAACGGCGTAGAAACGCAGACCAAAAAACTTTTTGAAGTCTGTCGCATGCGCAACACTCCGATCATGACATTTGTCAATAAGATGGACCGGGAAGGCCGAGATCCCTTTGAGCTTATGGATGAAATTGAGCAGGTATTAGGGATTAAAACCTATCCTGTTACCTGGCCTATCGGCATGGGGGACCGCTTTCGAGGGGTCTATCATCGTGGTCTGAATCAACTCCTCATTTACGAGCGCAATGCGGATCGTAGTCGCCCTGTCGACTTAAAAAATCTAAGTCTACAAGATCCTTTTTTAGACAAAGAGCTAGGACCGGAGCAGGCAGACACATTGCGTGCCGAGATTGAGCTTTTGGGGGCTGGAGATGAGTTTTCTATGGAAGCTTATTTGGCTGGAGAGCTCGCTCCGGTCTTGTTTGGCTCCGCATTAAATAACTTTGGGGTGGAAACCCTTCTGGACAATCTGATCGGCTTAGCGCCTGCTCCGAGGGAGAGACCTACCTTAGAACGAGTCGTCATGCCTGATGAAGGAAAGTTTTCAGCTTTTATTTTTAAAATCCAGGCCAATATGGACCCCTCACACCGCGACCGGGTTGCCTTTATGCGCATCTGTTCCGGTAAGTTCGAACGGGGCATGAAAGCCTTTCACGTCCGCCATGAAAAAGAAATGCGCCTAGGCCGACCTACTAGCTTTATGGCTCAAGACCGCTCCCTCGTCGATGAAGCGTACCCAGGTGATATTGTAGGTATTCATGACCCAGGTGTTTTCAAAATCGGTGACAGCTTAACGGAAGGTGAAAAACTCCATTACACGGGCATCCCTGTTTTCGCGCCGGAACATTTTACTCGGGTGGTTTTAACGGAGCCCCTTAAGTCCAAGCAACTTAGAAAAGGGCTAGATCAGCTTTCTGAAGAAGGGGCTGTTCAAGTCTTTAGACCTGTCCACTCCAACGAACAATATTTAGGAGTTGTGGGAGTTTTGCAGTTTGATGTGGTGAAATTCCGAATTGAAGCGGAATACAGTGTCAAAGTTAAAATGGCCCAACTCCCCTACTCTGCGGCGAGATGGTTTCACTGTGAAGATAAAGTCAAGCTTGAGAAATTTAGGCGCGAGCAATCCCAAAACATTTGTCTTGACCAACATGGAAATGAAACCATCTTGCTCGATCACGACTGGCGTCTCAAGTACTTGCTTGAAAGACACCCTGATATCAAGTTCACCTCCACGTCTGAATCTGTTGCTAGATAATGCGGGAGTCGTGCCAACGTTTTATCGATCGTCACCCCTTTATGCCTTGGCCGCTGCGTTCGAGAACCCATTTGCTTTGGAAAAATAGTTATGGTGAGGTCTGGGTTAAGCGTGAAGACGAGCTCAGTTTTATAAGTAGCGGACCCAAAAGACGCAAGCACGCCTCGTTTTTTGCGATGGCCTTAGAAATGAAGGTTCCCGGCCTTAAAATCGCCGGGAGCTTGTTTTCTAATAATTCCGTTGCCATGGCTGCCTCTGCACGAGAGCTTGGCATCCCATTTGAAATGCTAAGCCCGAAAGCTAAAAGTCCTCTGAAAGGCAATGCCCTGCTAAACGCCATGATGAGTCAAACGGCAGCTGTTCCCTCAGATACTTTTGTCACAGTTCCAGAAGGAGCCAACCATCCTTGGAGCTTGGCCGGAGCTTTGACTTTAGGACTGGATCTAGAAGATGATTACGATCAGATTGTTTGTGATGCAGGAACGGGCTACACGGCAGCTGCTCTCTCTTTTACCCTAGAGCGTTCTTCCCTGATTACCTTGAAAGTAGCTCCAGCGGATTTGCACCTCCTCACTAAAGATATCTCAAAGCAGCTGAATCTTCCCATGCCCCCACCCAGTCGCGAGATCCCAGTTTCTTCGGGCCTCTCTCCCATCGGAAAAAGGGAATGGCTCTTTTTCAAAGACATCTGGCAAAACCACGGTCTCTTGCTAGACCCCATCTATACGGCGAGATCTTTTTTATGGACCAAACAAAACTTTGACCAAGGCCAACTTCCAGGAAAAACTCTGCTCCTACACACGGGAGGAGGACTCTCCTTGCTTGGATTTGAAGAGGAATTTAAAAAGCTGATCAGCTAGAAGATCGCTTCTCGCACTTTGGAAGATTTCCTTCGCATGCGAATATTTTGGAATCAAGAGTCTGTTTTTTACCTCCCGGGGCAGACCTCCCATAAAAAACACCTTCAAATTCTAAATGCTCTATGAAGAGAATGAGTGGTCCTAACTTTTTGGACGCGACAGCTTTCACCTTAGACTGCTAGCCGATTTTCCTATAGGGGACAGCTTAAGGATAATTCCTGTGCTTTTTCTATCCAAGATTTTTAAAAAAAGAGAGCCCGGCTGTGGGCAGCTGTTGCCCTTTTTTAGCCTGGGAATGCATGTTTGCCTATTTTTAGGGGCAAAGACGAATGATGAAAATCTCCAGCCCATGTGCAATCACAACACCGCGTCCCTTCGGCCCGGTCAGCCGGTGGCTCAAACTACGTGAAATCGACTGGCTCAATCTCGTGAAATACCCCATCAGCCCACCTTAATTTGCGACTTCTCCAAATGAAGTGCTGCCTTAAGTCTACAAGGTCCTAGCGAGCAGCAACGAAGAATATACTAAAAAATACCTCGAAATGGGGCATCGCCCCCTGGAACTTCTATTGCCTTTACTTTAAAAAATCGGTAAACTAAAGCTGTACTTTGGATTTACATGAAAAAACAAAGAAGAGGTTTTAGTTGTATTTTCGAGCGATTAGGCTTCCCAAAACACCGAAACGGACATTTTTCCTTTGGGGGCCGCGACAAGTCGGGAAAACTTCGATTTTGCGACTTCTTTACAAAGACCTACCCCAAATTAATTTATTGAAAAGCGAAGAATTTGCTGCCTATCAAGCTCGTCCAGAGTTGCTTAGAGAGAGGGTACTTCAAAATAAGTGGTCTAGCGTCGTTATTGATGAAATTCAAAAAGTACCGCAGCTTCTTAATGAGATTCATTATCTGATTGAAGAGCATCAGGTGATTTTTATTATGTGCGGATCAAGCGCGAGAAAAGTAAAAGCAAATCATGCCAACCTGCTCGGTGGGCGCGCCTTGCGATATGAAATGTTTGGTTTAGTCTCTCGCGAACTTGGCGAGGAATTTAACCTCGAGCAGATGTTGAGTCGTGGATACATCCCAAGTATTTATGATTCTGATGAGTATCAACTTCTTTTGAAGTCTTACTGCGCCGACTATCTGAAGGAGGAAATTTTTGCAGAAGGATTAGTCCGAAAATTAGCACCATTTAGCCGTTTTCTAGAAACCGCCGCACTGGGTGACACTCAAGTCGTTTCCTATGAAACCATAGCGCGTGATTGCGGAGTGTCTGCACCTACGGTTAAATCTTATTATGAAATTCTCTCAGATACTTTGTTAGGGAAATTCTTGCCAGCTTATGCGCTTCGACCGAAAAGGCGTCAGACGTTGAGTCCAAAATTCTATTTCGCTGATGTAGGAATAGTCAACCACTTGGCCCAGCGAGGATCAGTAGCACCCAAATCCACCAATTTTGGCTTCGCATTTGAAAACTGGGTTCATCACGAACTCTGTGCTTGGCTTGAGTATCATCAGCGAACCGAGCAGCTTACTTACTGGCAACTTACGACAGGTGTAGAAGTAGACTTTATTATTGGACCGATGAGCTGTGCCATCGAAGCTAAGTCCAGTGACCGAATCCATAGCGATCACATGAAGGGATTGAAGGAGCTTCAAGCGGACTACCCAGAAGTTGGGAGGAGAATTATCGTGAGTCGAGAGCCCATTTCCAGGCGAACTCAAGATGGAATCGAAGTTCTATCTGTCGCAGATTTTCTAAAGCAGCTTTGGAGTGACCAGATCCTTCGTTAAATGCTCTGATTTTTTTATCGTCTGGGTTTTCTAATTCTATTTGTCGGAACATTTCCGTATTTACGCCGCCATCGGAGTGCAACACGCTGCAAATAGAGCCTATTCAGGGGCTCAAACAGGAAGGTGTTTTAACGAAAAAAACGATGGAATACTTCTGACAGTAGCGTTCGGAGCGAGTCAGCTCAGAAAATAAAAAAGCGCAATATTTACAGGTGTTTAAAGTCAATAAATAGGATTAAAATAAAGTTTTTACTTGCGAAACCGATAAGGAGATGGTTATCTTTATCAGAGCGTGAGTCACTATAAGCCAGGGGGAAGTATGGCGAACAGCCTCAAAATAAAAATCCCTATAACGCGAGAGGTCCGTCTAACCATCGAAAAAGCTGGCCCAGGGCGTTTTTGGACACTGAGCGACTTTCCAAATCTTCCGCCACGCCAGGTGGCCGCAGTACTCGCCACCCTTTATGCAAGGGGTACACTCAGGCGCTATGGGCATGGCCTTTACTACGCTCCCAAGAAAACCCTCATTGGAGAAGCACCACCCGCGCCTGTTGAGATCGCAACAAAACTGGCACGTGGGGAACGAATCGTCATGGCAGGTCTCTCAGCATATAACTACCTCGGACTGACAACTCAGGTTCCCGCTCGCCCCATCGTGGCAACCAATAAGAAACTTGGCACAAACGAAGTCGAAGTTTTGCTTCGAGACTTAAACCGCTACGGCGATGATGCCACAGACGAAGCCATTATGTTTCTCGATGCTGCCGGCCACATCGCGAACATCCCTGACTGCCCACCAAGGAAAGCCATCGAAAATCTCCGCGCCATCCTTGAAAATCGCAAACTCGTCGGCGTCACGCCGAACGAACTCGCGCGGTTAGCCCTGCGTGATCGCCCTGGCGTTCGCGGAATGATTGGACTGCTTGGTGATTTGAGTGGCGGTCTCTCGGAGACTTGGAGACGCCGCTTGAAGGCTAGCCTCAACCCCCTCACCAAGTTCAAGCTGCATCTGCCTACTAACTTCGTGGCACCTGAAACTCTGAAGGAGTGGCATTTTGTCTGATAAGATTGCACTGCATAACGACCGCTACATGAAACCTATGAGGTGGTAGATGCGCTAGTCGCCTAGCAGCACCCCCAGTGAGAACCCGTCGTGCCCTACTAAGGCAACGGGCTCCTGATCAAATCATTTGCTTGTCTGTAATATGTAGAGTTTGTGATGAG
>CAIMVM010000082.1 GCA_903844895.1 uncultured Pseudomonadota bacterium
AGCAGTTTAATCTATCTACAATACCAGTTGATTTCATGAGGGGGAGCCCTTTCATATTTTGCGTGAGATACAAACATGATAGGACTTACTCCTCAGAAATCAACCACTTATGTCAAGTCAAAATTTTGGGGTATTCCCAGATGGATTCTAGTTGCTTTCAAGCTCTATTTATGGCTTAAAAACTTCCTGTCGAAAATAATAGTTCCTAACGGGAGAACAGCAGGCTATCTACATTTTACAGACAAGCAAATGATTTGATCAGGAGCCCGTTGCCTTAGTAAGGCACGACGGGTTCTCACTGGGGGTGCTGCTAGGCGACTAGCGCATCTACCATCTCATAAGTTTCATGTAGCGGTATACTTGATCAGAACTCCTCATAAAGCCGAACCGACCTCCGAAAGAGGTTGGTTTAAAGCGGTAAATCTAGGTGATCTTTGTTTTCGAGTCTGCTCTTGTCAAGGCTGAAATGCCACCACTCGCTATCATAAGGTGCGAATCCGCTTTCAGTCATGACTTTTCGCAGTAGGGTGCGATTTCTATAAGCGGCACTGTTTACATCGAGACTGTTAGGGATGTAGTTGCTTATTTTGTCGAAGAGATCAAACGGAGAACCCATGTTGATTTCTTTGACTTGCCCCTCAACTAAGTTAGCAAGCGTGAGATCTACTGTCCCCCCAATATTATGACCGCTTTTGCCCGAGGCGCCTACCCAGATGGGGTCTTTAACTTTATCCCACATAATTTGGGAAACATACATAGGTCTATAGCAGTCTAAAACCATAAGCCTTAGGCTAGGATCCCGTCTTACTAAGTTTGCCGAGGCTAGATTAAGAGCTTCGAGGGCGCGCGGCTGAAGGAAGCACCGAGGTTTTCCGTAGAGGGGAAATGAAATCTTAAATTCAAGATTGTCTATTTTTTTAGGAAAAATCTGGCTGGTGGCATAGCGCATATTGCGTTTTATCATGGACTGAGGCCCAATCTCTTTGAGCCATGGCTCGAAGGCGTGGGTCTCATAATCGATTTCACTAGGTGGGGCTACTCTGCGATTGAGTCCGCATTCACTACCTTGGGGGGTGGAAATTTCATAGTTGGGATGCACAAACTTATGAATGCATACAGATTCTGTTCTTCCATTCTTAGTTTGCACACCAAGGATCTGGCCCGTTTTGGATTGTAAACTAGCAACTTCAGATTGAGTGTTGAGGGGGGTGGTCATGGGTCTACAAGACCAGGCTAACATTAAACTTCCTGCAGCGAAAAACTTTAAAGAAGGCATAAATGGTCCTTGTATCTGTTTTAAGAATTCGAATGAATCTATTTTATGCCAATTCTATTCGGATGGGAACTTGTCCGTGGAGGCGCAGATCCGGTGTTAAGGATAATACTTTCAGTAAAGAACTTTCTTTCCCCTATTTTTAGTGATTAAACTCGAATTTTTGGCTACCCCCCCCCAGTAAGCCTTTACTGGGTCGACCTAAGTAAAAGGTGTCTGGGTTGATTTAATTAAAACGTGGAAGCAGGGAAAGGTTTCCTATGAGTCAAAATTGCGGCTGTGAAGTTGATTGCTGAAACTTAGAGGCAGGTTTTCTGGTTCGTGGGCATAGAGCGTAAAGGATACTAGATTCTAACGCCTAAGGTGCCAGAATCTAGTATCGAGATTTTTTGCGATGACTAATGATCAAGACATCTGATTGCTTTGCAGATGGTAGTAATACACCATCCGGACCGTACTTGCGAATCTCCCGCATATGGCTCTTCATTTGAGGGGTCAACGTTTCATAGGACTGACATCTTTGACGTGAGCTGTGGTTAGTGAACAAAGCCCGGTGCGATTCACCAACAAATTTTAGGGATTTACCACTGAAGATTTGTTTCATAAGTGCTAAAATGATTTGAATCAACGCAGTGCTCCATAACGCTCAGGTAAGACTGCTTTCTTTTGAAAACTTCTATTCTCAAAAAGGCTCCGCAGCTTAATTTTAGGATGCTTCTTTGAGCGAAACCAGCAATCTTTGTGAAGTCTATAGTTCACGAGAGCGCTCCGCAGGTGCGGGAACTGAGAAGCCTTTTAGATCAAGATATCGAGATGTAAGTGCACGTAATATTGAGGTGTTAAGGTATTTGGTGATATGTGTCTGGCCGCAGATACTAGGAAAATACTTTGCCGGCAATTAAGGATCGGTCTATGATAGTTCCGTAGGCTGAGTGCATGTTCATTTGGTCATAAGTTGATTTTTATTTGTGGATGGGCCTGGGAGTGCAGGAATTTAATATCGAAATTCAGTCCATTGATTGGAAGAGCCTAGCTCCGCATCAAACGCGGGGTGACCTTCTCGTTGCGGGTCCTAGTCTCGACCTGATGGAAGTTGGTCACGCCATTGCTAACGACCAAGCGAGCAAAGTCAAAGAATGGCTTAACGCAAACCTCTTGTTTCGTCCTCAAGGTGATCAGATCAAGAGCTGGGAATTGATAGAAGAGGAAATCTTTAATTTTGTCATTGTAAAACCGTTTGTCATTGTGCAATTGAAGTCCAAGAATTAGTGGATGGAGTCCCAATCGGTGAAGAAACGGAATGACCTTTCAAGAAGGGTCGAGAGAGGCAATGGTATGAAAAATCGTGTGAGGATATTCATAAGTGGTGCTCTTTTTGCCACTGCGGGGCTCATATGGTGGCTTCGTCCGGAAAGCCATCAGGCAGAGAATAAATCCCAGTTTTTGGGTTCCTCTGAGCAGCAAGGCATGCTAGGCGTAGCCTTAAAAGAAGCCGATAACGCAATATTTATTAAGGCGGTGGTTCCAGGAATGCCCGCCTCGCGAGCTGATATCCAAGTGGGTGATCAGGTGGTCAGTATTGAGGGCAAATTGATGCATTCTGCAAGCCAAATGACGGCAGAAGTCAATCAACACTTGCCTCGAACTGAGTTAAATTTGGTCTTGCGCCGTGGGGGGAAAGACCTGTCTGTTCGCTCCATGCTGGGTTCGCGCCAGGAATATGAAGAAATGATGCATACCGAGTTGCCTGGCAAGATTCTGCCTCCACAGGAGGTGGTGGATCTCGCTGACGGAGCAATCGTGGAATTAAGTGCATACTTGAAGCCTGTAACTCTCATTACTTTTTGGGCCACATGGTGCCCGGGATGCCGAGCTTCTATACCAAAGCTTAATGAACTCACGGCAAAATATGGTCCTAAAGGCTTTGAAGTGCGGGCATTGACCAGTGAGGATATAAACGAAGTTCGTGGGTTTGTAGCGGATCAAAAAATCCAGTATCCAGTTTACCTTACAGACGAGACCAAGTTACGTGTGGAGTACTGGGTGCCCGCAATCCCTCACTATATTTTGGTGGGACCTGATAAAAAAGTTGTGGCATCAGGGGACTCTTCTCAGTTGGCGGATATGGTAGCAGCGATCCCTAAGCTGCTGTTGGCGTCCCCAAAAGATCCTGCAGGCGCGGCCTTAAAATAGTTGTGCGAGCCAAGTTCTTGATACTCGCGTCAGTATGAGGGTGGCATTAAATTCGCTTTAAATCCGTTAGATCGAGATAGGTTTTGTTATTGCAGCGAATCTTAAATTTGCAACCAAACAAACTCCGTTGGGACTCAGGAAACAGCACCATTCCAGAGCAGAGGAGATTACTGACTTTCCGATTCTGTTTTGACGTTTTGAATTGGTCTCTATACTCTTTTTTTGCTAACGTGCTGTTTGCTGCCAGACAAGTGACCTTTCTAGGATTGAATTTCATGTTGCATCATTCAAAGTCTCCATTCTGCTCGCCGATGCTTTGGCTGTTTATACTTCCGGTTTTTGCAGCGTGCATTTGTCGGCCAGTTCAAGCTCGCCCGATTGCTTTTCTGGGTGGTTGGTCTCTTATGAATGAGAACAGAATTCATCAAAACCAGTTGATGGGTGCCTACACGATAGGGCGAGAATGGTCATTGGGGGTTCATTTCAGTTCATTTAAGAAAGATGAGGGGCAAGATATCTTTTTTGCTCCCGTGGTTTCCTATCTAGTTCTGAGGGAGAATGAAGACCGTCAACAGACCAATGTTTATGTGACAGCGGGTGCTGGTGGAATGACCTCTTCAAGTTCTAATTCTGAAACTGTTCCTGCTGGGATATTGGCTATAGATGTCGATACGGAAACGCGAACTTTTTATAGCGCTCTGCGCTATGAGGTTACCCGCGACGAAGATGAGCGCCAATATGCATACGCTCGAGCAAGGCTAGGTTTTACCCCTTATTCTGCCGCTGTGGGGGGGTTCCACACCTGGGTTCTCATTCAGGCAGATTATGACAAGTGGCAAAGGCATAGCGAAATCACTCCCATGCTACGTTTCTTTTTTCAAAACATGTTATGGGAAACGGGAGTAAGCCTTAGAGGAAGTTTTCAATTTAACTGGGCGACAGAGGTTTGAGTGCAGTGGATTTATAAGCAGTTAATGGGACTGAAGTTCAATTTTTTTCACATCAAATCCGCTGTCTTTTGCGATTTTAGAAATGCTTTCATCAGACAGCGTTTTGCCATCTAAAAATTGCAAAGTTATGGAACCATCATCGAGTGAAGCTTGAACGGAGGCTACCCCCTCGACGCCCTTAAAGGCTTTTATAAGTCCTTGGGCACAAAAAGAACACACCATGCCTTTTAGGAATATTTTAGTTGAGTGTACTACGGGAGCTTGGCCTGAGGCGTAGCTATTCATAGTAAGCATAAGGATGAAACTTGTGCAGATTCCTAGTAGACTTCGTTTCATTTGATAAGAACTCCTTTACCTAAAGAGGGTACTCCTTTGTCGCTGACTAAAAAGAGGTTATATTCACCTTCGGGGGCTACCTGGCTATTGGGGGGAGGGGTAACTTCAACTTCATTTTCCGAAATTATCTTGTAATCTAAGGGAACTTGCCTTTGATTCTGATCGAAGCTGTGTGTAAAGGCACCCAAGGCCATGAGCACAACTCCATTCTTTTCTCGAAGGTTTGCCCCGGAAAAACGAATCCGCACCTTGGGGCTGTTTATGGAAATTGTGGTTTGTTCTTTAAAGTCTGTAAAAGTCGGTCGCGGTCCTTTAAACAAATACGGAGGGCTGAAGATTCTCAGTTCAGGGCGTTCACATCCGATGCGATACTTTCCTTCGGCGTTTTGGGTGTAAATGCGACCGCCGCCAACGAGAACTCGCCCGTCTTTAAGTAGCAAAGATACGTTGTGGTAGCCGCGCATGTGGGAGTCGGCTGTCCAGGGAGCAAGATTCCAAGACTTTCCCGAAATGGAGTCGAATATTGTAGGCTGTCTTCGGTCACCTAAATTCTTATCGGCTTGGTAGGAGTCTTCTCCTCCCAATATCAGCACGCTTCCGTCGGGGAGAAGGGTTGACGAACCTTTTTGTCTGGTAATTCCGGTGTTAAGAGAGGATCTCCAAGAATCACTTTCTGGATTATAAATGTCGATCCGCTGACCATCTTGATCGGCATCTTTTCCTCCTCCCGTAATCAGGATTTCACCGGAAGGCAAAAGTGCGGATGTGGTTTCGTGAAGCATGCCAGCCAAAGGTCTTTTGGAGTTGGGAGGTGTAGCAAATCTCTTGTCTTCAGGAACGCTCGGATCTAAGCTTAAAAAAGTGATGCTTGGCATATAGGTAGGATCCTTGGGGTCCCATCCAAGGCCGCCATATATGGCAACTTCACGCTTAATCCCAGCAACAAGTACAGATTTAGGAAGCAAAAATACACGGGGGTAATCAAAGAGGTCAATGCCGACTTCTCTTGGAGCATTGTCGTGGGAAACCCATAGGTTCCATGGATTCCCTCCATTGTCGAAGGCGCGACGGTCGAAAATAGTTACACTTTTATTAAGGTAATTCCACTTTTTAGGATCTAAAACTCCCGTCCAACGGGCAAGGCCTCCATTCGTGAGCATTCTGCCACCCGGTAGACGTGTATTCGTAGGGTACCACATCATGCCAGGTTCATAAGGAAGCCCGCCTCCACCTTCACTAGGCCACGAGGCAGCATCGAAGGGGCGAGGATCTCCTGGATTGTGGTGCTTGACTCTCGAAAAAAAGCTCTGGTTTGGGTTGAAAATACGAGCATAAGGAAGGCCGTATTCAAGTTGCTTAAAATCTGGTGGATACTCTACGTCCCCCAAATTTTTATACCTTGCACCACCCATAAAGAGTATTCGACCGTCGTCTAAAGGGGCATGGCCTGCACAATATAGAACATCACCATTTTTTTCAGGCACCTCATCAAGGGGCTTTATCGGATACATGGGCTGTCCTGGCTGTGGGGAAAGATCGCTTGGATCCAGCAAAAAAGTGGTTCCATTAAGACGCCCTTGGTGGTCTTCACAAAAGTCTTCTTTAGGTCGGCTCCACCCCGTAATGAGAACCTTGCCGCTAGCAGTCAAGTTGACATGGATGGGAGCTACCCACCAACCTCCATTTGGGCGAGGGATTTCATGGGTGCCGACAAATGTATTGGTGAGATCTTTGAGGGTATAAATGGTATCCCATTTTCCATTCTGGGCTGGACTCGCAGAGGTATCGATAGCTTTAACGTTCACATTTTCCATGGGACTCTTACATCCAGAAAAAATAAATAGACAAACTATCATTCGATTCCAAGTCATCTCGATGTTCCCTCAAATGAATCCTAAAGATTTTGGTCGCAAAAGCATTTGCTGTCCATAAAAAACATGTCACCTGAATATCTTTTTCAGAGCCGATACTTGAAGCTCTTGTGAACTCGTGCGTGCAGTTGCTATTCATTTCCAACTTATTTGCTGCTGAGGGAATTATGGAAAGGTTCTGTTGGAGAAAGCCAAGTGGGTCGGAAGATACCATAGTCGAAGCATGCAAAACTCTGCCGCATGAAAAGAGACTTTTTATCCAGGAAAGATTTCAGATCAGTTTTGGCATGGAACCGTCTGG